>JAGQZA010000166.1 GCA_020435805.1 Flavobacteriaceae bacterium
GACAGCAGTGGTATTTACAGTTGGCGTTGGTTTATGGACGAAGCCGGAGTGGATAGACCTTCTCGAACCATTCGAGATCGTAAAAATGAACCGGGTGGAACCCAAGTAAAACCAGGTAATTACAAAGCCGAGTTAATGTATTTGGACACAACCTCCTCTGTGACTATTACTGTTGAAAGTGATCCCAGATTAGATATTTCTCCAAAAGCAATTAATGATGCCTATACGGCAAGTAAAGCCTTAGAAAAAATGACACAGGTAGCCGCCGATGCCGTAAAACAACTGGTAGAAAGTAAAATAGCTACGGAAGATTTCAGTAAAAAGCTCAAAAAAGAAGATGAAGAAAAGTATAAAGATAATATTAAAGAGAGCAAAGAAATGGTAAAAAAGATAGATTCCATTGTAGCTTTTTATATAGGTAAGGAAGATAATCGACAAGGAATTACAGAAGACCCCGAGGTATCGGTTATGCAACGCATGGGAATCGCTAATTGGTATAGCCAAAGTCGCCCCAATGGGCTCACTGCCACTGAAAACAGATTAATGCAACAAGCTAAGGATGCTTTGGAAAAGGCACTACAAAGTACCAATGATTTTTTTACAAAGGATTGGGTAGATTTTAAAACCAAAATGGAAGCCATACAATTATTGCCATTTAAGGAAACTCAAACGTTTAGCATAAATAAAAACTAAATGATGATTAAAAAAAGCTTATTCACACTTATTGCAATTTTTCTCTTTTATAATGTAAGAAGTCAAGATAACGGCGAAGACAAGTTAGGTTCTTGGTTCATGTTGTTTGCAAAACACAAAGTTTCAGAAAAGCTAAGTATCCATTCTGAAATTCAATACAGAACTTACGAGTTTGGTTCCAATTTAAATCAGTTATTATTGCGGGCCGGACTTAATTACCATTTTTCAGAAAATGCCACTACTACTATAGGTTATGGATATATTCCTACTGACGCAACTTTTACTGAAATTGAGGGGGAAAAAAAGACCATTGAGCATAGAATTTATGAAGAATTATCCCTTAAAAATTCGCTCTGGAAATTTAGTTTAAACCATAGATATAGATTGGAGCACCGATTTCTAGATAATCCCGTAACAGGTAATGATACGCAACATAGACTTCGATATTTATTGAGAATTACCTATCCAGTAACGGAACAATGGTTTTTAACGACCTACGACGAAGTGTTCATCAATTTACAAGAGCCTATTTTTGGACAAAACAGGTTGTATGGAGCTGTAGGATATAAATTTTCAAAAGATATTACAACCCAAGTTGGTTACATGAAAAATCATTTTACGGGAGCCAATTTTGATAGATTTCAATTAGGCGTATGGATTAATACAGATCTTACTAAAAAGAAAGAAAAGTAAATTATCCCGCAAACAATAGAAAAATAAAGCGTAAAGCTAGTATCTTTATAATTAGATTCTAAAACCCAAAAAATAGTAAAAATGAAAAAAATAGTAGTTACCTTTTTAAGCATTGCAGCAATTTCATTAGTTGGTTGTAAAAATGAAACTAAAAAAACAGAGGAAACCGAAGAGATAGTTGAAAAAACTACAGAAGTAGAAGAAGTTGTTAAAGAAATAACTTTTGCTTTAGAATCAAAAAGTGGATCTACGGCAACAGGTAAAGTTGAAATTATTGAAAAAGACGGCATGGTAACACTTAATGCCAGCTTTTTTGGATTAACGCCTGGGAAGCATGCGATACACATCCACGAAAAAGCAGATTGTTCGGCAGCAGATGCCACCTCATCGGGAGGTCACTGGAATCCAACGATGCAGCCTCATGGAGAATGGGGTGCCGAAACAGGATATCACAAAGGAGATATTGGTAATTTTGAAGCCAATGAAAATGGAGAAGGAACTATTACCATCACTACCAATGAGTGGTGTATAGGTTGTGGAGATGAAAGCAAAGATATTATAGGTAAAGCCATTATTGTACATGAAGGAGTGGATGATTTTACCACCCAACCCACAGGCAATGCAGGAGGGAGAGTAAGTTGCGGCGGTATTATTCAATAAGCGGTATTATTCAATAAATAGAAGAAAGTTAATTAATAACACCCAATTTATGGGTGTTTTTTTTTGTTAAAAAGTAAAAATTAATACATTTACTAAGACAAACAACCACCCTTTAATTATGAAAAAGATAATAGTACTCACCTTACTTGCAATCGCATTTGTAATAGGCTGTAAGCAAAAAGAAAAAAATGAAAATTCCGAGATCGAAATCTCAGAACCTCTTGGAGTAAATAATGTTGCCTATAAATGGAGTGTGGCCGTTATTGAAGGAACTGCTTTAGACACCGATAGATTTAAACCTCGACCTACCATTACTTCAAGATATATTGGGCTTATTTGGGTTTCTGTTTTTGATGCGTGGTCACGATATGATGACAAAGCCATTCCGGTGTATCTTGATGACGTTGAAAGAAGACCTGAAGCTGAAAGAACCTTGAAAAATAAGGAAATTGCCATTAGTTATGCGGCGTATAGAGCCTTAAATGAATACTATTTTACCGACAAACAACTATGGGCTGATAAAATGATAGCCATGGGCTTAGACCCCAACAACGAGTCGTTAGACCCTACCACTCCTGAAGGAATTGGGAATTTGGCAGCAAAAATGGTGATTGAAGCTCGAAAAGGAGATGGATCCAATCAATATGGTGAAGAAGAAGGAGCTGAAGGAAAACCCTATTTTGATTATACAGGATACCAACCTGTGAACACAGCCGACAACAATGTAGATATCAATCGTTGGCAACCAAAATACTTTTCTGATGGAAGAGGTGGCGAATTTGCTCCAGGTTGTTTAACACCATACTGGAATAAAGTGACTCCTGTTTCTATGAAATCCGGAGATCAATTTAGACCCGGTCCCCCTCCATTGGTTGGATCAGACCAACTAAAGGCTGAAGTGGCTGAAGTGGTTGAGCTTCAAGCAAACCTTACCGACGAACAAAAAGCACTGGTAGAGTTTATGCGAGATGGACCTCAATCGGTGCAACAAGCAGGACACTGGTTGAAATTTGCACAAGCAGTTTCCCGAAGAGATAATCATAGCCTAGACCAAGATGTTAAAATGTTTTTCTATAACCAGGTAGTGGCCATGGATGCTTTTATAGCTTCCTGGGATTCTAAAATGCACTATGATTTTGCAAGACCTTATGCACTGGTTCATGAATATTATACCGGTAAAAAAATAACTGCCTGGGGCGGTGTTGGAAAAGGGATGATAGAAATGGACGGTTCTCAATGGAGACCCTATAGCCCGGACACCTTTTTATGCCCTCCCTTCCCTAGTTATACTTCGGGACATAGCACCATTAGTGGTGGATGTGCCGAAGCTTTAAAACTTTGGACAGGAAGTGATGAATTTGGTGAAGAGGTGGAATTGGTAGCAGGGTATTTAACCGAACCAGACAACTTAGGAGATACTATTACTTTAAAATTCCCAACATTCAGCAAAACTGCCGAAATGGCTGGTATTTCTAGAGTATTGGGAGGATACCATATTCAAGCAGATAATATTGCAGGATTAGAGTTAGGAAAAGATGTTGCGCAAGAAGCTTGGAAGTTCTACAAGCATCACATTGGAGAAACTGAGTAATAAATTTAATATTTGAAAAAGTGGGCATTAAGCCCACTTTTTTTATAGCTCAATAATAACCTCTTCTACTCCCCTTCTTACTTTTTTTAGTGAAGAGAAGAAATCATCTTCGGCGCGGTATCCTACCGGTAATACCAAAACAGATTGCAATCCCTTTTCTTTCAAGCCTAACAAGGCATCATATTTTTCAGGCTCAAAACCTTCCATAGGGCAAGAATCAATACCTTCCAAAGCACAAACCGTTAACAGATTCCCTAAGGCAAGGTAGGCCTGTTTTGTCATCCAAAGGCTAATCTCTTCAGGAGTTTTTTTAGAAAAAGATTGTATGAGGCTTTTTTCAAAAGGGTCTAAAATCTTTCGGGACGTTTGACGAATATCTTCTACTCTTTCAAAATGTTCTTTAATAAATTTTTCTTGCACCTCTTTTTCGATACAAAGCACCAATACATGCGAGGCGTCACGAACTTGAAATTGATTCATGCTAATAGAAACTAATTTTTCTTTTATCGCAGAATCTTCTATAATGACCATTTTCAAAGGTTGTAGTCCGTAGGAAGTGGCTGTTAAGTTAAACGCATTTTTTAGCACTTGCAGTTTTTCTTCAGAAAGTTTTTTGGAAGGGTCAAATTTTTTACACGCATAGCGCCATTGTAGTTTTTCAATAATTTCGGAGGCCATAATTCCTTAATTTTACCCAACAAAAATAGCTAATGAATTATTACTAAAATGAAAAGACCATTGATTTGATTGATTCAATTAAAGAGAGAAACTATCTTCTTGAATTAATTAATGGAAAAACTTTAAAAAATTAAAAAAGCATATTATATTTGCACCCCATTGGTGAAATGGTATCACGTGATTTGCTAAAGCAAAAACGTGACAAGGAGTGGCAAAGTAGCGTTTGCACAAGGTGCATCACACTATCGAATGCGGAAAGTATAAGTTCTTTATTAAAGTATGTTTTATGTTTATGCATTGTGGAGTGAATCACATAACAAGATATATGTTGGTTACACCTCAAATCTTGAGAAAAGGTTAGCACAACACAATTCGGGGAAGAGTTCCTTTACATCTAGGTTCTTTCCGTGGAAGCTCTTTTTTCACGAGAATGCCCTGACAAAGGAAGAAGCATTGAAAAAAGAAAAATACTATAAATCTGGTTGGGGTCGAAAAAAGCTCAAACTGGAACTGGAGAAATGGCAGAGTGGTCGAATGCGGCAGTCTTGAAAACTGTTGTGCGGCAACGTACCGGGGGTTCGAATCCCTCATTCTCC
>JAGQZA010000167.1 GCA_020435805.1 Flavobacteriaceae bacterium
TCAAAATCAATATCAATATCGGGCATACTCACACGATCCGGATTGAGAAAACGCTCAAAAAGAAGATCGTAGGTAATAGGGTCTATGTTGGTAATTCCTAAACAATAGGCTACCGCACTACCTGCTGCAGAACCTCTCCCGGGACCCACTGAAACCCCCATCTTTCGTGCTTCGGCAATAAAATCCTGAACAATCAAAAAGTAACCCGGATAACCCGTTTTGGCAATGACGTCGAGTTCAAAGTTGAGGCGCTCTTCTATTTCGGGGGTTAGATTGGGATACCGTTTTTTGGCACCTTCAAAAGTGAGGTGTTTTAAATAAGCATTTTCACCTCGCTTTCCACCGTCAGCATCTTTAACATCTAAAAAATCTTTCGGAATGGCAAAATTGGGCAGCAACACCTCCCTAACTAAGCTGAAGGGCTCAATCTTTTCTAACACTTCTGAAAGGGTCGAAATGGCTTCCGGAAGATCTTTAAAAAGCTCTTTCATCTCTTCCTGCGACTTGAAATAATAATCTTGATTGGGCAAACCGTAACGATACCCGCGTCCCCTACCTATGGGAGTCGCTTGTTTTTCTCCGTCTTTTACACACAATAAAATGTCGTGGGCATTTGCATCCTCTTTGTTAATGTAATAGGTATTGTTGCAAGCCACCAACTTTACTTCGTGCTTTTTTGAAAATTCAACGAGTACCGGATTAATCCTACGTTCATCTTCTTGGTCGTGGCGCATAATTTCTATGTACAAATCGTCGCCAAATTGCTCTTTCCACCAAAGCAATGATTCTTCTGCCTGATTTTCACCAATGTTTAAAATTTTGGAAGGTACTTCCCCGTAAATTCCTCCCGTTAGCACAATGATATCGTCTTTGTATTGCCGAATAATGTTTTTATCAATCCTAGGAACGTAATAAAACCCTTTGGTATAAGCAATAGAGGCCATTTTTGCCAAATTATGATAGCCATTTTTATTTTTGGCCAGCATCACTATTTGGTAGCCGTTATCTTTATGGGTTTTATTTTCATGGTCTTCACAGACAAAAAACTCACACCCTACAATCGCCTTGAGTTGTTTGTGTTTTTCATCTTCGGAAAGTGACTGATTGTGGTAGGTTACACTTTGAAGAAAGTGAAAAGCTCCCATCATGTTACCGCTATCGGTAATGGCTACCGCAGGCATATTATTTTTTACCGCTGCTTGCACCAAATCTTTGGTAGAAGAAGTAGATTGAAGTATGGAAAATTGGGAGTGATTATGAAGATGCACAAAAGGAAAAGTAGCTAAAGTTGCTATGTTTTCCTTGATTTCTTCTTTGGAAATTTCTTGTGTTTCAGCACCTCCTTTTTGGATTTCCCTAAGCTTGTTTGAAGCCTCTCTTAAATTGATGTGCTGCAGACCAACAGGTTTTATAGGCAATGGATTTACTTCAGAAAAAGAAGTAAAATATGCTTCGGTTACCTCCAGTTCTTCTTTCGTAAAAATTCTTCGTCGTACCAGTTCAAAAAAGCAACGGGTGGTGGCTTCCACATCGGCCGTGGCATTGTGAGCCTCTTCAAAAGTTTCATTAAATAAAAACTCGTGAAGTTCAGATAAATTAGGAAGCTTAAACTTTCCTCCTCTACCTCCGGGTAGCTGGCACAATTGTGCCGTAGTTTCGGTACAGGTATCTAAGACGGGAAATTCTTCCAAAGGGTTATCTATCCCCAAACGAAAAAACTCGCACCCCATAATGTTAAGATCGAAATCTACATTTTGCCCTACAATAAATTTGGTTTTTGAAAGTACTTCCAGAAACATTGCGGCTACCTCTTGCAAAGGGATTCCTTGGTCGGTAGCTAAAGCGGTAGAAATTCCATGAATTCGCTCACTATCGTAAGGAATATCAAATCCTTCCGGAATTACTAAAAAATCCTTGGCTTCAACCAAATTGCCTAATTCGTCATGTAGCTGCCACGCAATTTGCACACACCTTGGCCAGTTTTCAGTGTCTGAAATGGGCGCATTGTAGCGCTTGGGAAGTCCCGTGGTTTCCGTATCAAAAATTAAAAACATGAGTGGTTTTTGGAAAATTTCTTTCAGCTATAAAAATAGAAAAACTAAAAAAGAATGCTTGGCAAAGTTGTAAACAATCCTATTTTTTTTTCCACAAAAAAACCGAGACAAAGCTCGGTTTAAAAATGTTATTGTCTTTTCTTAATTATAGCTAACGTTAAATTGCCCTTCGGTAATGGTATTTCCTTCAGTCACAAAAGAAAAACTTCCCGAAATAGTCTTTGCAGTAGTATTATGGGTAATTATCGAAATGTTTCCTGCGGTTGCGTCTTGAGTCGTCGCACCAACCGCATAAGAAGCCTGAAAACCCGCCTGGGGCAAGGTATAATTACCAACTTCAACAGCTATAGGCACTCTTATAATAATGGTACTAACACTGGTAGCTCCAGAAATTAATAGTGAATTTCCCGAATCTACCGCACCTACCGAAATGGGGCTAAAAGGAGCTCCATCCACTTGCGCATTAAAAGTCCCTGCATTAGGCGTATCTGGGTTTGTAGAAATTCCATAAGGCACCCGATAAAACAACCCCTTGCTAACATAAATAGTGTCGAGCCCGGGAGCCACAGCGTAAAAGTCAAAATTACCTGTTACATATCCTGAAGCTTCCAAAGAAGTAATGGTAACAGAGCCATCTCCACCAAAAGTAGTAGAATACACTACTCCGTTTCCATTCTCAAACGTTGCAAAATTTTCAGAATTTTGAGATAATAGATACTCTCCTTCCATTCTGTCATTGAGTCTAAGTGTAAGTACTTGATTATCTGTAATGCCTTGCAATTGAATTCCTTGACCGACAGTTTCGCTACCTACGGCATCAAGAGATTTAAAAAAAACACTATCCACTTGCGCCTGTATTACAGTGCTATTATCTTCAATAGTTTCACAGCTGGAAAAGGCTATAACGGCTACAAAAAGTAGTAAAATAATATGTTTCATAATAGATTTGGGTCTATAGGTTGTAACAAATATAAAATAAAAGTTTAATCTGCATAGTTTCAAAAGGAAAATATAGTATCTTTGCGCACTCAAAAAAAATTATAACCGAGGTCGTGACCTCAAAAATTAATTCGTATGCCAGTAAAAATTAGATTACAAAGACACGGTAAAAAAGGAAAAGCATTTTTTTGGATTGTAGCGGCAGATAGCCGTTCTAAAAGAGATGGTCGTTTTCTTGAAAAATTAGGAATCTATAATCCTAACACCAACCCAGCTACCATCGACATTAATGTTGACCATTCTGTAAAATGGCTTCAAAACGGAGCACAGCCTACAGATACTGCCAGAGCAATTCTTTCTTATAAAGGGGTGTTGTTGAAAAAACACCTTGCGGAAGGCGTTGTGAAAGGGGCTTTAACGGAAGAGCAAGCTGAAGAAAAATTCCAAGCTTGGTTACAAGAAAAAGCAAATGCCGTTGACAACAAAAAAAGCAAATTGGCCGATGCTAAAGCCAAAGCGAAAGCAGAAGCTTTAAAGGCTGAAAAAGCCGTTAACGAAGCTCGTACTGCAGCACCTGTAGTGGAAGCTGAAGAGGCTGCAGAAGAAGTTGTTGCCGAAGCTAACGAAGAAGTAGTAGAAGCAGCTACCGAAACTATTGAAGAAGCTCCTGCTGCTGTTGCAGAAGAAGCTACCAAAGAAGAAGAGTAATTTTTTTAGTTGATGCAAAAGAAGGATTGTTTCTTCGTTGGCAAAATCGTAAAAAAATACAGTTTTAAGGGTGAGTTACTAGTAAAGCTAGACACAGACGAACCCGAATTATTTACTGAAATGGAATCGGTTTTTGTGGAACAACACAAAAGCTTGATTCCATTTTTTATTGAAAATAGCTCCCTTCATAAATCGGAATTACTTCGTGTAAAATTTGAAGAAGTAGATAACGAGCAAGACGCCGATGCTTTAATCGGCGCAGCATTATACCTGCCGTTAGATTTCCTTCCTAAATTAAGTGGCAATCAATTTTATTATCACGAAATCATTGGTTTTACCGTTGAAGACGCTTCCTTCGGAAGCATTGGAACCATTACCGGCGTCAATGACACTACCGCTCAAGCCCTTTTTGAAATAGACCATAACGGAAAAGAAGTGCTAATCCCTATCAATGATGAATTTATTGAAAAAGTAGATAGAGCTTCCAAAACCATTTTTTTAACTACTCCCGAAGGCTTGATTGATATTTATTTGTAATGTCATCTCCATTTCACTTTAAACAATTTAGCATTGCCCAAGATCGCTGTGCCATGAAAATTGGTACCGATGGAGTGCTTTTGGGTGCATGGGTTTCTCTTGAAAATGAACCGGAAAGCATTTTGGACATTGGTGCAGGAACCGGTATTATTGCCTTACAACTAGCGCAACGCTCTTCTGTCGAAACCATTGATGCAGTGGAAATAGACGATAATGCGTTCGAGCAATGTACCGAGAATTTTGAAGCTTCCCCTTGGGGAGATCGATTGTTTTGTTACCACGCTTCCATCCAAGAATTTGCTTCAGAGGTAGAAGAAAAATACAACCTCATTATTTCCAATCCTCCTTTTTATCGAGATGATTATAAAACCGAAAGTAACGCACGTGATTTGGCAAGATTTGAAGACGCACTCCCTTTTCAACATTTATTGATTTGTGTGGCTCATTTACTTTCAGAAAAAGGAATCTTTGCGGTAATTCTTCCTAAAAAAGAAGCAGAACACTTTGTGGAGCTGGCTTCTGAAAATGAATTATTCCCAAACCGAATCTGCGAGGTAAAAGGCACCCCTACTACCAAAATTAAACGGGTGTTACTGGAGTTT
>JAGQZA010000168.1 GCA_020435805.1 Flavobacteriaceae bacterium
TGAAGATCGTCAAAACCTTTTTTTTTTTTTTTTGGGTTACCGAATTAAAGCTCCAAAAAAGTGGAATGAAGCTGCAGATAAATTCAATAAAAAAATAGGCTGGGATTAAAAATTTAAAATATTTTGTGTAACCCTTCTTTCTATTATACCGCTTCATCTCATTTTGCTCTTTATCAGTATAAGGTTAAAAATTGAAGGCGTAACACACCAAAGAAAAACACACCCTTGCCCAAAAATAATCTTTAATGAAACAATTGTGTTAACACCGCAAGTGATTTAGGGTATTTGAAACCTTGTACATGCAACTGATAATAGTGAAGGAGAACATTTAGTGTTTGAAAGCGAATTGATTTTGAAATTTTCAAGGTAGTTAATGTTTCAAAAGTGAGGGAGTCTAATTCTTTCAGCATTTCTATTGCTTCTCCCGTTTCGCAAAATTGACCCAATGTATTTTGCTGAAAATTTCCTTCCAAAAGATTAAAATAAGGGAATGTTTTTTCAGAAAAATCTGGATAAAATCCCAGAAAATAAGTTAGTTTAAGGAGAAAAAGCAAGTGAAAATTAGCCCCTTCTTCATGAGTATCCAGCCATACTAATGCCTCTTCAAGAAACTGAAAAAGTTCCGGATTTGCTTCTTCCTCTTTTACGGAATTCTTTAGGACTTCTGAAAGAAAAAGCAACAATGAAGATTTTACGATATTTGTTTGAAGGGTTTTATAGGGATACTGTACTCTTGCTTCGGAAATACGCTCTAAAGATCCTTTATCTTTATGGTAAGCCTCCATAGCAAGTAAAGAAAGTGGTTGAAACATGGAAGTACGAAGCTTTCCCTTTTTGGATTTTAAAATGCCTCGAAGGAGATAATTTTTAATTCCAAATTTTTCGGTAAAACAAGAGACAATTAAATCGGCTTCGGCATATTTTACAGAGGAAAAAACAAATGCCCGTGTAGAAACCTGCATCTTATCGTATCACCATAATTTTAGTGACTTTGGTCTCCAGTTGATCTTCGGAAGTTATTAAAACCATATAGACTCCCGATGCTACTTTATACTTTCCAAAAGCAGTGGTATCCCATAGGACACTTCCTCCCTGACTGGTAGTTTCAAACACCAAATTCCCCTCAATATCGGTAATTTTTACGTTGGCGTCTGCCGTTAATCCGTCTATGGTGACACTCCCTGTAAAATTAGGTCGAACAGGATTTGGGAATGCGTACACATTTTCAAGATTATCACGCGGTGCCGTAGAAGTTCCTTCAAAAGCAACAAGGCCATTAATTGCAGCAAAATAAACCCGCCCGGTAGCGTTGTCAATAGTAATATCCTGTACATTATTGGAAGGAAGCGGCGAATTGTCTTTGGTAAACCTTAATAGTGTTTCTTGTCCGTTTGAAGAAAGGTAAAACACTCCCGAAGTGGCGGTAGCAATCCATTTATTGTTAGACCCATCTACTTCAATATCTGTAATACTTTGTTCGTACAATAATTCTTGCGGAACCCCATCTTCCAAAATGATAATTTCTTGGGCATCTACCACCGTTTCGCCAAAAAACCCACCTACATTAAACAACACTCTTAATCCTTTTAAAGTTCCTATCCAAAGCCTGTTAGAGGCATCAAAAGCAAGGGCTCTAAC
Source organism: Flavobacteriaceae bacterium (assembly GCA_020435805.1). GTDB lineage: Bacteria > Bacteroidota > Bacteroidia > Flavobacteriales > Flavobacteriaceae > Halomarinibacterium. The sequence continues at coordinate 1,639 of JAGQZA010000168.1, forward strand.
ATTTGTTGTTGGGAGGTTTCCATTCCCAATTTCACTCCCAATTTTTGCAAATTTATTTTCAGAAGGATTATATCCTACCAGTCCATTTTCAGAAGTGGCAATAAATACATACCCTTCTCTGCTTATAGCTACTTTATTAAGACCGCTTTCGTTCTCAGAATCAATAATGGTCGAAATATCAAATTTTTGGAATTGCCCATTTGGGGTTAATCTTAATAACCCCTCTTTAGTTAAAGATTGTACAAACCAAAGGTTGTTATCTCTGTCAAATTGTGCTCCAAAAATTCTTATTGCTCCATCGGGATCATTTTCTAATGGATCCAAGATGCTATTCGTTTCATCGTATAGAATTTGAGGTGTTTGATCAACTACTTTTAAAAGTCCCTCTTGAAAAGATGAAAAAAATACTTCGTTGGAATTTAAAGGATTGATTTTTACATTGACCAAGTCGCTAGCCCCAAATAGTTGTCCTTTGTCAATATTAACCCAGTTTTCTTCTTGTAAAAGGCTAATCCCCCTATAATTAAAAGGGGATGGGTCAAAATTTACATCAATATCCCCAAAGGACACCCAAAGTTGTCCGGGGCTGGCGTCAATGGCAAATGGAGAGTTTAAGATAGGGCCATTTGGCAAAATTTGATTAAAAGAGCTTGTGGCAAAAGGGATTTTATAAAGACCGTTTTCAAAAGTTCCCACATAAAAGTTTTGGCCAAAAGAAATTCCTGACTGGAATCGATCTTCCAAAGCGGGCAAAATTGAAGCAGTAGCTATTAATGTAATATTGTCATCATACGCATAAATATCATCTCTTGTAGTTACGGTAAGGATTTGCCCATCTGAAGTAAAATCTCTAATAGTATTTACATAGGTTGCAACGGCCACCGAACCGCCATTTATTATCCTTGCAACACTATAATCTCGTGCAATATATATATCGTCCCCCAAAGATTGAACCCCTACCATGGGGCCTGTAGCAATGGTTTCCCATTCTTCATAATCTATTAAATTATCACTATCTATAAGGGCTCTTTTCAACCCTTCCTCCATGCTTGAAGCATAAATGTAAGGGGGCAAGATGGTTGTTTGAGTGACGTTAATTTGTGTCCCCAATGCCCCTATAAAATAGGTGTCTCCAAATTCTAACCTTGCAATATCATATACAGAAATTCCATATTCTGTTGCTATAAATAGGCTTCCGTCGTGTTCATAAAATTGATTAATTCTTTTTCTGTTTGGTGAGATAGTAGGCTTGTCTAGTATATCTACTACTTTCAGAATGTTTTCCTCTCCATCGATAACTACATCTATAAGCCCAGTTTCATACCCAATGAAAAGTGCCCCATAATCAATACTATAATGAAGGGCAGAAATAGTTTCTCCAGAAAGTCCTTGAATAGTAGAAAAAGTGTTTATTTCTTGTGTGGAAAGATCATAAGTATAGATTGCATTTTCAGAACCTACATATATTTTGTCATTTCCATGGGAAATAGCCTTAATAGACACATAGGAAAAGAAACCCTTCCATTGTTTTTCAAAATTTTGAGAGAAAGAAATTGAAACCCAAAATGTGAGCAAAAAAACACAAAGATTTCTCATTAGGTAGTTACTTTTTCTGTGATTATTAAACACTCTAAACTCGTATTTATTGCAATAATAAATGAAAAAGGTTGCCTTTCGACAACCTTATTATTAGGAAATTATATTTTTAAACAACACCTTGGGCCATCATGGCTTCGGCTACTTTTACAAACCCTGCTATGTTAGCTCCTTTTACATAATCTACATAACCATTTCCGTCTTTTCCATATTTTACGCAAGCTGCGTGAATATCATTCATAATGGTATGTAATCGCTCGTCAACTTCTTCTCTTGTCCAGTTTAATCGTAAGGAGTTTTGGGACATTTCCAGCCCGGATGTTGCTACGCCCCCGGCATTTGAAGCTTTACCTGGAGAGAACAAGATTTTTGCCTTTTGGAATACGGCAATTGCTTCGGGTGTACAGGGCATATTAGCTCCTTCAGCCACACAGATACAACCATTTTTTACAAGCATTTTTGCCTCCTCTTCGTTCAATTCATTTTGAGTAGCGCAAGGAAGGGCTATATCACAGGCTACTTCCCAAGGACGTTTTCCATCTATATATTTTGCCGAAGGATATTTCTTAACATACTCACTTATTCTTCCTCTTTTATTATTCTTTAGATCCATGACATAGGCCAATTTCTCTTCATTGATTCCTTCTGCGTCATAAATATATCCCGCAGAGTCCGAAAAGGTAACCACTTTTCCGCCAAACTGCATGGCTTTTTCTGCTGCATACTGAGCTACATTTCCGGATCCTGAAATAACAACCGTTTTGCCTTTAAAGCTCTCCCCTTTGGTCGCTAACATGTTTTTTGCAAAATAAACATCTCCATAACCTGTAGCTTCGGGTCTAATTAAAGATCCTCCATAACTTAGCCCTTTTCCGGTAAAAACTCCGGTAAATTCGTTACGGAGTCTTTTGTACTGCCCAAACATAAATCCTATTTCACGTCCTCCTACACCTATATCTCCTGCGGGCACATCGGTGTTAGGACCAATGTGTCTTGAGAGTTCTGTCATAAAACTTTGGCAAAAACGCATGACCTCGCCATCACTTTTCCCTTTTGGGTCAAAGTCGCTACCTCCTTTTCCGCCTCCCATAGGAAGTGTGGTTAAGCTATTTTTAAAAGTTTGTTCGAACCCTAAAAATTTAAGGATGCTCAAATTTACTGATGGATGAAAGCGCAATCCCCCTTTATAAGGCCCAATGGCCGAATTAAATTCTATTCTATACCCCCTATTTACTTGAATTTTACCTTTATCATCGGTCCAAGGCACTCTGAAAATAAGTGTACGTTCTGGTTCTACCATACGCTCCAAGAGCATTTTACCTTGGTACATTTCATTTTCTTCAATAAATGGGATAACCGTTTCTGCAACTTCGGTAACCGCCTGTAAAAATTCAGGCTCGTTGGGGTTCATTTCGGCAACTTTGGAAATGAAATCTTTAATGCTTTGTTTCATCTGTACAAAATATTTAATATAATGGAAGATGGAATGCCCTGTTTGTTCATCTTCGTAGGTTTGTATAATTTGTTAATGGGCATTTCACGAGAAAAATTTTAGATATAACAATAAAAATTCAATTAATTAATGTTTT
>JAGQZA010000169.1 GCA_020435805.1 Flavobacteriaceae bacterium
TAAATGCGATACATTTAAAGAATGTTGCCCTCTAAGCATTACATTAGGCTCAAAAATAACCAATTTTCCAGTGGTGTCAAAAACACGAATATCCATTTCTGCTTCTCCTTGATACAGAATCTTAATTGTTGAAAAGCTCGGGTTTGGAAACAAGGTCACTAACTCCGGTGTAAGCACTTCATTTGTTCCTAATATAACACCATATTTTGGAGAAGCCCAAAGACCTCTTCCATAAGTGCCTGCATAAATTTTACCATCGGCTTGGTTTATTTCTAACTCATTCACAATTACATTGGGCAAATTGGTAATAAACGGTTGCCAATCGGTAAATGTATTATCAATGTAATACACCCCATAATCCATCCCTACATAGAGTCCGTCATCACCATTATCATCCCATACTACTGCCAACGAACTAAAGTTGGGTAAATTAAAAAGATAATCCTGCCAAGTAGCCCCACCATCGTCGGAGATACGCACTTTTGTGGCTCCTGAAACTGCCACTGCTATTTTATCTGGGTTTGAAGGATGTACTGCAATAGAATTAATGAATCCTCCCGGTTGTGTCATTTGTGCCCAATTGGTAGCACCTCCATCGGTAGTTCTATATAAGAACGCTCCTCTAGAGGCATACATCACCAAATTGTTTGAAGCGGCAATTTTTAAATTATCCAAATTACCACCAAAATCTTGAGATATAGGCACCCAAGCACCATTATTGCCATTATTCGGATTTTTGTAGATTATATTATACCCGCAATAGATGGTACCGGGAATAATTGGGTCTTGCTCAAAGGGAGAAACCCAATTTCCAGATCCAGAACCAGGATTACTCAATGTGGTTAAGTTGGTACCTCCTGTAGTGGTGCGATACATGGCTCCAAATTGAATCATGGCAAACATAAAATCAATATTGTCTTTACTCACAAAGCCTTCCATCCCATCAGCGCCTACCCAGTCTATCCAATCACCTGTACCGGCATCATAGAAAGAGCTCCCATTATCTTGTGAACCTCCTGTAACCCGAACTTGAGGTGTTTGGGATACTCCTATTTTATAGAACTGGCGTATGCCTATACCGGTTGTTAAATCTTCATAATAATTAGCATTAACCGTTCCTGTATTAACTGCTTTATAAATTCCTCCATCGGTTCCAACATAGAGTGTAGAGCCAATAAATTCAAGGATATCCACATCGGCATGGCAATAGCCTATATTGGCATTTGTCGCAGCATTGGGAATCCAATCTGCCGTACAAGAGAAATTGGCACCCCCATCGGTAGAACGCCAAGTTAATACGCCCGCAATGTGAACTTCATTAACGTCATTAGGATTAACGGCAATATCCATATCGCGGGGAGCTTGCCCACCGGGATCAAATCCGGCTGTATCGTAGCCAAAATAATTTCTACCTGTGTGATTTAATTCAGTAAAAGAAACACCGCTATTGGATGATTGATAGAATCCATTAAATTGACCACTTGCAGCTTCTACTACATAAACAACGGCAGGATTATTAGCCGAAACCCCAATCATTTTTGGCCCTGTACTAAAGCCTGTAGTTTGCGTGAAACTTACGCCTCCATCAGTTGACACATAAAATCCGTTGCCTGAAGCATATACGGTATTGGTATCTCCCGGTTTAAACTCAATGTCGTACCCTCTGTTTTCGGTAGTGATAAGTTTTGTCCAAGAACTTCCCCCGTTAGTAGATCCGAAAATACCGTTATTTTCAGACGTAGCAAACAAGATGTTTGAATCTGTGGGATGAGGTAAAATTTTGTTAATCAAAGAGGCCCCTGCGTTTCCTAAAAGATTCCAAGTAGCACCAGCATCTGTTGACTTGTAAATAAGTCCGCTACCAGATCCAAAAAAATAGGTATCAGAATCGTTAGGATCTATCGCCACCGAATACACATACAAGTTGGAAAAGTAATCTCCCAATGGTGCCCAGTTAGCACCTCCATCTACTGTTCTCCAAACACCTCCGGTGTTGGCACCTACAATAATGTGATTGTTATCAGCCGCATCCACTGCTATCCCTGTAATTCTCCCCACTCCGGGACTCCAATGGGTAGTAGCATTCCAGTAATCGGGGCCTAGTTCCTGCCAATTATCAAAGAGGTTTTGTCTTTGTGATGCTGTTTCATTAAGATAGGCATTGTATTGTTGCAGCTCGGCAAGTCGTTCCGTAAATGGAGTTAAGTAACCGTCTTCGTTTTTTAAGCGGTTAGCCATATATTCCCAACGTTTAAATGGAATATAACCACTCCCGCGACCTTTGTCTTTATCGGCAAAATAAGTTTCAGCATTGTTTACAATTTCTTCTACGGTATAAGTGCCCGCCTCAATCATTTGCAAATATTCTTGCGAATACCCTAAATGACTAATACATAGAAGCAAAAAAACACTACCGGAAAAAAATAAATTCTTTTTCATAATTGATACATTTAAAGCTCAAAGTTACAATTCAAAATCTTCATATTCAAGATAAAAAATATAATTTGAGATATATTGCAAATTACATCGTAAAGTAGTTAAAAAGTCATCGGTAGAAATTTTAAGTTTGTATTTTTAACCAACAATAAATCTGTTTTACCACTATGCAGCCCATGTATATTTTAATTCTTATCGCTCTTTATTTTGGGGTTCTCATGCTTATTTCTTATTTCACCGGCAAAGAAGACAGTAACGAGGTTTTTTTTAGGGCCGGCAAGCAATCACCTTGGTATTTGGTTGCTTTTGGAATGATTGGTGCCTCTCTAAGCGGGGTTACTTTTATTTCGGTTCCCGGCTGGGTTGGAGCTTCGGGATTTTCCTATTTTCAAGTGGTCTTAGGGTATTTTGTTGGGTATTTTGTAGTGGCTTTTGTGCTATTGCCTATTTATTACAAACAAAATGTAACTTCCATTTATCAATACTTGGAAGAACGGTTTGGGGTTGTGAGCTATAAAACAGGGGCATTTTTCTTCTTCATTTCGCGTGTATTAGGTGCTTCATTTAGGCTTTTTTTAGTGGCTATTGTGTTGCAGCAGTTTGTTTTTGATGCGCTCCATATTCCTTTTGAAATTACCGTAGTTATCTCTATTTTATTGATTTGGATTTACACCAACAAAGGGGGAATTAAAACAATTGTTTGGACCGACACCCTTCAAACGTTGTTTATGATTGTTGCCGTATGCTTATCTATCTATTTCATCACAAGCGAATTACAATGGAGTTTTTCCGATTTTTTAGCTTCGGAAGAACTTAAAAAATATAATTCGATTTTCTCAACTGAAAACTTCTTCAAAAAAAATCATTTCCTGAAATCTTTTTTCGGGGGAATGTTTATAACCATTTGTATGACGGGGCTGGATCAAGACATGATGCAAAAAAACCTTACCTGCAAGAGCTTAAAAGATGCTCAAAAAAACATGGTAACTTTTAGTATTGTCTTGGTAGGGGTTACATTTCTATTTTTATTATTAGGAGCCTTGTTATTTATCTATGCCGAAAAATTCAATATTGCCATCCCTTTCATGGACGGCAATCCAAAAACCGACCTCCTTTTCCCTGAAATTGCGCTTAATAGTGGATTAGGAATTACCTTAGGAATCACTTTCCTTTTGGGCTTAATAGCTGCCGCTTACAGTAGTGCAGATAGTGCTTTAACATCGCTTACCACTAGTTTTTGCGTGGACTTTTTAGATATTGAAAAGCAACCCGAAGCAAAACAAAAAAAAGTACGAAAACTAACGCATATTGGGATGAGTTTTCTTTTGGTTTTAGTCATTATTGTATTTAAATATATTCTTACCAGCAATGTCATAGACAGCTTATTAGTGGTAGCAGGCTATACCTATGGACCGCTTTTAGGGCTCTTTGCATTTGGTATTTTCACCAAATTTAAAATACGAGATAAGTATGTGTGGATAGTAACGCTGGCTTCAGTAATTATTATTTCTATTATTGGTACTATTCCTGCTGAAAAATTAGGAGGATACCAAGTGGGTTATGAGTTATTACCCATTAACGGTCTCATTACTTTTTTAGGACTTATATTGATTCGTAGAAAGTAATACAAGCGTACAGGCAACTTCAACTTCAATGTTGTTTTTTTTAAGAAGTGAATAAAAATCTGGGTTTTCGGTTCCTGGGTTAAATATTACTCGTTTTGGTTTCAAAGAGCATATATAGCTATAATATTCAGGTTGGTGTTTTGGGCTAATATATAAGGTAACTGTACCTATACCTTCGAAAGGAATTTTCTCTGTTTCAATTTCTACACTACGGATAACCCCTTTTTGAAGTCCAATAGCCACAACAGGAATATTGTGATCCAAAAGTCTATTAACAGCCATATAAGCATACCTGTAAGGATGCATACTTACCCCAATAACCAACGTTTTTTTCAATTTTGTTTTCTCTTTAAATAGGTTCGCATGGGCTAAATATAAAGAAAACATAAATCTTCGTTAAAAAATTGAATCCCTGTAACATAATACCAAATACCTCGTCTATACATATGAAATATTTCGCGTCTTTATTGTGAAAATTTTACGTTGATGGTTAGTGTTAATAATAGCAGTAAAGACAAGGCCCGAAGTTCTAGACTTCGGGTTTTTTTGTTAATGTTACGTTAAAGAAAAAAAAGTGTGTAACAGCTTTTTATCAAATTCGTCATATGGATGTTACTTTTGTTAACCATCATTCAAATAAATCAAAAAACAACTCAACCACACATGAAACAATTACTTATTCTATTAACCTTATTTATAGGTTTTAACTCTTTTGCCACAATA
>JAGQZA010000016.1 GCA_020435805.1 Flavobacteriaceae bacterium
CCTTATTGGGTGTTTCAGATTGAAACACCCAATGGGTTATTTAAGTTCATATTTTTATTAATCAAGCTGTTAGTCCCACTCTGCCGGGTGAGACACTTAGTTTAGCATCTAAATCAAGTCTGAAATTCAGAAAGATTGCTATCTATTATTACAGAACGTAAACTAAAACAAAATGGCAAACAACAATCAGGTCAAGGAATTACTTGACGCAGGTGTACACTTTGGTCACCTAACCCGTAAATGGAATCCAAACATGGCCCCATACATCTATATGGAGCGTAACGGAATCCACATCATCAACCTTTACAAAACTGCTGCTAAATTGGAAGAAGCTAATGAGGCTTTGAAAAAAATTGCTGCCAGTGGTCGTAAAGTGCTTTTTGTAGCTACCAAAAAACAAGCGAAAGACATCGTTGCCGATAAAGCAAAAAATGCCAACATGCCTTACATCACTGAAAGATGGCCCGGTGGTATGTTAACCAATTTTGTAACTATTCGTAAGGCAGTTAAAAAAATGGCCGCTATTGATAGAATGAAGCAAGATGGTACGTTTAATACGCTTTCCAAAAAAGAGCGTTTAGCCGTTGATCGTCTTCGTGCAAAATTGGAGAAAAACTTAGGTTCTATTAGTGATATGAGTCGTCTTCCGGGAGCTTTATTTATTGTAGATACTACACGTGAGCACATCGCTGTTAAAGAAGCTCAAAAACTGAACATTCCTGTTTTTGCAATGGTAGATACCAACAGCGACCCACGTCCTATCGATTTTGTCATTCCATCAAACGATGACGCTTCAAAATCTATCGAAAAAATTATAGGTAGCGTAACCAATGCTATTATTGAAGGGTTAAATGAAAGAAAATCGGGTGGAAAAGCTGACGAAGAAGAAGATGATGACGTTGTAGAAGTAAAGAAAACTGTAAGAAAAAGATCTTCCATAGTAGTAGCAAATAGCGACGAAGAAGAATAACATAACAAAATCATAATCTTTTAAAGTCGTTGCCTTTATTCCTTTTGAATACATTGTAACGACTTTTTTTAATAATTTTTAAAACACAAAAAAATGGCACAAATAACCGCCGCACAGGTAAACGAACTAAGACAAAAAACAGGAGCCGGAATGATGGATTGTAAAAAAGCTTTGGTTGAGGCCGAAGGTGACTTCGACAAAGCCATTGAAATCCTTCGTAAAAAAGGTCAAAAAATTGCCGAAAAGAGAGCCGACAGAGACTCTAGCGAAGGTGCTGTAATTGCAAAAGTAAACGATGCTGCTACTAAAGGTGTTATTATTTCATTAAACTGTGAAACAGATTTCGTGGCTAAAAACGATTCGTATGTAGAAATGGCTCACAAAATGGCCGATGTTGCTTTAAACACATCTTCTATGGAAGAATTTTTGGCTTCAGCATATGATAACGGAATGACTGTTCAAGAAAAATTGACCGAGCAAACCGGAGTTATAGGAGAAAAAATTGAAATAGGTGGCTACAAAACTTTGGAAGCTCCTTTTGTTGGTTCGTATATTCACGGGAACAAAATTGGTGCTTTGGTAGGTCTTTCAAAACCGTTCAATGGCGCTGCCGAAGTAGCTAAAAATGTTTCCATGCAAGTAGCTTCTATGGGTGCTACTACGCTTTCTTACAAAGATTTCGACCCTGCTTTTGTGGCTTCAGAAACCGAAGCTCGTATTGCCGTGATTGAAAAGGAAAATATTGAATTGGGAAGATTAGGAAAGACCCTTAAAAATGTCCCTAAATACATTTCAAGAGCGCAATTAACCGATGCGGTGATTGCTGAAGCAACCGAAGCCATTAAAGCCGAATTAAAAGCAGAAGGAAAACCAGAGCAAATTTGGGATAAAATTCTTCCGGGAAAACTGGAACGATACATTGCAGACAACACTACCCTTGACCAAGAGAAGTGTTTACTGGATCAAAACTTTATCATGGATGAAAAATTGAATGTAGCACAATATGTGGCTAGCAAAGGCGATGCAAGTGTGGTAAGTTTTGAAAGAATTTCTCTGGTATAATTCAAAAAAGACACCATTAGTTAAAAACCGTTTCAGTAAAATATCTCTGAAGCGGTTTTTATTTTGACCCTATTCGTCATTATTTTTATTTATTTTTGCGCTACAAAAGAGATTTTAACCCTCGCTTGGCGAGCAAAACATCACTATGCAATACAAAAGAATATTACTTAAACTCTCTGGCGAAGCCTTGATGGGAGAACAACAATACGGTATTGACCCTATACGACTTCAGGAATATGCAGACGAGATAAAAACTATTGTTTCAAAAGGAGTACAAGTGGCTATCGTGATAGGGGGAGGTAATATTTTCAGAGGGGTTTCAGGAGTGAGCGGCGGCATGGATCGTGTACAAGGCGACCATATGGGGATGTTAGCAACCGTTATTAACGGGCTTGCTTTACAAAGCGCCCTAGAAAATGAAGGTGTACAAACCCGTTTGCAAAGTGCCATTAAAATGGATGAAGTAGCAGAACCTTTTATTCGAAGAAGGGCTATCCGCCATTTGGAAAAAGGACGTGTTGTCATTTTTGGAGGCGGCACGGGAAATCCATACTTTACAACAGATTCGGCAGCGGTCCTACGTGCTATTGAAGTGGGAGCCGATGTTATTTTAAAAGGAACCCGGGTAGATGGCATTTACACCAGCGACCCCGAAAAAGACAGTAGTGCCACCAAATTCGACTTTATTACTTTCGATGATGTCTTGAGAAAAGGCTTAAAAGTGATGGACACCACCGCTTTTACCTTGAGCCAGGAAAATGAACTTCCTATTATTGTTTTCGACATGAATACCAAAGGAAATTTACTAAAAGTGGTATCGGGAGAAAATATAGGAACCAAGGTTAACCTTTAATTTGGTCTAATTTTTGCTCAAAGGGCTATAAAATTTTTACGATGGAAGAAGAAATTCAATTTATATTAGATACAGCCAAAGAGGCCATGGATAATGCCTTAAAACATCTTGAAAAAAAGTTAGTAGCCATTAGGGCCGGAAAAGCCTCCCCTGCCATGCTTAATGGCGTTATGGTAAATTACTACGGAAATCCCACACCCCTCAACCAAGTGGCCAACGTGAATACTTCGGATGGGATGACCATTATTATCCAGCCATGGGAAAAAGCCATGATTCAGGAAATTGAAAAGGGAATACAAATTGCCAATTTAGGTTTTAACCCTATGAACAATGGCGAAAGCGTTATCATTAATGTTCCGCCGCTTACCGAAGAACGTCGTAGGGAACTTGCCAAACAGGCAAAGGCGGAAGCCGAAGAATCTAAAATTGGGGTACGGAATGATCGTAAAAATGCCAATAATGAAATTAAAGCGCTGGAAGTTTCGGATGATTTAAAGAAAAATCTTGAAATAGATATTCAAAAAATGACCGATGAGCACATTCAAAAAATTGATGTTATTTTATCGAAAAAGGAAGCCGAAATTATGAAAGTGTAATATAATTGCGCATTTATAAATTCAATTAAAATACCTGCAACAATATCCTCTATTATCCCCCTTTAAAGGGGGATTTTTTTCAAAATAATAACAAATACTTTCCTTTGGAATCCTTTGTATTTTAATACCTTTGCCCCAATTTTAAGTTTCCCTTTTTGAACAAACTTTTCAGTATCGGTTTTTGGAGTGCTGTTGCCCGTTTTATACTTCGCAACAGAACCCTTCTTATTATTTTCATACTAGCAACTACTGTTTTTTTTGCCTTGCAATGGAAAAACATGAGGTTTACCTATACGGAAGCCAACCTGCTCCCGGATGATCATCAATATAATGAAGAATATCAAGAATTTTTAGACAAATTTGGAGAAGAGGGGAACCTAATTATTATGGGCGTGAAAGATTCCGCTCTTTTTAATCCTAAAAATTTTAATGCCTGGACACGTCTTTCAAAAGACATTGCTTCCTTTGAAGAAGTGGATTTATCACTTTCCATTGGTGATCTTCAAAAATTGGAAAAAAGAGAAGATAGTGCTGCTTTTCAATTAGTACCTTTTATTCAGGATTCGGTTTTAGACTCCAAAAAACTGGAGCGATACCGTTATGAGTTATTTAACAAGTTACCCTTTTATGAAGGTTTGGTGTATAGCCCTAACAAACAATCTGTTAGGACGGCTATTTACTTAAAAAAAGATATTGTAAATACTTCGGCTAGGCGTGACTTTATTATTAATGACTTAATTCCGCTTATTGAAGTTTTTGAAACCGAAACAGGAGTTGAAGTTTACACTTCTGGAATGCCTTACATAAGGACACTTAATTCCCAAAATATTATTGATGAAATTCGATGGTTTATAGCAGCAGCGTTGTTAGTTACCTCGTTAATTTTCTTCTTTTTCTTCCGTTCTTTCAGAGCTACGTTTATTTCAACTATTACTGTTATTATCGGGGTTATGTGGTCGTTCGGTGTGTTGGGATTACTTCATTATGAAATTACCGTCCTTACCGCTTTAATACCTCCGTTAATTATTGTGATTGGGATTCCCAATTGTATTTTCCTTATCAATAAATACCAGCAAGAAATAAAACTTCATGGAAATCAGGCCAAATCCTTACAACGGGTTATTACCAAAGTAGGAAATGCTACCTTAATGACCAACGTTACCACGGCTTCCGGCTTTGCCACTTTCATTTTAACACATAGCAAACTATTAAAGGAGTTTGGAACGGTTGCCTCTATTAACATTCTGGCTATATTTTTATTAAGCCTTTTTATCATTCCCATTGCCTACAGCTATATGGCCATCCCCAAATACAAACATTTAAAACACCTCAATAAACGTTGGATTGGGCGATTTGTAGATTGGATGGAGCGCATGGTAAAAGGGCATCGCGTTGCTATTTACGGTGTTACCATAGCACTACTTTGTACCAGCATTATTGGAATTTACAATATCAAACTTTCGGGGAGTCTCATTGAAGATATGCCTAAGGACAAGCCCTTTTTTAAAGATATTCAGTTTTTTGAAAAAGAGTACGAAGGTATCATGCCGCTTGAAATTTTAGTTGACACAAAACGGAAAAAAGGAGTGATGAATTTAGCCACATTAAAGCGAATGGATGAGCTCCAAAATTACATGGAGGAAATTCCGGAGTTGTCCAAAACACTTTCGGTTGTGCAATTGGTTAAATATTCTAAACAAGCCTATTACAACAATAATCCCGAATATTACCAACTTCCTAATTCTCAAGAGCGAACCTTTATCCTATCGTATGCAAAAAGTAGTACCAGCGACACTAATTTACTGAATAGCTATGTAGATTCTACCGGACAATATGCTAGGATTACCACTTTTATGAAGGATACCAAAACTCAACGTTTTGATAGAATAGAAGAAGACTTGCGTAATGAAATTGAAAAAATATTCCCTAGTGATCGATACAATGTTTCCATAACTGGAAAAGCCTTTGTCTTTGAAAAAGGAACCAAATATTTGGTAAACAATTTATTACTCTCCCTCTCATTGGCTATTTTATTGATTGCGTTGTTTATGGCATGGATGTTTCGAAGCTTCAGAATGATTTTAGTTTCTTTGATTCCCAATTTATTACCGCTCATTATCACAGCAGGAATCATGGGCTTTTTGGGCGTCCCAATAAAACCTTCTACCATATTGGTATTCAGTATTGCTTTTGGAATTTCGGTGGACGATACCATTCACTTTTTGGCAAAATACCGTCAAGAATTAATCACTAATCACTGGAAAATCCGAAAATCGGTCTATGCAGCTTTACGAGAAACTGGCGTAAGTATGTTTTATACTTCCATTGTCTTATTTTTTGGGTTTTCGGTATTTACAATTTCCAGTTTTGGAGGTACCGTAGCGTTAGGGGCATTGGTTTCTACCACACTTCTTTTTGCTATGTTGTCTAACTTATTATTGCTTCCGTCATTGTTACTTTCATTGGAACGCAGTATCGCCAACAAGCAAACATTTAAAAAGCCCTCTATTCAAATTCTTCCCAGTTCTGACGAGGAAGTGGCCGAAGCCGAAAAAGAAGAAGAAAATTAAGAAGCAGGTCTCATAAAAATATAGAAAAAAGTATCTTTACGCCTTCAAAATAAAGCCTTATGCAGCGCAGCGAAATTATTGACGTTTTACAAAGCAACCCTTCTCCCAACCAAATTTTGGTATCGGGTTGGGTACGTTCCTTTAGAAGCAACCGGTTTATTGCGTTAAACGACGGTTCTACGATAAAAAATGTACAGTGTGTTATTGATTTTGAGAATTTTGAAGAATCGCTTCTGAAAAAAATCACTACTGGAGCTGCCATTACCGTAGTAGGCGAATTGGTAAAAAGTCAAGGGCAAGGACAATCGGTAGAAATACAGGTTTCCAATGTAGAAATTTTGGGCGAAGCAGACCCTGAAGAGGTAAAGCTTACCATTTTAAGCCCAAAAAAACATTCGTTAGAGACTTTACGGGAACAAGCGCATTTACGAATTCGCACCAATACTTTTGGCGCAGTGATGCGGCTACGTTCTAAATTGGCATTTGCCATTCACGAGTATTTTCAGAAAAATGGATTCTATTACATGCACACCCCTATTATTACGGGAAGTGATGCCGAAGGTGCGGGAGAAATGTTTCGGGTGACCAATTTGGATGCAAAAAAGCCACCTTTACATGAAGACGGCTCGGTAAATTATAAACAAGATTTCTTCGAAAAAGAGACCAATCTTACCGTGAGCGGGCAGCTGGAAGCCGAAACTTACGCTATGGGACTTGGCAAAGTCTATACTTTTGGGCCCACTTTTAGAGCTGAAAACTCCAATACTTCACGTCATTTGGCAGAATTCTGGATGATCGAACCCGAAGTAGCTTTTAATGACTTAGCTGCTAATATGGATTTGGCTGAAGATTTCATTAAATATGTCATTCAATATGCCATAGATCATTGTCAAGATGACCTTGAGTTTTTGGAAAACCGACTGTTGGAAGAGGAAAAAAACAAGCCGCAAGCGGAGCGAAGTGAAATGAGCCTTAGGAATAAACTTCGCTTTGTGCTGGAAAATAATTTTGTTCGCATAAGTTACACTGAAGCTATCGATATTTTAAAAAACAGTGCCCCCAACAAGAAGAAAAAATTCAAATATTTGATTGAAGAATGGGGTGCCGATTTACAAAGTGAACACGAACGATTTTTGGTTGAAAAACACTTTAAATGCCCTGTCATTTTGTATGATTACCCTGCAAAGATTAAAGCTTTTTACATGCGCTTAAACGAGGATGAAAAAACGGTACGTGCCATGGATGTACTCTTTCCGGGTATTGGTGAGATTGTAGGGGGATCACAGAGAGAGGAACGGTATGAAGTTTTAAAAAAGAAGATGGAGGTTATGGGAATTCCTGAGGAAGAATTGTATTGGTACTTAGATTTACGCAAGTTTGGTACTTGTGTTCATAGCGGTTTTGGACTTGGTTTTGAACGATTAGTACTTTTTGTTACCGGAATGGGGAATATTCGCGATGTCATTCCGTATCCAAGAACACCGGGCAATGCTGAATTTTAAATTTAGAAAACACGATATATTAAATCCAGTTCCACACACTTTGTAGCTGGATTTTTTTTATTTTTATAGATAAGTGATTCGTATTTATGTTAAAGCAACAACTCAATTTTAAATTATCTCAAAAACTTTCACCGCAACAAATACAGTTGATGAAGTTGATACAGCTTCCTACCCAAGCATTTGAGCAACGCATCATGCAGGAATTGGAAGAAAATCCGGCGTTGGAAGGTGGAAAAGAGGAAAAGGATATACTGGAAAATGACAATTTTGACAATGATGAGTATGATGATTATGATGATGGAAATGATGTGATTGAAACTGAAATTAACGTAGATGATTATTTAAGCGATGACGAAATACCCAGTTACAAACTTTCGGCGAATAATTACAGTGCCGATGATGAAGAAAAAGAAACTCCTTTTGCCTCAGGGACATCGTTTAATCAATTTTTACTGCAACAATTAAACACGTACCGCCTAGATGAAGAGGCCTTCGAAATTGCCCAATTTTTAATAGGAAGTGTAGATGAGAGTGGCTATATACGTAGGGATATTGAGGACATTGTAGATGATTTGGCTTTTACTCAAAACATTTACACAACCAAGGAAAAGATTGAAAAAGTACTGGAAATAGTCCAAGAATTAGACCCCGCTGGTGTGGGAGCTAGAAATCTTCAGGAATGCTTATTGCTGCAATTACAAAGAAAAGAAGATGAACCTTCGGTAAAGCTTGCCATACAAATTATTGAACTGGCTTTCGATCAATTTTCAAAAAAACACTACAAGAAACTTATTTCAAAATTCGACATTTCAGAAGAAGAACTACGAGAAGCCATTCATGAAATTGAAGGTTTAAACCCAAAACCGGGTGGGGCTTATTCAGGAAATACCCGTGTTATAGAACATATTGTCCCCGATTTTGCTATTAAAATAATGGATGGGGAACTGGAGTTAACATTGAATGGCCGTAATGCACCAGAGTTACATGTCTCCAGAGATTATAGTGATATGCTGAAAGGTTATAAGGAAGCCAAAGAAAAATCGAAGTCGCAAAAAGATGCCGTATTGTTTATTAAACAGAAATTAGATGCCGCAAAATGGTTTATTGATGCCATTAAACAACGGCAGCAAACCTTGTATGTGACCATGAATGCCATCATGCACTATCAAGAGGAATATTTTTTAACCGGAGATGAGCGTAAATTGAAGCCCATGATTTTAAAAGATATTGCCGATAAGATTGACATGGATGTTTCAACCGTTTCACGTGTAGCCAATAGTAAATATGTGGACACCCCCTATGGTACAAAATTGATAAAGGATTTTTTTAGTGAGTCTATGAAAAATGATCAAGGAGAAGATGTTTCTACCAAAGAAATTAAGAAAATTCTTGAAATTACCATTGCTGAAGAAAACAAGAAAAAACCTTTAACCGACGATAAATTGGCCAAAATCTTAAAGGAAAAAGGGTACCCTATTGCCAGACGAACCATTGCCAAATATCGTGAACAATTAGATTTACCTGTGGCACGACTTCGAAAAGAAATTTAATGAATCACTTTCTTCGATTAGGAGCTTACGCCCTCCATCCATTACTCATGCCCTTTTTGGGAGCTGCTATTTATTATAGTATTACACCACGGTTTGTGGATGTGGAAACCATTCAAAGCAAACTCTTGGTTATTGTTATATTGACTATTTTAGTTCCCATAGTAACTTATTTTTTACTGAAAAATTTAAAGTTAGTACAGTCCATTAAACTAGAGGGAGTATCAGAGAGAAAAATTCCTTTAATGCTCCAATGCATTTTAATTTTCATTATTATTCGGGTTGTTTTTGATGCTTACATCACACCGGAGTTGTACTTTTTCTTTGTGGGGGTTTTATTTTCCAGTTTTTCGGCCTTATTCTTAGTCATTTTCAAAATTAAGGCAAGTTTGCACCAAATGGGAATTGCCGGGCTTACCTTTTTTGTGATCGCATTAAGTGTTCACTTCAAAATTAACATGCTGTTTTGGATTGGTTTATTACTTTTTGCTAATGGGTGGGTTGCTTCCTCCAGATTACATACCCTTTCTCACACAAAGGCCGAGTTGTTATTAGGGCTTTTTATTGGGGTCATTCCGCAGTTATTAATGCTGAATTTTTGGCTATAGAATATAAAAAATGAGCCCCATTTTTAGAGGGTGAAACGCTATAGATTCATTGCTGTCTTGTACCGTTGCATCCTTAAAAAAGGGCAATACAGAATAATTGACATAAAAATTAAAGGTTCCATAGCCAAATGCTAGCGTCGCTCCAAGGCTTATTTTTTGAAATTCAGGAATTTTGGTTTGAGAAACCGAATTATTGGGTTGTTTAAACTGAGAACGGTACCAATACATATATCCCGGTTTTACCCCTGCATAAACCCTCCAAAACTTATAAATAGAAGAAGTAGAAGTTCTCCATCTAAACTCGAAAGGCACTTCAATACTAGCAACACTAAGCTTATTGGTGGTATAATCAACCTGAGTATCTAAAATACTGAAAATGCTTTTTTCGGAAATATCCTCTCCAATAAATAAATTTTGCCCATATTGATCAAAACTAAACCCAAGACCTAATGCGATGGCTATATTGCGTTGTTCATTAAGGGGCATATCTCTTAAATACCCAAAATGAAACCCTCCGGAAACTCCTTTTAATTTGAAGCCATTGGGGGTTTTTGTGATAAGATTATAGGAAATACCTGCATAAAATTGATCCTCCCTATATTTTGTATCTACAATACTATCTTTAACTGTCTCTTGCGAATAAAAAGGTATTGTGACAGTACAGAGCAAGAAGAAGAATACTATTCTTTTACAATTCATAAAGTAAATATAACGAATTAGCGTTCACTTCGCTATGGGTAAATAAAAAACGCCTATCGCTAATAAATAGTGTAAGGCGTTTTCAACGTATTATATAATTTATTAATTATCCAGTTGATTCCCTGGAGTAGTAATATAAATTAACTTTAACAAATTCAAATCTCTAAGTTCTTGTTTAACATCTGTTACTAAACCTGTATTAGTTTCTTCATCAACTTTTAAAGCAACCATTACTTTATCTTGAAGTTCGGGACGTAATTTTCGTCGAAGTTCTTCAAGGGCGAACCTAATGTTACTAACATCTGTAAATTTATCACCTATTTGGATTTTTGCTTCTTTACCATATTTTTCATAACCAGCACCCGGCTTTCCTGCATAGATAAATACAGAGCGATCTTTTTTCAATTTTTCAACCTGATCTCCTTTAGGGAGTTTTTGTTGAACCAAAAGATTACTATCCCTTAACACCGTTACTACCATAAAAAAGAACAATAGCATAAAAACAATATCGGGTAGCGAAGCTGTTGAAATAGGAGGTAAATCTCCACTTTTTTTCTTTTTAAATTTTGACATGTCTTAGAATTTACAATCCAGATTTTTTTGGTTCTGCTTCAGATAACTTTAAAGGAATTAAATCCTGAACAGCTTGTAGCTCTTCTTGTATTTTATCTGCTTGAGCGCCGGTAATATCACCTTCGTCAATAGCTTTTTTCATTTCGGTAAAGCTTGCCCGTCTATTAGGGTACAAGCGCATGTACTCTCTATCTCTTAAAAAGTTGTACGCAGCTACTAGTTCATTTTGAACCGCGATATACATTTTATAAGAAGTCAAACGATCATTTTGAACAGAGATAACAGCTTTTTCAGGATTATCTGATGATTCCGGCGATCTTTTTCCCTTGCAAAAATTACAGTAATCCACAGTTCCTGAAGGGGCACCACCATTATCAATAAAGTCGATAGCCGCTTGTCTCAAATCTTTTAAATCTGCAAGCTCTTCCTCCACCAAAAGTTGGTCATGCTTATTTATGTTAACTATAAATAAGTTCTTTTGCTTAATAATTACATCTTCGGGTTGATCCTCTTGTTTGGGAGGCAATTGTCTGGCAATACCTTTATCTTTTTCAATAGTAGTTGTTACCAAGAAAAAGATAAGCAGGAGGAATGCTATGTCTGCCATAGATCCTGCATTTATCTCGGGTGCTGATCTTCGTGCCATTATTTTGCCACTCTTTTAAGTCCGCTTAAAATCATTGCACCTATAGCCAATAAAGCCAAGATGTAAAAAGTATTTAACCCTGTTCCAACCCATTTCGATGTGCTTTCTGTAACTGGCTGATTGTCAACAAGAGGTAATCCTTCTGTATTTCCCGAAGCCATCACGTAGCCAATAAGTACAATGGCTAAAAAGGCTCCTACAGTAATTAGCGTCTTTTTAATATCCCCTGCAAAAACTCCTTTCAGTACGAATATTAAAACAGCAGCCAGGACTAAGCCAAAAATTATATAAGCAGTATATAGTGCACCATTAACAGTCCCACCGCTTTCTCCTGCTGCAATAGCTTTGTCTCCTGCGCTAAGAATCATAACAAAGAAAACGATTCCAACAACACTTAGCAGAAGTGCTATTATTTTAATTATTTTATGTAATCCCATGATATGGTATTTTTAAAATTATTTTTTGTTTTTATAATCTACAAGCATATCTATTAAGGTAATAGATGCATCTTCCATATTGTTAACAATGCTATCAATTTTAGCCACAATATAGTTGTAGAAAATTTGAAGGATAATAGCCACTACAAGACCAAATACGGTTGTTAAAAGAGCCACTTTAATACCTCCGGCTACCAATGACGGGTTCATATCTCCTGCTGCCTGGATTTTATCAAATGCTTGAATCATACCAATTACAGTTCCCATGAAACCAAGCATAGGAGCAAGTGCAATAAACAATGAAATCCAAGAAACGTTCTTTTCTAGCTGTCCCATTTGCACACCACCGTAAGAAACTACAGCTTTTTCAGCTGCATCAATACTTTCGTCTGCACGATCAAGACCTTGATAATAAATAGAAGCCACAGGACCTTTGGTGTTTCTACATACTTCTTTAGCAGCTTCAATACCTCCGCTGTTAAGCGCATCTTCTACACTACTTGCCAATTTTGAAGTATTAGTGGTAGAAAGATTTAGGTATATAATTCTTTCAATAGCAATCGCTAATCCAAGAATTAAACAAAGAAGTACAATCCCCATAAACCCAGGACCTCCCTCAATAAAACGTTGCTTGAGTTCTTGATGAAATCCTTTGGATTCGGGTGCTGCCGAGGCTTCTTCATCCTGAATAAAAGTTACTGTAGCCGCTGATGTTAACGTTTGAACATGAGCAGATAATGATTGTGCAGCAGTTGCGTTTACGTTGCTTGTGCCTGCAAATACCATTGCGGAAATTGCTAGAATAGAAAATAGTTTTTTCATTGCTATCGACTTAAAGTTTGTTTTTAGTTAAAGGTTTAAAGATATAAAATTATTTAGTTAATCTGCAACAATTAATTCATGTAGTTGCAAATATACTCTTGGTTTATAAAATATCAAGTTGGAATTCAAATGGTTTGTAACTACTCGTTTCGTTTTTATAAAATTTTCTGAAGCTTCCCAAAAAAAACGGATTAGTCTCACTAATCCTTAAAAAGTATATTCGTCATAAAAATTGCCCCCGCCTAAGACAGGCAAGTTCGCAATTCGTATTCACTCCTCAAAAATTTGCTGAAGCATGGATTACTTCGCTTTGCTTAGTGATCCCATCAGGCTATGCCGGAAATGCAAATTGCTTTGCAATTCGTATTCACTCCTCAAAAATTTGCTGAAGCACGGATTACTTCGCTTTGCTTAGTGATCCCATCAGGCTATGCCGGAAATGCAAATTGCTTCGCAATTCATATTCACTCCTCAAAAATTTGCTGAAGCATGGATTACTTCGCTTCGCTTAGTGATCCCATCAAGCTATGCCGGAAATGCAAATTGCTTCGCAATTAATATTCACTCCTCAAAAATTTGCTGAAGCAAGCTTCGACAAATTTTATCGTCGTGAATAGGCATTTGCAGAGAGGAAGGGATTCGAACCCTCGATACGCTTTTGGCGTATACACACTTTCCAGGCGTGCGCCTTCGACCACTCGGCCACCTCTCTTTTTCCATTTTTAATGGGAGGGCAAATATCAAAAAAAATAATTACTATTGAAATAATTTAAGGAGTTTCTTTAGGTCATTTCTCCACAAATGGGCGTTTCAAAATGAGCTTTAAATAAGGAGGGTTTTATCCCTTTTCCTAACAAGAACATCATTTTTCCAAGAGCAGCTTCAGTAGTACTATCTTTTCCGGAAATAACTCCTATTTCCTTGAGTTGTGTACTGGTTTCGTAAAGCCCCATAGTTACACTTCCTCCGGAGCATTGTGTAACATTTACTACCGGAATGTTTTTCTTGATAATTTCTGAAAGCGCATGGGTTAGCCAAGGCTCGTTGGTTACATTACCGCTTCCGAAGGTTTCCAAAATAACACCCTTAACATCTTTCCATGATAAAAGGTGGGATAAGGTTTCTTTATGTAGTCCCGGAAACATTTTAATTAATAGAATCCCAGTTTCCAGGTTTTTATGAACTTTCAACTTTTTTTGCCCTTTCTTTTTCAAAAGCACATGATCATTAAACACTAAATGCACTCCGCTTTCGGCCAAAGGTGGACAATTAAGTGAAGCGAAAGCTTCAAAATGCTCTGCATTTATTTTGGTAGTTCGGTTGGCTCGATATAATTTATATTCAAAATACAACCCTACCTCCTGTACTTTGGGTTTTCCTTTTTCTTGAACGGCAGCTATTTGAATAGAGGTAATTAAATTTTCCTTGGCATCGGTTCGTAAATCTCCAATAGGAAGTTGGGAACCTGTAAATATCAATGGTTTTGAAAGATTTTCTAGCATAAAGCTCATAGCAGATGCCGTATAAGACATCGTATCGCTTCCGTGAAGTACTACAAACCCATCAAAATCATGGTAATTTTTCTCAATTATTTCGGCTAGGGTAACCCAATACTCCGGCTTCATATTGGAACTATCAATAGGAGTTTTAAAACTTTGTGTAGTTATTTGACAATCCAAAAGGCGAAGTTCTGGGATGTGTTTTAACAGTTCATCAAAATTGAAATTCTTTAAGGCACCTGTTTTAAAGTCCTTAATCATCCCAATAGTTCCGCCCGTATAAATAAGTAAAATATGAGGTTTGCTCATTATATATTGAATATTTCTTTTGCGTTTTGGGTAGTTGTTTTTGCTACTTCTTCTTCTGAAATATTATAGATCTCAGCTACTTTTTTACAAATTAAGCGAAGATAACTACTTTCGTTTCGTTTTCCCCTATATGGCACTGGAGAAAGGTAGGGGGAGTCTGTTTCTAAAACGATATGTTTTAAATCGATTTTATGTAAAAACTGGTCAATCTTCCCATTCTTAAAGGTAACCACCCCTCCTATTCCCAGTTTCATATTGAAGCTCATGGCTTTCAGCGCTTGTTCGTTGGTTCCCGTAAAGCAATGAAAAATTCCGAAAAGTTGTGAGTCTTTTTCCGTTTCCAAAACGTCAAAAATTTCATCAAATGCGTCCCGGCAATGAATCACAATAGGTAAACTGTATTTTTTTGCTAACTGAATTTGTCTTTTAAAAGCAATTTTTTGAATTTCGAGCGTAGAGGTATCCCAATACAAATCGATTCCTATTTCACCCACTGCATAAAATTTTCGCTTTTGAAATTCACTTTCCACATGAGCCAATTCTTCTTCATAATTCTCTTTGACCGAAGTAGGATGAAGCCCCATCATTAAAAAAATATGTTCAGGATATTCTTGCTCTAATTGATACATGGCCTTGGTGTAGCTTGAGTCAATTGCCGGAATAAAAAACCTATCAATGCCTTCTTCAAAAGCACGCTGCATCATGGCATTTCGGTCTTCATTAAAAGCTTCACTATAAAGATGTGTGTGGGTATCGGTTAACATAGTCACAAAACTACTATTTTGTTATCTATATTTACCAAAAAAAACCTTAGTGAGTTCCTTAAGAGAATATTTAACATCCCTTGGCTTTGAGAGAATTGGTCTTAAAAAATTAAAAACAGGGCATTATAAGTTTAGCGTAATTATTAATGATATTCCCGGGAAATTTATTCTGGATACCGGGGCTTCTACCAGTTGCATTGGCATTATGGAAGCACACCCTTTTCAACTGGTAACAGAAAAAAGCGATGTAAAAGCAGCAGGAGCAGGGGCTGTGGATATGGAGACCCATTCTACCCAAAGCAGCATCCTTTCTATAGGTTCAATAGTATTACATAACTGGCCGTTTGTGCTTTTCGATTTGGTTCATGTAAACCATGCACTTACACAAGTAGCAGAAGAAAAAGTAGATGGAATTATTGGCGCGGATATTTTAAAAAAACTACACGCTGTGATTGACTACGGAAGAAATTGCGTCTATTTCAAAAAATAAAATGATATCCATTTTTTTAGTACATTTAGCTACTCCCCAAAAAATTGCATCTTGAGAAAAAGCCTATTTTACTACCTATTTATTTTTGCTTTCCTGCTTTTGGGGACAACGTGTTTTTCGCAAGATCTTGAGCACTACAAAAAGATTTTTGAAAGCACTTCCAGTACTACTGAAAAATTAGTTGCCTTAGACTCTATTCTTTCTATTGAAGGCAAAGGCGATATTGAAAGGTTTGTTGAAAATTCTGAACGATATATTGAATTAGCCAAAGAGATTGATAGTATTGAGGCTGCTGCAAAAAAAATGATTGGGTTAAGCTATACCTTAACTTCCATTGTCAATCAGCCCGAAAAAGTACGTAGAATGATAGATGAATTGCTGGCAAGAAAATACAGAATCAAAGACTCTTTTCTGTTGGGAAGTCTATACTTAAAAAGAGGCGGGGCCAATTATCGATTGGATTTGGAGGAAGCTACTAAAGATTACCAAAAAGCAATTGAAACGTTTACCGAAAAGGACTCTATTTATAAAGCTGATGCTTATTTGTTTAATGGACAAGCCTATTCTAACCTCGGAAAATTTGTCCCTGCCGGAGAAAATTATAAAAAAGCCTATCAGTATTTTGAAGCCTTGAAGGATTACGAATATATGGTATTTGCCCAACAAGGAATTACCACTATGTATAGTATGAATGGTTTTTACGATAAAGCAAAAATGGAAAGAGACAAAAATATTCAAAAGCTGAAAGACTTGGGGCTTGAAAAAAACATCCCTGTTATGTATTATAATCAGGCACTTGATTATAAAAAAATGGGCAAGAAAAAATTGCAGATTGAATATTTGTTAAAAGCCTATGATTACTTAAAAAATGATCTAGAAAATAAGGTGCTCTTGGCAGATAGAACCTATGTTTTCACAAAATTAATTGAATATTATATTGAAGATGGAAACTTAGCGGAGGCTAAAAAGTATTTCGATATCGTCCAAAAAGCGCACGACCCCAACACCAAAGATTTACTTTATATAAGCCACTACCATGAAATTTTAGCAAACTATAATTTGGCATTAGGGAATTATGACCTCGCACAAAAATCAGCAGAAGAAAAATGGAACGCAGCTAAGGCCATGAAATATGAGGAAGATATTATGACTTCGGAAGAATTGCTTTCAAAAATTTATGCGGCCAAAGGGGATTATAAAAGTGCCTTACAGTATAAAAATTCTTCCGAGAAATTAAAAGATTCCCTCTATAATACCTCTACCGCAAATTCATTGGCTTATTACCAAACATTATACGAAACTGAGAAAAAGGAAAGTGAACTTTTAGCCAAAAATGTAAATATCCAACTTCTGGAAAAAGACAATCAAGCTGCCAGAAGAAGACTTCTCTTTATAAGTTTATCGCTGCTGTTATTTTTTGGACTCGTGTTTCTTTACCGAAATAGAGTACAGCTTAAAAATAAAAAGCTTCTTCAGGAAAAGTTTAGTCAGGAGTTACTAGTGTCGCAAGAAGAAGAACGTAAGCGAATTTCAAAAGACCTCCATGACGGTCTTGGGCAACAACTTTTATTAATCAAAAACAAGGTTGTACAAAACAACGATTCCGATACCAAAACCTTGGTGGAAAGTGCCATAGAGGAAGTAAGGGGAATTTCAAGAAATTTACATCCTTTTCAATTGCAAGAATTGGGGATTACAAAGGCTATTGAAATGACCCTTTCGCAAATTGATGAAAATACAGCGCTTTTTATCTCTTCGGAAATTGATAATATTGATCATATTTTTGACAAAAGACAGGAAGTGAATATTTTTCGAATCATTCAAGAAGCCTTAAACAATATTATTAAACACGCTAATGCCGAAGCCAGTAAAGTAACACTGAAAAGAAATAGTAATACTGTTTTTTTAGAGGTTAAGGATAATGGCATAGGGTTTGATTTTTCAGAAAAATACCAAGACATGAAATCTTTAGGGTTAAAAACCCTGCTAGAAAGAACCAAGTTTTTAAACGGCCAAATGAAGGTAACCTCTAAGAAAAATCTAGGAACCACGCTGGAATTTAACTTCCCCATTGCATGAAGAACGAATCTATTATTATAGCAGATGACCACCCCCTTCTATTAAAAGGGCTTAGTGACTTCCTTCTTGAAAAAGGATATAACGTGATTGGGAGTGGGAATAACGGGAGAGAAGCGTTTAATTTAATTACCAAATTACAACCCGATATTGCCATTCTCGACATTCAAATGCCCTATATGTCGGGGCTCGAAATTGCCAGAAAATGTAACACCAATGCTCTTGAAACCAAGATTATCCTCATTACTTTCCATAAAGAAAAGCAACTTTACAACGAAGCCATAGCACTTAATATTTATGGGTATATTTTAAAAGAATTTGCCCTTGAAGAAATTGAAAATTGTTTAAAAACCGTTTCGGAAGGAAATCCTTTCTTTAGTCCAAAAATAAGTGAATTGTTGGGGGTTAATTCTGAAAAACAAGGGCTATTAAATATCTTAACTCCTTCTGAGAAAAAAATCCTAAAGCTTATTGCCATGGATAGAACGAATAAGGAAATTGCCTCCCTGCTGTTTATATCCCACAGAACCGTTGAAAAACACAGAAGTAATATTATTACTAAATTGGAGTTGGAGCATAAAACAAATAGCCTCCTTATTTGGGCAAAAGAACATCAGGAAGAACTTCAATAGTAAATTACGTGTTTCCACGTATTTATTTTTAGGTATAAAATACCCAATTTTACCATTACAAATTAAACAGTATGGATTTGGATTTAAAAGTTAAGAAAGAAGGAAAGAAAAGACTTGCTATTTTTGTTATTTCTGTTCTTATCGTTGCCGTTGTACTCATGAACATTGTTAATTACGTAGTTTCATAAATAGGTTTATATTTTCAATTAACTAACCAAAGAAAAAGCCCCAGATTATTTGGGGCTTTTTTATTATAAACCATTTCTATTCCTATAATTCTAAGGCCTTTTTCAGGTCATTGTTCATAAGAAGCTCTATCGGGTTTTCCAAAGCTTCTTTCACGGCTACCAAAAACCCAACAGATTCTCTACCATCAATAATTCTGTGATCGTAACTTAAAGCGACATACATCACCGGAGCAATCACAATTTCGCCATTTTTAACAATAGGGCGTTCTACAATATTATGCATTCCTAAAATTCCAGATTGCGGAGGGTTAATAATAGGAGTAGATAACATACTACCGAAAACCCCTCCGTTGGAAATAGTAAAGGTCCCTCCTGTCATTTCATCGACCGTAATTTGCCCGTCGCGAGCACGAAGTGCAAGTCTTTTTACCTCGTCTTCAACACCTCTAAAAGTCAAACTTTCCGCATTTCTAATGACAGGAACCATGAGCCCTTTAGGGCCTGAAACGGCGATGGAAATATCTTTGTATTTATACGAAATTTTATAATCTCCATCAATCATAGAATTCACATCCGGGAAAAGTTCCAAGGCTCTCACTACCGCCAACGTAAAGAAAGACATAAAGCCTAGACCCACCCCATGTTTTTCCTTAAAAGCATCTTTGTATTGATTTCGTATCTCGAAAATGGGCCCCATATCTACCTCGTTGAAGGTTGTTAGCATGGCTGTTTCATTCTTTGCCGAAACCAGTCTTTCTGCTACTTTTCTACGAAGCATGGAAAGTTTTTGTCTTTCCGCACCTCTGTCACCATCCCCCGGGGTTCCCATAGAGGGCACAGCGTTTACGGCATCTTCTTTGGTAATTCTACCATCACGTCCGGTTCCTTTAACTCCAGCTGAAGAAATCCCCTTTTCATCTAAAATCTTTTTGGCTGCCGGAGAAGGACTCCCCGTAGCATAAGATACTACTACAGGTGCTTTTTCAGCAACAGGTTTTACATCTTCTGCTTTTTTAGCGACCGCTTTTTCTGAAGTAGCTCCTTCTGGCTTTTCGGCATCGGTATCAATTAGGCAAACTACTTGCCCTACGGCTACTGATTCCCCTTCTTCCGCTTTAAGGGTAATAATTCCGCTGGCTTCTGCGGGAAGCTCTAATGTTGCTTTATCACTGTCAACTTCGGCAATGGCCTGATCTTTTTCTACATAATCCCCATCGGCCACGAGCCACTGGGCAATTTCTACTTCGGTAATGGATTCTCCCGGTGAGGGAACTTTCATTTCTAGCATATCTATTGTTTTTTATACCCTATTTTAGTTCTTTTAGTTTGTATTTCTTCTTTATTTTCTTTTTTTAGAAGATAACTAAAGCCTCAAATATATTTTTAAATTGTTGATTGTATCTTTTTTCTAAACTAGTTAATTTTTCCGTTAACTCTTTGTAAGTAAGTGCATGTTGTCTTATCAATACAAAAGTCCGCATAATTGAAATATTGATTTCAACAGCCGTTTTACTTTTAAGTACACTGGAGAGCATTGCTACTCCTTGCTCTGTAAAAGCAAAAGGTGGAGTTGGGCTAAATTTACTACCTTCGGGGAGGTTATCACAGTTTGTGATAAGCTCTTTCCAAGATTTATTGGTTAGTTGAAACATAAAATCTTTGGGAAATCGTTCCATGTTTCTTCTAACCGCTTGCTTCAATACCCTCGTTTCAACATTATATAATTGTGCAAGGTCAAAATCTAATAGCACATTTTGTCCCTGTACTTCGTATATTTTATTTTTAATAACCTCCAGCTTCAATCTCCAGAAATGTTAAATGAGAGGTACTTCAAAAACACTATCAATTATTTTTTTGTGTCGCACTTTAAATCGAGTACTACTACCCGCAGCTGGTGAGCTATAGACATTCCCGGAGGCAACACGAAGTTTTACCAGATTAAAATTCATTAATAAATATCCCCAAGCCCCCATGTTTTTGGGTTCTTCCTGAGCCCAAACATAGTCGGTTACATTTGGATAGGATTTTATAATCATTTCAATTTTGTCCATCGCTAACGGGAACAACTGCTCCAAACGAACCAGTGCCACATCCTGTCTTCCATCTTCCTCTCTTCGCTCCAGTAGGTCATAATAAAACTTACCGGTACAGAAGACCAGAGAAGTTACCTTCTTTTTATCTACTGAAGTATCATCTATTACTTCCTGAAAGGTTCCGTTAGCAAGTTCCTCTCTGGTAGAGACCACTTTTGGGTGGCGCAATAAACTTTTTGGTGTGAAAACTATGAGGGGTTTTCGGAAATTCCACTTCATATGTCTTCGCAATAAATGGAAGAAATTGGCCGGAGTGGTCACATCTGCTAATACCATATTGTGTCTGGAACACAACTGAAGGTAGCGCTCCATACGAGCACTGGAGTGTTCCGAACCCTGACCTTCATATCCATGGGGCAATAGCATGACCAAACCATTCTGTACTTTCCACTTAGATTCTGCCGCCGAAATATATTGGTCCAACATAATTTGGGCCCCGTTGGAGAAATCACCAAACTGTGCTTCCCAAATGGTTAATGTTTTTGGACTCGCCATCGCATAACCATAATCGAATCCCACCACAGCATATTCAGAAAGGAGTGAGTTGTAGATAAACATTTTACCTTCGGTTCCAAGATTGTTATGAAGGTTAATTTCTTCCGAATCGTCTTCGGTTTTTATGATGGCATGGCGGTGCGAAAAAGTTCCTCGTTCCACATCCTGTCCCGAAATTCGCACATTATATCCTTCCTGCATCAAAGAAGCGTATGCTAGCAATTCGCCCATGGCCCAATCCAGTTCGTTGGTTTCAAAATAGCGTTGCTTCCTATCTTCTACAATACGTTCAATCTTCTTGATAAAAATCTTGTTGCTGGGAAGTTCAGTAATGCCTCTAGCAAGAACATCAAGTTCTTTAAGGCTAAAGGTGGTGTCGGTCTTTTGCAAAATATCTTCTAAATCTCCCAATTTGTAGGACTCCCAATCGTCGGCAAGAATTTCAGTAATAACGGTTTTATCCTTTTTGCGGGAAGCTTCCAAATCTTCTTCCAATTCGGCCTTATAGTTATTTTCTAATTCTGAAACATAGGTAGCATCAATAATCCCTTCATTTTTCAGTTTATCGGCATAGATGTCCCTTGGGTTTTTATGCTTTGAAATAGCTTTGTACAATTTAGGCTGTGTAAAGCGAGGTTCATCGCCTTCGTTATGGCCATATTTTCTATATCCAAGGATATCTATGAAAACATCCCTTCCAAATTTCATTCTAAAATCTAAAGCAAACGAAAAAGCGTGGCATACGGCTTCCACATCATCGGCATTTACGTGGAGTACGGGAGAAAGCGTCACTTTCCCTACATCGGTACAATAGGTAGAGGAGCGTGCGTCGAGATAATTTGTGGTAAACCCAACTTGATTGTTAGCCACTACGTGAATGGTTCCTCCGGTTTTATAGCCATCTAATTGGGCCATCTGGATGACCTCATACACCACTCCTTGCCCTGCAATGGCAGCATCTCCATGAATTAAAATGGGGAGTATTTTTTTAACATCTCCATTCCATTGGTTGTCCAGTTTAGCACGTGCAATTCCTTCTACAACAGCATTCACGGTTTCTAAGTGTGAGGGGTTAGGCGCCAAGTCCATACGCACTTTATTGCCTTTGTCGGTCGAGCGAAAACTTGTCCAGCCCATATGGTATTTTACATCTCCATCGAATAATTCCTCTTCATCGTATTCTTTGCTGTCAAACTCACTGAAAATAGCCTCGGGAGATTTACCAAAAATATTGGCAAGCACATTCAATCTTCCCCTGTGCGCCATTCCAACTACAAAATGTTCAATGCCTATTTCAGACCCTTTTTCAATTAAAGAGTCAAGTCCGGGAATAACCGAATCCACTCCTTCAATAGAAAAGCGTTTTTGACCTACATATTTTGAATGTAAAAATGATTCGAAAGAAATAGCTTCGTTTAATTTTTTAAGAATATGCTTCTTTTCTTCCGAAGAAAATTTAGGGTGATTGTCATTCACATTCAACCAATCCTGAATCCACTGGATTTCATTGGGGTTTCGAATGTACATATACTCAATCCCAATAGAGCTACAATAAATGGCTTCCAGATGGGCAATAATTTCCCGAAGGCTTGTTTTACCAAGACCCAAAATAGAGCCTGCTTCAAATTGAAGATCTAAGTCTTCTTTGGTTAATCCAAAATTTACTAAATCAAGGGTTGGGGTATATTTTCT
>JAGQZA010000170.1 GCA_020435805.1 Flavobacteriaceae bacterium
CTATCCCCACCCGTTGGCGTTGCCCACCCGATAATTCATGCGGATAACGATAGTAAAAAGTTTCGTTTAGCCCTACTTTTTCCAATAACTCTCTCACCCTTTTTTGACGTTCTCTTTGGTTTTTCCCAATCGCATGTACCTGCATTACCTCTTCTATCGTATTTCCAACGGTTAGCCTTGGGTTTAACGAAGAAAAAGGGTCTTGAAAAATGAGTTGAATCTCTTTTCGAAGGGTTCTAACTTCTGAATTCGACAAGTTTGTAATGTCTTTCCCTCTAAAAAATACCTGCCCCGAGGTAGCTTTTTCCAATTGGAGGATGACCTTCCCTAAAGTCGATTTTCCACAACCAGATTCCCCCACCAAACCCATGGTTTCGCCTTCAAAAACACTAAAGGAAACTTCATTTACGGCAGTAATCACCCTTTTTTTTTGAAAAAGCCCGGCATTTTGGTAGTATTCTTTTTTCAAGTTTTTAATTTCCAAAAGGGGAAGCTGTTGGTAGATTTTTTTATGTCGTGAGGCTCGCTGCGCCGGAGTAATAGAAGAGGCGACAAAGCTTTTATCGGCCAAAGAGGCAATGGTAGGTAATTTTTTCAATCGTTTATCCAGTGGAGGACGCGAAGCCAAAAGGGCTTTTGTATAATTTTCTTTCGGGAGTTTAAACAACTGAAAAACGGTTCCTTCTTCCACTTTATTTCCTTGATGCATGACCACCACCCTATCGGCAATTTCTGAAACCAATGCCAAGTCATGGGAGATGAACAACAGGCTCATCCCGGTTTCTTTTTGAAGTGCTTTTAATAGCTGAATAATCTCTTTTTGAACCGTCACATCCAGTGCAGTAGTAGGTTCGTCTGCAATGAGTAGTTTGGGTTTGCAAGAAATGGCCATCGCAATCATAACCCGTTGCATTTGTCCGCCACTAAGTTGGTGGGGATAACTGTTGTAGAGTTCTTTTGGACGGGGTAATTTCACTTTTTCAAAGAGAGAAAGGGTTTCTTTTTTGGCTTCGGAAGGGGTTCTTTTTAAGTGCAAGCGAAGCATTTCTGAAACTTGTTCTCCACAGGAAATGGAAGGATTCAGCGCACTCATGGGTTCCTGAAAAATCATCGCAATTTCCTTCCCCCGTAATTTTTGAAGCTCTTTTTCTTTTAATGAAAGTAGGGAGGTATTTTCAAATAGGATTTCACCCGAAAGATGAACATTTTTGGTTGGCAGAAGCCCCATGATGGACATGGAAGTTACCGATTTTCCCGAACCCGATTCACCTACAATTCCTAAAACTTCATTTTTATATACTGAAAAGGAAACACTATGAAGCACGTCGGTTTTTGTTTTTTTATTTCCGAAGGCAACCGAAAGGTCTTGAATTTTAATGAGTGGTTCTTTTTCCATGAGATTAAAGATAGCACTTATCTCTTGCTTATACGTTTAGGATTTCATCTTCCTGAAGAATTTCCTCATTACGAAACCGCAAAAAGATTTGTGCCACGGTAACGGTATCTTTTTCGCAATACTGAATAATACGGTCTAGGTCGTTTTCTTTGTAAAACACATCGCGCACCTGACTGCCGTCTATATCATCTTTCGGAGAGGGAATTCCCAGCACGTGTGCCATAAGTTTTAGGGAAGTGAAGGTCTTATAATCCCCAAACTTCCAAAGCTCCAAGGTGTCGAGATGAGGTACTTCCCATGGTTTTTTTCCGAAGAGATTCAGTTTGTAGGGAATTTCAATACGGTTAATAATCATTCTGCGAGCGATAAAGGGAAAATCGAATTCTTTACCATTATGCGCACAGAGCAGATGTTGCGCTTTACTGAAATGAGTTTCTAAAAGGGTTTTAAAATCCTTCAGAATTTTACTTTCTTCCCCATAAAAGCTAGTTACTCTAAAGTTTCTGACGGTTCCTTTCATTTTAAAATACCCAACCGAGATACAGATAATTTTGCCAAATTCGGCCCAAATACCGGCTCTCTCATAAAAGGCTTCGGGGGTAACATCTTCTTTGCGTTGGTATTGCGTTTTTTGCTCCCAAAGCATCTTTGAAAGGTCATCCAATTTGTTGAAATCATCTAACAAAGGAACGGTCTCAATATCCAAAAAAAGGATATGCTCCAAATTAATTCGGTGTAACATCATTTCAGAATTTAAGGAGGGGAGTGTTGTAAAATTACAACTTTTTCTGTTATCTGTTACTATCTAACATTTTATAGGCTTCTTCAATATATACCGAAATATCTTCAGTAAATTTCCCTACCCCAGCATCAGGACTTTTTTGATGCCCTAACCGTACGATAATGACATTGTCGTTAGGCTCTACAATTACGTACTGTCCCAAATGTCCGCGCATCATAAAAAAGTTTTTGTCGCCGGTATTATAAAGCCACCAGCCATAGCCATACTGAGGACTTTCGGGAAAACGAGGGGTAATGTTTTTAACCACAAAGGAAGAGTCTAACACTTGTGAGCCATTCCATTTTCCGAAGTCTTTATACAATTTTCCAAAGCGGGCAAAATCTTGGGCGTTACTGGCTAGGCAGCAAAAACATTTTTCCATACCATTTGCCTCACTATCTACCTGCCAAAGGGCTTCATGTTCAGCCCCAAGGGGTTTCCAAAAACTTTCGCTGAGGTAATTTGATAAGGTTTTTCCGGTAGCTTTTTCAATGACCATTCCTAGTAATTCGGTGTCGCCACTGGCATATTTAAATGCTTTTCCCGGTCCCGGAGAATCAAGCACTTTTAATCCCTTAATTACTTTTCGTAAATCGTCATCAAAATAGGCGCGTGTGGTAATAGAGAAAGGCGAATAATAGGCTTCGTCCCAGTTAGTACCCGATGCCATGGAGGATAAATCACCTACCGTCATTTGTGCTGCTAATCCCTCACTAAACTCCGGGATAAAATCTCCCACCGGTTGATCCAGACTTTTAATGTGCCCTTCCATAATGGCTTTTCCCAACATGGCTGTAATCATACTTTTTACCATGGAAAAGGAATTGGATTTGGAGTCTTTTCCATAGCCGTCAAAATATTTTTCAAACCAGATGCTATCATTTTTGATAATTAGGAAGGAGACGGTTTCCAATTCGGTATTCCATTGGTGTAGTTTTTCGGTTTCTGAAACTTTATTGTAGTCCTTATGAACAGGCCAGGGCTGCGGAACCCCATTTTCTACGGGATGGTTATCAAATTTTTGGTAGTCTTCCAGATAGGCGGTCGTGTGACCGGTAAGATAAATAGTGCGAACCGCTTTAATAAGGTAATCGGTATCAGTAATGTAGAGTGCAGCAATCAATAATACGATAATAATCGCCAGCCATTTAACAGTTTTTTTGAGTCTTCGCATGAGTAAATTTTAAAAGAGTTCGCCTTGTTTTACTGGGCTTTCATGTTCCAAAAGCCATTTTTTTCTATGTAATCCTCCGGCATATCCGGTTAAAGAACCGTCACTGCCAATAACCCTGTGACAAGGAATGATAATAGCAATAGGGTTTTTACCATTG
This sequence comes from Flavobacteriaceae bacterium, assembly GCA_020435805.1. Classification (GTDB taxonomy): domain Bacteria; phylum Bacteroidota; class Bacteroidia; order Flavobacteriales; family Flavobacteriaceae; genus Halomarinibacterium. The sequence goes on from JAGQZA010000170.1 coordinate 3,509, forward strand.
GCGGAGGCAGCAGCACGTATTACTTTTGGGTCGCCCAAGGTGTTGGCCATATCTTGATAAGAAATGGTTTTTCCGAATGGAATTTGTAATAATTGGTTCCAGACTTTTTTCTGAAAAGGAGTGCCGTTAGGATGTAACTTTACCTCAAAATGGGTTCTTTTCCTCTGAAAATACTCTGTTAATTGCTGAACGGTATCTTGTAAAACTACAGGTATTTTTTCAGAAATTGGAATAGTATCCCGAAACGTTACTTCTGTAATACCTTCAGAAGTACCACAAATTAAGAGCGGACCAATAGGAGTGTTGATGACCACTTTTTCCATGGTACTAAAATACGTATTTGAAACAAAAATGGAGGCTTTTAAGCCTCCATTTTTTTATGATGCCTTGAGTAAAGGCCGAATTAGATTTTGCCATTTTTCGGCATCCTTTAGACTCTTGCCAGGGTCTATAATTGGGCTATCCTCCTCATTTTCTTCATAAAAAACGATGTCTTTTTTGGAGGTGGCATTTACCAGTTCAAGACTTACCCACTCTAAGTATTTTCCTTGCGTTTTTAGAGTTTTTACTTTACAATCGTTTTGCTTGGTTAAATCGATAATTTCAAACTTTTCTGAAATACGTTTACGGCTGGAACAGATTAACTTTTTCTGTGTAGGGTCTATTCCCAAAATTAAATCGCCGTGAAGTTCCAATTCGCTTAAGGTAATTTTGTTTGCTTCGCACAACTTTTGAATCGCCTTTCGCACTTTTTTTTCTTTGCGGGAGGTTTGTGTTACTAAATAGATAAGAGGGAATAATGTAGCAGCTAATAAAATAGCGCTTATAAATAAGGTATTTGCTTTCATTTTTAGAATATTGGTTATTATAAATGGTAATTAATTAGGAGTATAAAAAATGAACTTACCAATAAAAATGAAAGGGATAAATTTGTTGTGAGAGTAACCTTTTTAGATTGTTTTTAAAAAAAGAAGGATTTCTTTTTATGGAAAAAGGCGCTGTGAAAAAGAATGCTTTTGAGGCAGATTTTTTTTCAAAATAGAGGAATGTAGAAAAGTTAAAATTTTGTTCTAGTGTACTACCGGTTTGTACTTCTTCCACAATAATAGCCCTTGACTGAGGTGGATTTAGAAACGTGGAAAGTGTTTGTTGAAAAGATAAAGCTGCTGGGCTTGATGCCTTAGGTTCAGTAATGTTACTTGACGCTAAAGCGACCGAAATAACACCCTGCAGAAAAAGGAAAACAAGTATTTTTTTCACA
>JAGQZA010000171.1 GCA_020435805.1 Flavobacteriaceae bacterium
ATGAAACCTTGTTAGAACTATACAAATTAATGCTGAAGCCGCGAATGATTGAGGAAAAAATGCTCATTCTTTTGCGACAAGGAAAAATATCCAAATGGTTTAGTGGCATTGGGCAAGAAGCAATCTCGGTGGGTGTAACAGCTGTTCTCGATAAGGAGGAGTACATCCTCCCCATGCATCGAAATCTTGCCGTTTTTACAGGAAGAGAAATACCCTTATCGCGTTTGTTCTCGCAGTGGCAAGGAAAAGCCTGTGGTTTTACCAAAGGTAGGGATCGAAGCTTTCATTTTGGCACTCAAGAATTTAACATCGTGGGAATGATTTCCCATTTAGGGCCACAATTTGGTGTAGCAGACGGAATTGCACTGGGGAATTTACTGAAGAAGAACAATCAAATTTGTGCGGTGTTTACAGGAGAAGGGGGTACCAGTGAAGGTGATATCCATGAGGCCCTTAATGTGGCTTCGGTTTGGGACTTACCGGTGCTTTTTTGCATTGAAAATAATGGCTACGGACTTTCAACACCTACCAAGGAACAATATAATTGTGAACATCTTGCAGACCGTGCTAAAGGCTACGGAATGGAAGCACATATTTTGGACGGAAATAACATTCTTGAAGTCTATTCAAAACTAAAGACCATTACTGATGAGATGCGAAAAAACCCACACCCGGTTTTTGTAGAGTTTAAAACTTTCCGGATGCGGGGACATGAGGAAGCCAGTGGTACTAAATACGTTCCGCAGGAATTGATGGATGCTTGGGCAGCCAAAGATCCGTTAGAAAATTATACAGCCTATCTTAAAGGAGAAGGTGTTTTAACCGATGAAATTGAAGTAGTTGCAAAAGAAGAGATTCTTAGGGAAATTAACGAACATTTAGATATTGCTTTTGCAGAAGAAAAAATTACTTCTTCTGAAAGTGAAGAATTAAACGATGTATTTCATCCATTTACATATCAAGAAGTTAAGCAAAATTCAAAAACCAAAGAATTACGTTTTGTAGATGCGGTTTCAGAAGGGTTGAAACAAGCCACGGAACGCCACCCTAATTTAGTTATTATGGGGCAGGACATTGCCGAATACGGAGGCGTTTTTAAAATTACCGAAGGCTTTGTCGATGCCTTTGGAAAGGAAAGGGTTCGAAATACCCCTATTTGCGAATCGGCCATTCTTTCAGCAGCAATGGGGCTATCCATTAATGGATTTAAAAGTGTGGTGGAAATGCAATTTGCCGATTTTGTCACTTCTGGATTTAATCCCATTGTTAATTATTTAGCAAAATCGCATTATCGATGGGCACAAAAAGCTGATGTTGTGGTACGTATGCCCTGTGGCGCGGGAGTAGGAGCAGGCCCCTTTCACAGTCAGACCAACGAAGCCTGGTTTACACACACACCAGGTTTAAAGGTGGTGTATCCTGCATTTCCTATAGATGCCAAAGGGCTTTTAGCAACCGCAATAGAAGACCCTAATCCTGTGATGTATTTTGAACATAAAGCCTTGTACCGAAGTGTGAGACAGGAGGTGCCAACCCATTATTACACCATTCCTTTTGGAAAAGCCGCACTTTTAAAAGAAGGAAATGACGCAACCATTATCACGTATGGTGCTGGGGTGCATTGGGCACTGGAAACCCTTTCAGAAATGAACCTTTCAGTTGATTTATTGGATTTAAGAACACTCATTCCGTTAGACACCGAAGCCATTTTTGCCTCTGTTAAGAAAACCGGAAAAGCAATCATTTTACAAGAAGATTCTTTGTTTGGAGGTATTGCTTCCGATATTTCGGCACTAATAACAGAGCATTGTTTTCAATTTTTAGATGCCCCTATACGGCGTGTGGCTAGTCTTGAGACTCCCATTCCATTTACTTCATCTCTTGAAAATCAATACCTTCCAAAGGAGCGATTCAAGAATGCGCTACATGAATTAATGACGTATTAAACCCCTAATCATTTCTGTTAAACTTGTGGTAAAGCGTTATAGCTCATCTCTTTTTACCATTACTTAAGGAAGTATCAATGTAAAAAACTGAAGGCTAAAATTTAAGTATCGAGTATTTCTCGTATCTTTAGTTGACTTTAGTAAAACAAATATTTGTCCAACCTCAACAATAACCATTATGAAAAGACTCACATTATTGGCACTTTTTAGTGCGTTAGTGTTCTCTTGCGGAACACCAAAAACAGTTACAGAATCTAAAAAGGTATTAAAAGGATATTGGTCTCTTGACGATATTTCGTATAGTGAGAAAGGAACTTTTACCGTAAAACTATTAAACGATACCTCGCGCGAGTGTTTTACCGGTAGCTCGTGGCGTTTTATTCCAAATAACCATACCGGAATTTATACCATAGACAACTCAAACTGCCCTAGCAGTGATCGACATTTCATTTTTGATATTCAAGAAATGAATTCGGAAACAGGGCTATATGATTTTCTTTTAAAACCCACCGATGAAAAAAAGAAATCGGAAAACAATGTAGGTTTCAGACTTCGTTTAGTACAACTAACCGATACCTCCATGAAGTGGGAACAAACAGTGTCACTTGATGGAAAGCCTTTTACAATAACTATGAAATTTTCCAAAATAAGCGATTAATAACATAAAAGAATAAAGATGAAAGCAATTTTAAAACAAATAGGAATAGTAGCTTTAGCAATGAGTGTGCTCATTACATTTACTAATTGTGAAGCTACCAAAAATGCCAACAACACGCAAAAAGGAGCGGTAATTGGCGCTGCTGGCGGTGCTATTTTAGGCGCAGTCATTGGAAACAATGCCGGAAAAGGCGGTAACGGTGCTATGGGTGCTGTAATTGGTGGCGTTGTTGGTGGTGCTGCCGGAGCCATCATTGGGAAGAAAATGGATAACCAAGCAAAAAAGATTGAAACTGAAATACCGGGAGCCGAAGTAGAGCGGGTTGATGACGGAATTGTAATTACATTCGATGGTGAAAACAACGGAGTGTATTTCGATACCAACAAATACAACATTAATGAAGCTTCAAAAGTAAACTTAGATAAGTTAGCCGCCATTTTAGTAGAATACCCGGACACCAATGTGCTAGTGGTAGGACATACCGATAGCGACGGAAGCGAAGAGTACAATATGACGCTCTCTAAAAATCGTGCGCAAGCTGTAACCAATTATTTTACTGGAACTAAAAGTTTAAGCGCAGGGCGTTTTACCACCAATTGGTTTGGAGAATCTTCCCCAATTGCGTCTAACGATACCAAAGAAGGAAAAGCACAAAACCGTAGGGTAAATATTGTGATTGTTCCTAACGAAAAAATGAAGCAAGACGCTCAAAATGAGGCAGACGGGAACTAATTTTTAAGCTCCATAAGAGATTAAAGCCGAAACAATTGTTTCGGCTTTTTTTTAAAGTATCTTTGGGTCGTGAGTCACAATTTACCCAATAACACCCCACAAACACTTGCCATAAAACTTACTGCTGCAGGAGAGCGTAGCATTCGGAATCTACATCCGTGGATTTTTTCTGAAAGTATTTTAAAAATAAACAAAGAGGGAAGAACGGGAGATATTGCCGTAATTTTTAGCCATGCGACTAATAAACCTATGGGAGTTGGATTGTATGATGCACATTCTCCCATTCGCATAAAAATGCTTCATTTTGAAGGCAGTGCTACCATCGACGCTTCTTTTTTTTCCAAGAAAATAGATGCTGCTTTTTCTATTCGGAAAGAACTATTGAAAACCAAAACCAATGGGTATCGATTACTTTTTGGAGAAAATGACGGGTTTCCGGGCTTTATCGCAGATGTGTATGCCAATGTTCTGGCAGTAAAGCTGTATTCGGCTATATGGTGGCCCTATTTAGATGTAATTTTAAAGCAACTAATTATAGTTTCTTCGTGTGATTGTGCCGTATTACGCCTTGGTAGAAATCTTCAGAAGCAAAATAATGCTTCACAATTAAAAGATGGTGACATCCTTTATGGAATCTTAGAAAACGAAACCATTTACTTTGAAGAGCATGGAGTCCGTTTTTCAGCAAATGTAATTAAAGGGCATAAAACAGGGTATTTTTTGGATCATCGTCATAACAGAAAAAGAGTAGGGGAGCTTTCCAAAGAAAAAACCGTTTTAGATGTGTTTGCGTATGCAGGAGGGTTTTCGGTGCACGCATTGGCAAATGGGGCAAAAGAAGTAACCAGTGTTGATATTAGCGAACAAGCCTTAGTATTGGCCCTTAAAAATGGGCAGCTAAATCCCCATTCCGGAAAACACAAAGTATTCGCAGGGGATGCCTTTGAAGTATTGCAAGGATTAATATCAAAAGGAATTGTTTATGATGTGGTTGTTATTGATCCCCCTAGTTTTGCAAAAAGTGCGAAAGAAATTGAACTCGCAAAAAAGAAATACACCGAATTAGCGCTCTTAGGGATTCAGCTTACAGCCCCCAAAGGGATAGTAGTGTTGGCCTCATGTACGTCGCGAGTGACGGCTCAGGAATTTTTTGAAATCAACACGGGGGTTTTGCAAAACAGTGGGCGAACGTTCCGGCTTTTGGAAAAAACGTTTCACGATAGCGACCATCCTATTGGCTTTCCTGAAGGAGCCTATTTAAAATGTGGCTACTATCAATTAGATAAATAAACTTAGCACCCAAACGGTTGTAAACCCAGTCAATGCTAAAATGGT
>JAGQZA010000172.1 GCA_020435805.1 Flavobacteriaceae bacterium
AGAAATTTTTTTTTTTTTTTATACCAGAGGTAAAAATGCACCTTCAGGTAGCCCTGAAAAAGCTCCTGAAAATCCTAATCCGGCAGATGATGGGGATTTATTAGGGTAATTGTTAGTCCTACACAGTTGAGACCTCTATGAAATATAAATTAAGAATTTGTCCGGTCGAGCGCAGTCGAGACCTATATAATTTCAAATGAAATCTTATTTTGTTTACATCATTGAATGTTCAGACAAATTACTTTATACAGGAATTACTAATAATCTTTCAAGAAGGTTTGAAGAACATCAAGAAGGAAGAAATACAACTTGTTTTACATTCAAAAGAAGACCCTTAAAACTACTATTTCATCAAGAATTTAATGATGTAAAACAAGCTATTTATTTTGAAAAGAAAATAAAAAGATGGAGCGCAAAAAAGAAACTAGCTTTGGCTAATGAGAATATAGATATGTTAGAAATCTTGGCTGAATGTAGGAATTTTACACATCACAAATATTGTCCAACACTAGAAGAGGTCTCGACTGCGCTCGACCAGACAACATAACTTTGAAAGAACATGAACAAAATTCTTTTACTTTTTTTTCTTATAGCATCCTTCCAATTAATTGGTCAAGAGGAAAATAAAAGATTCTGCAAAATCTATTTAAAGTCTGGAGAGGTAATTGAAACTATGCTGGGAAAGCGAAAAGGAAAGCATTTTATACATAATGACCTACTAGGTTCAAAACCTCAAAAAGTAGCGATAACTTCAATAGATTTTGTAGTTATGAGTGATGCTGAAGGGACTCTTGAGAAACTTCGCTTTTTATCTGTAAAAGGAAAAAGAAAAATTCAAACCCTTCATATTGTGTCTTTAGGGAGTTTAGAATTGTACAAATCGCAAGGCTCCAAAAAGCAAAATAATTCTGAAGTTTTTTATGTGAAAAGAAAAGGGGATAATGCAGTATCTTGCTTAGAAGGAACTGAGGATAATAAAAAGAATATTTTGCTCGAATTTGCAAAGGATTGCCCAAAGTTGAAAGAGAAAATCAATTCGGAAAAATATTCCGTTTCAAAAGATATTTTTGCTACCGTTAAGTTATTCAATATTTATTGCGCTTCAAAGTAATCGAAAAGTGATTTTATAGTTTTTACTATGTCTATCAACCAAATAGTAACGCCGCTGGACAGTGCTGTTCTCGATACCAAAGACCAGTACCAAGTGTATTTTAAAATTGTGACCCATGCCTTTGGAGAGCTTTTTAAAAATATTGCGGCTCAAGCTATTTGTAATCCGTTGGAAATTTCCTTTTTAGAACAATATTGTGAGCTCATTACCTATTCTTTGGAAGCCTTCCGTGTAAAATATTTGTACAATGAAGACGATAAAATGAAGATTGATGTCACCGAATCCGGTTACCCCAATTTTCTGGAGTTTCGGTATTTGGCCAACGATTTAGAACTGAAACAAGAACACATACGTAAACTCCCCAAAGTTGAAATACTTAAGGATGAATTTCTAGAAAGTATCCTGAAATACAAAACCGAAGTCCCAAAACGAAAACTGGAACAGGCAGCCTCTATTGTGTATTATTCTTCGGTGGACGAACGCTATATTTTTAAGCGTTTTGTGCAGGGGAAAATTCAGAAAATAGAAAATTATCCACAAGCACCTTACCTTATTAGTTGGTCATTTTACGACATAAGTCGCAATCGTCCTTTTGTGTGTTTTATGTATTTCGATTTATATAAAACTTCGGTCGAAGAATACACCGAAAGCATCTATGATGTACTGGAAAAAGTAGCCGACAGGGATATGAGTTTAGACATGATGGCTTACGCCATCGATAAAAAATTACCCAAATTGCTTCCCAAAAAAATTCGGAAAATTGACTTGGGCCCCATCCATAGTGTTTTTGCCAAAGATGAATTAGAAGTCACCCATTGCATTTTAAAAGGGATTGTAAATAAGGTTTTGGACCTTTCGGCACATGCTATTTCCCTAACTATTGAAGATTTGGAAACCAAAGGGAATTTTAAAGAAGGAAGTTTTTTCAGTAAACAGGAGCTTCAAATTTGGGATATTCAGAAACCTAAAAAATATGTTTTCTGTCCACATAGGGTTATTCAACTATTGTACGACAGAATTCCCGAATATGTAACTACATTAACGCAAGACCCCATAGAAATTGCCGCATTAAAACTATAATATGGAACACAATACTACTTTTCCAATAAAAATTGCAGAACTCAATACCTTAAGAGACGAGGCGACTTCGTATTTAAAAGGCGTGCAATGGGACCAAAGTTTGAAGGCAAAAAACCGTGAAAAAAGCGGAAAAGACGAATCCATTTTATTGTATTTATCCAAAGCCACCGGCAATAGCACCAGCGAAGTCATATCGGTATCCAAAACCATATTAAATCTCAAAAAGAAGTTATTACCGGACTCTGTGGCTATTCCGTTGCACCTCAACCAGTCCTTGTATGCAATACAGGAGGGAATCACCTTGGGCTTATGGCTTCGCGATAGTTATTACAACGCTTCGGGTTTAACAGGGTTGAGCGAACGGAAATCGGCCTTGGACACCCCGGAATTGCGCGAATTCGACAGTAAGCAGCAAACCGCTTCTGCCTTTATGCTTTTCGGGATTGCTTATCGTATTCTGTATGATTTAAAAGCGCAAACCGACGACCTGAGTGTCATGAAAAATAAGTTTGCGGGCATTCCCGAGCTTTCCTTGGCGTCTCCTTTGAAAGGGATTTCATGCATGCTGTTTTATTACGATAAATACCTGAATCACCCCGATTTGATTGTCAATGACAAAGACATGCTGGATTTTACTGTGGTATTTTTTGAAGGGATTATTTCTGAAATACAGTTACGAATTAGCTCTCTTGAATATACCGAAAGTATTACCGACCGTACTTACAAGCTCGAAAAAAGTGAATTTGCCGTTTCTGGTTGGGAAAACGTTTTTGAAGGTTCTGCTAAAAGTGTCGAGTTTAATAAAGTTCAGTTTGAAGAAATTGTTGGTAACAGAGATGCCAAGCACTTTGCACGAAGGCTAACTGAACGGATGCTGAGTTATGATTTTACGGCGAAGAAAAACCCGTTTCAGGAGTTGGGCGGGTTTATGCCAGTGTTTATGGGCTACGGAATTCCGGGAACGGGAAAAAGTATGTTGATTGCTGCTATTGCCACCCGGCTGAAAGAACATTGTGATACGCTGGAGATTCCGTTTTTGTTTCATCCTATGCCGGATACCTTGATTTCTACCTTTCAAGGAGGTTCTGCAGAAAAAATGGTACAATGGATGAAGCCGTTACAAGACCCTTCCAAAATTATTTTTGCGCCTATAGACGACGCCGAAAACAACTTACAAGAACGTACCGCACAGGGTGTTTCTGCAGGGGTAAAAGAAGTGATTGGGGTGTTTCTTCGCTATACCGAAGGTGCCTATGCCGTTAACTACGGAAACAGTTCCATAGGATTGTTTACTAACCTTCCCGAAATGCTGGACAAAGCAGTAATTTCAAGGGTGCAGGGTCGATTTAAAATTGATGGTGCACGTACCCTCCCCGATTTTGTAGATCAGGATTATCTATGGTGGCGAAAAATTGAGAAGACCATGCCCGGATTTGTGAATATGCAAAATCCTCAAGACTATACCTTTTTAAGTGAACAAGGCTTGGCAAAAAATTTGGGTGAAATTCTTAAAGCAACTGAAAAACCTACGGAAGAACGGGTATTGGAAATTTATGAAAAAACAGCCGAAAAACACAAACTCGATGAACACCTTTTTTATGCCGAATTGTATAAAAACATTCAAAAAGCGTTTCCGTTTTTCTCCTCACGAGACATTCGGAATATACAAAGTGCGGTATCCCTTCGGTTAACCGATTTTGACCTTCCGAAGGAATGGTTTGAACATGCCAACTTATATTTCAAAAAGGATTACGAAACCAAATTTGGGATGCTACAAGAATTAATGAAAGCCAATATGAAAGGCTTGAGTTTTTCAGACATCCGCAGACAGGAAGTCATTCGCTATCTCGATAATGTGGCCACCATTGCCGACACCGATTTCAAACGAAAAGTAGATCATCGGGTTCATGAGATGGAAGTACAATTAGAGGCTAGAAAACAATTTGAAGAAAACGAAGATTGATTGATAAACTAAAAGCAGCGGGGTTATATGGCGGGGCTTTGGTTCCCGTTTCCGGATCGTTGGCACAACGCTATAACGATTGCTTGGCATTGTTGGGCATGCAACCTACGCAGCTTGCTTCATTTTCCATCGATGCTATGGGGTGGAGCCCTGAAATTGCTGAAGAAACAGGCGAACCCTTCTACCTCAACTTAGGTGAAGCCAACAGCAATGCCATTATTGTTTCTCCCGCTCAGGAAGGGAAACCGGTACATAATCCGTTTCATAGTTTCGACCGAGATATTATGGAAGCCATTTTTGCTGCCTATCCGCAGGAGATTAGAGATATTACAAAAGACGCTGCCATTTGTGTGCAATTGGACCAAAATATAGATGCGTATTATGCTCCCTTCGATTTGCTTCAGTACGATAAAATTACACTGAGTTTTACGGTTACGCACGAGCTTCAAAAAAAGCAGGAAGAACAAAAAGAGTTAGT
>JAGQZA010000173.1 GCA_020435805.1 Flavobacteriaceae bacterium
AAGGCTTTTGATTATGATGCCGTGGATTATTTACGTAAACCTATTTCCAAAGATCGTTTCTTAAATGCGGTTCATAAAGCAATTATCAATTACAAAATGAAGAATGAAGAAGGCTTTGATGATGAAGACTTCATTTTTGTAAAAAGCAACCTGAAAAAACGAAAAGTATTTTTAAACGAACTTCGTTATATTGAAGCTTTGGGCGATTATGTAAAATTAGTAACCGAACATGATGCCTTGGTGGTTTTATCAACCATGAAAGCCTTTGAAAACTTACTCCCTAAAGAACGCTTTCTGCGTATTCACAAGTCCTACATTGTGAATCTCGACAAAGTTGAAAAATACAATAGTAAGGTTATTGAACTCGAAAAAGAGCAACTTCCTTTAAGTAGAAACCGAAAATCTGAATTGGTGGAAGCTTTGGCGGCCACTGTAAAATAAGCTAATAATTATCTACATCCAACGTTAATTTTACGCTTGAAAACTCTTTCAATGCTTGAAACCTTTGTTGCGCTTTTGCTATATATCCCTTGGTTTTTGAAAGTGAATTTTCTTTAGGAATTTTCACTAAAATATTTGTGATAAATTCATTTCTAATTCGTGCTACCGGAGGACTCACCGGCCCCAGCACCTGTTCTTTTAAAGCCATTTTCAGTACCTCTGTCAACCAACCGGAAGCTTTTTCCATGGTAGTAAAATTGCGATGCTTTACAGTAATTTTTATAATTCTATAGTGTGGAGGATAATGGAATTGGTACCGCTCTTCACTTTGTTCCTTATACATGGACTCATAATCATGGGTGCTTACTTGCTGTAAAATTTGATGCTGCGGATTATAACTCTGTATCAAGACCTTTCCTCTTTTTTGAGTTCGTCCTGCCCTACCCGCCACTTGTTGTAAGAGTTGAAAACTTCGTTCATGGGCTCTAAAATCGGGGAAGTTCAACAAATTATCGGCATTCATTACCCCCACTAAACTCACATCTCTAAAATCCAACCCTTTAGCAAGCATTTGGGTACCCACCAAAATATCTATTTCCTTATTTTCCATTCGCTCAATAAGCTTTGCATAGGCATGCTTCCCTTTGGTAGTATCCTGATCCATTCGTGTGATGGAATAGGTTGGAAATAATTCTTTTAATTCTTCTTCAATTTGTTCGGTACCAAACCCTTTACTGTCTAAAGTCTCATTTCCGCAGGCAAGACACGATATAAGCATTGCCATACTATAACCACAGTAATGACAGCGCAATTGATCTTTATGCTGATGATAGGTCAAGCTTACATCGCAATTAGGGCATTGCGGGGAAACGCCACAGGTGGTACATTCTACAATGGGCGAATACCCCCTTCGGTTTTGAAAAAGTATCACTTGTTCTTTGTTTTGCAAAGCTTCGTCCATATCTTCCAGCAATCGATCGCTAAAATGCCCGGTCATTTTTTTTCGCTTCAGTTTCTCACGTATATCCACTAGTTCAATTTCGGGCGGAAGCACCTTCCCAAAACGTTCTTTTAAATTTACCAAACCGTATTTTCCTTCCAAAGCATTGTAATAACTTTCCAAAGATGGCGTCGCAGAGCCCATTAGCACCTTTGCATGATGCAATTGTGCCAAAACTAACACGGCATCTCGGGCATGGTATCGCGGAGCCGGACTGTATTGCTTAAAAGAGGGTTCATGCTCTTCGTCCACAATTACTAATCCTAAATTTTGAAAAGGTAAAAACAAGGCAGAGCGGGCTCCAATAACAATTTGTGCCTTCGGCTTTTGCTGAAGTACTTGCTGCCAAACCTCCACCCGTTCATTATTGGAGTATTTTGAATGATATACCGCCACTTTTTTTCCGAAGTACTGCTGTAATCTTGAAATAAGTTGTGTGGTAAGTGCTATTTCGGGAAGTATGTATAAAACCTGTTTGCCTGTTTTCAGTAAATCTTCAATCAGTTTTACATAAATTTCGGTTTTCCCACTGGCAGTAACGCCGTGTAACAGTGTAATCTCTTTTACTGAAAAAGATTGCTGAATTTCTTCGTAGGCTTTTTGCTGAGCAGAACTTAAGCCTTTTATTTCTGAAGGAGCTTCGCCCGTATATTCCATCCTATCCTTCTGAAGGTAATATTCTTCTAAAATTCCTTTATCAATTAATGTTTTTAGTACCGAAGGAGTACTCCCCGATTTCTTTTGAAGCATCACCGATTCTACATTCTTTTCCGAAGCCTGAAGCACAAATAAAGTCATTAAAACATCACGCTGTTTGGGTGCCCGTGTCATTTCATCCAACAGCAGTTTCAAAGGTTCCTCTTCAGTAAAGGGTGGTTTTAATTTTAAATAGCGTTTCAGTTTGGGTTGGTACTGTTCAAAAACTTCTTCCTGCACCATTACTATTCCTTTTTCTAATAATTTTTGAATCACCCCCACCACATGGTTTCGATCCAGAATATTTCGAACATCGTTAATGTGCAGCGAAGACTGGTTTTGCAGGGCTTCAAAAACTACAAATTCATCATCGCTAAGCGTTGTTTCATCCACTTCGGCTTCCTTTCGTAACGAAATAATAGTTTCACTTTCCAATAAAAAGGCACTAGGCAACGCAGCTTTAATGACCTCTCCCAAGGTACACATATAGTAACTGGCCATCCATTCCCAATGTTTTAACTGGGTTGAAGAAATAATGGGTGTTTCATCCAGAATTTGGTCAATGGATTTGGTTTCGTAGGCGGGGGGATCATTTTGATGGACAGCATATACTATGGCAGTGTAAATTTTAGACTTTCCGAAGGGAACCGCCACCCGCATGCCGGGCTGCAAAAAGGTAGCTTCCTCCCTATTTACACTATAGGTAAAGGCTTGCCTTAATGGAATTGGGAGAATGACATCTATAAAATACACAGCTACTAATTACATTTTTCCTTCAATTGTTGGAGAGATACGTTCAACTCAAAACCCAGCAGTAGTAAGTTGGAGTTAATCCAGATATACACCATCATAATTAACAAGGCACCAATAGAACCGTACAATTCATTGTATTGTGAAAAATTATTGATATACACCCCAAAAAAGTAGGTAGTTAACAAAAAAAGCAAGGTCGTCACCAACGCACCAATAGAGAAAAAGCTGGTCTCTCTTCCCTCTTTAACCCCAAAATGATACAAGGTTGCCACTACTATGTAGAGCATCAATGCAAAAAGAAAAAATTGTAATAAATTAATCCAAAAAATATCATTATTAATATAGGCATCTGCCTTTAAAATATTAACCAAATATTCCCCGTAAAGAATGGCTCCCACGGTTACCAAAAGTATAATAGCCAAAAAAATAGCGACCAAAAGAGAAATAAAATACTGTTTAAAAAATCCTCTATTAATAGTAACATACACCGAATACTCGAAGGCACTAAAAATAGCATTTACCCCATTGGCGGTTAAAAACAAGGTGAGAAAAAAAGTGACAGACAATAAGCTACTACGCGGATTTAAAGCAATATCCTCTATTACCGGATAAAAGAACTCATGTGTTTGCGGAGGTAATAAATCATTAATAAAGGTGAGGAATCGAGCCTGAAAATTCTCTACTCGTATATAGGGAATGACATTAAGAATAAATAACAAAAAAGGAAAAATTGCCATAAAAAAACTATAGGCAATAGAGCTTGCTCGCGAAGAGAAGGTTCCCTTTATGATTCCCAATGTGTAGGTTTCCAATAAATCATAGAGTGAAAAACCTCCAAAGCCCGGAAGTTTGATGCGCTGTAATAACTTCACAACAAAACGTACAATAGGAATTTTAGTAAGTTTCTCTTCTATTTCGGCACTCATTTTACCGCTTTTAAGCTTAAGTCCATATTATGCACCGAATGCGTTAATGCGCCACTCGAAATATAATCTACCCCGCATTCTGCAAATTTACGGGCAGTCTCATGGGTAATCCCTCCACTGGATTCGGTAAGGCATGTAGTACCAATAAGAGCTACTGCCTTTTTGGTATCTTCATAATTGAAATTGTCAATTAAAATTCGGTACACACCGTCGTTTTGCAGGATTTCTTCAATTTCTTTCAAATTCCTGGCTTCGACAATAATTTTCAAATCCAATTTATTTTGTATTAAATAGGCTTTTGTTTTCTGAATAGCTTTCGTAATTCCACCACAAAAATCGATATGATTATCCTTCAGCATAATCATATCATACAATGCAAAGCGATGATTTTCCCCCCCTCCTATTTTTACCGCCCATTTCTCTAAAGCGCGAATTCCCGGAGTGGTTTTTCGGGTATCCAAAATCTTCGTTTTGGTACCTTCTAGTAATTTTACATACTCATTGGTTTTTGTAGCAATGGCACTCATACGCTGCATGGCGTTGAGCACCAACCGTTCGGCTTTTAAAATAGATTGGCTGCTTCCGGAAACATAAAATACCACATCTCCATATGTTACAGAGCTTCCGTCTTTAATTTTCACTTCCATTTCCAACCCATGATCTACAAAATCGAATACTTGCTTGGCAAACTCAACCCCGGCAATAATTCCTTCATCTTTCACCAAGAGTTTTGCAGTACCTATCGCCTCTTCAGGAATGCAGGCTAAAGAACTGTGGTCGCCGCTACCCACGTCTTCCCGAATGGCATTGGC
>JAGQZA010000174.1 GCA_020435805.1 Flavobacteriaceae bacterium
GGCATTCCAGAAAGTATGGTCTTTCAAAATAAGAGTTTCAATTAATGCCCCATGGCTGTTGTATATTTCTACTTTTTGATAAAGAGGAAGTATGGAAGGGTTAATATTGAATTTACTGCCTACTGTAGGAATTACTAAGGGCTCACTTTTTTTTTCTTCAGAAATACTTAAAATGGAAAGGTCCAGTGCTTTAATGAAATTGGGCGAAGCTAAAGTACCCCCATTATCCCATCTGCCTAGTAAGTTTCCGTTTGAATCAAATTCTCTAATTTGATTCCCCGTTCTTTCGGCAATTAACAAATTTCCATTGGGAAGAAACTCAAAACCTTCTGGATTTAGTAACCCTGTGATATAGTCTTCAATATAGTTTCCGTCACTGTCATAATGCAGCACTTTTCCCTGAGTAAAATCTTGCACAAACATATCATTGTTGTCACCCCACCATATATAGGTTGGGTTTTCCAAAACGCTACTGTCTATAAAGGCTTCTATAAAGGTTCCATTAGTATCATATTTCCTAATGTCGCCTTCATTGGTATTAACCCCAAAAACAGCTAAATAAAAGTTCCCGTCATCGTCCCATAAATGCCCTAAACCTGTGGGTGCAATAGGGGTAAAAGGGCCCAGATAGGTTCCTTCCAAATCGAAACGGACTATTTTTGCAGTGGGAGCGGTCATTCCCCATTGAGTAACGTAGAGCAGATTATCCGGGCCAATAGTCATTTTTGAGGGACGCCCCAAATTGAATGAAGGATCACTCCATTCGCCCAAATAATTACCAGTTTCTAGATCGTATTTTTTAATTTGTGGATTTTCAGAACCAGTTACTAATAAATAACCATCGGGGTGTAAAACGATATCCTGTGGGCTAACAAGTCCGCCGGAATTTTGAGCAATAAATTCTTCAATAAATGTTCCGTCTACTTCATACGTATTTATAGCGTTTAATGCACGGTTGCTTGCATAATAGCGTATTTGTGAAAACGAATGAAGTGCAATACATAAGCAAAATAAAGAGAAAAGAGTAGGTGTTTTTTTCATAATACTAATTTTTAAAGTTTGAATAATACTTCAAAGCAATAGTATTTTGAATGGACAAGAAAGAACAATGCAGAGAGGCTCGTGAATCTTGCAGTAAAACTGAAACGACTACAAATGGAAGCTAAAGAACTGCAGTAAACAAAAGTTTTTTTGCAGTAAAAGTTATCTTTAAGAGATAAATTCCCGAACGGCTTTTACGTTATTTTTTGAAACGGGGACTTCCGTATTATCGCGCAATATTAAAACGGGAATATCGGCAGAATGAAATTCTTTGGCGGCATCCATGTTAACAACGGCTTTTCTATGCACTCTTAAAAAGGGCTTTTGTAATTTTTCTTCCAATGCTTTTAAGGAACTTCTCATAGAATAAGATTTGCCATTGGTTAAATGTACTTTGGCACAATAATCATCGGCTTCAATCCAAACAATTTCATGCACTGGGATAATTTTACGTTTGTCGCCTATTTTAATATTTAGGATGGTGGTTTTGTCGTTTATTTCAGCTTTAAGAGTATTATAAAGATGTAAATTATTGTCTTTTAACTCTGAAAGTGTTTGCACCTGAAATTGCAATTTTTCATTCAGAAAGTAAAAATGTAAAATTATAGCAACGGCAATATAGCCTAAGGTAAATATGGGAGCCTTTTGAAAAATGTAAAACGGAATATAAGAAGTGATTAATTGTTGAAAAGAAATGGTGGATGTGTCTAAATACAACTGAATCACAGAAATTAGTAAAATATTGATGACCACCAATAAAGTAATAAAGCCAATGTACCTAAGAAAAAAAGTGAAAGTATAGGATGGAGAAAGAGTCTTTTTCTTAGAATAAAAAAATAGGAATAGGCCAAAAACAGTCCAAATAATCCATCGGTAAGATTGGTTTTTTAATAGATAGAAAAAAGAAACATCTTGCGCTAGATCAAATCTTTTTATATAAAATAACTGCTGAAAGGTTTCAAAAGTAATGGCCATTACCAGTAATAGTATAATGATAATGGCACTTCTTTTTTTCATGAAATAATTTTATAAAGCGTTTATTCTTTTTCTACATCCCAACCCACCATAAAGTATTTGAAGGTAGCTTCATCAGGAATTTGCGATGCTTCAATTTTGGAACTGTAATCGTATCGAATATTTTCTGGAAGTTGTTTCTTGTCAATAGTAATATAGATGTCGCTGTTCTTCAAGAAAATCACTACAGAATTAATAGCATTTTCAATATTGGCAATTTCGTAATGGGTTTTAATATCTTTAAAAGTGCTTTTAGTAGATAACCCTTTTTCAGTAGTATAGCGCTCGTCAAAAATTTGAATATTGGTTATAAAAGATTCTGGGTCTCTTTCATCTTCAGGAGAAATTAACAGCAGTTTTTTTCCGCCTTTTTCATAAATTTCTACTTCTCCTTGGGTACCTAACGCATTTTCAATGGGGTTTAATTTCACAATGGAATCTTTAGCAAATATGGAGTCAATTTGCTTCATTTGAATGTCTTTACTTAGCTTTCCAACAACATCGGGTTTAATGGCAAACGGGTCTTCCCCTTTTCCGCATTGAGCAAATAGAATTCCGGCAAAAGCTGCAACTAACAGGTTTTTTTTCATAATTTTTATAAAGGTGTTTTTATTTCAACATTTTGGTTAATATGCCCAACACGCTTCGTATTACGGTGGGGCTGGTAATGACTTTTTCAAAGGTACTCGTTGTTCGACGGCTACTTCTTCGGGAAGTATTGCTTGAGGAAGATTGGCGCGAAGCTTGCTTTTCCCTTTCCGCTTTCTCTTTGGCTTCCTGCTGATTGGCTATTTCAATTTTTTTATTGAGCAATTCGTAAGCACTCTCTCGGTCGATTTCCTCGTTGTATTTTTTAATCAATTTTGAACCGTCCAAAAGGTCTTTCAGTTCATCATCTTGAAGCACATCCATTCGGCTCATGGGAGCACGCATTAAGGTTGCGGCAAGTGGCGTAGGGATTCCCTTTTCGTTTAAGGCAGAAACAAGTGCTTCTCCAATTCCTAAGGAAGTCAAAACTTCATCGGTTTTATAAAAATCGGATAGCGGATAATTTTCTGCAGTAAGTTTAATGGCTTTTCGGTCTTTGGCCGTAAAGGCTCGCAACGCATGTTGTACTTTAAGTCCCAATTGACTCAATACTGCTTCCGGAACATCGGTTGGATTTTGAGTCACAAAATAAAGCCCAACACCTTTAGAGCGAATTAATTTTACAATACTTTCAATTTGGTTCAGCAAAGCACCACTGGCTTCACTAAAAATGAGGTGCGCCTCATCAATAAAGATAACCAACTCGGGTCTTCCACTGTCACCTTGCTCGGGGAAGGTGGCGTAAATTTCGGCCAAGAGGCATAACATAAAAGTAGAGAACAACTTTGGTCTATCCTGTATATCGGTTAACCGAACAATATTGATATACCCTCTTCCATTTTCATCAATGCGAAGCAAATCGTCTGTGTCAAAAGATTTTTCCCCAAAAAAGAGGTCGCCGCCTTGTTGTTCCAACTCTACAATTTTCCGAAGAATAGAACCCGAGGTGGCGGGTGAAATACGACCGTAGTCTTTTTCAATTTCATCTTTACCCTCTTCGGAAGCGTATTGTAAGATTTTTTTCAAATCCTTTAAGTCCAACAACGGTAGTTTATTGTCATCACAATATTTGAAAAGAATAGACATCACGCCGGCCTGTGCTTCGGAAAGATCTAAAATTCGTGAAATAAGCACCGGTCCAAATTCACTTACGGTTGCTCGTAATCGAACACCATTCTGTTCGGAAAGAGTTAAAATTTCTACCGGAAAACGCTTCGCTTCAAATGGAAGACCAATTTGTGCGTGGCGCTCGTCAATTTTAGGGTGTCCGGCACTGGGTTGAGCAATACCGCTTAAATCTCCCTTAATATCCATCAATAGCACGGGAATCCCTTTGTCTGAAAGATTCTCGGCTAGGACTTGTAATGTTTTCGTTTTTCCGGTACCGGTGGCACCTGCAATAAGTCCGTGACGGTTTAAGGTTTTTAAAGGTACTTTTACAAAGGCATTGGTAAGGGTTTCGCCTTCCAGCATAGCAGCTCCTAAAATAATAGCATCCCCTTTGGTTGTGTAGCCTTCGTTAATGTGGTCAAAAAAAGCTTGTTTGTTTGCCATCTTCAAAATTTTAGGTAAAAATAATAATTGTAGCGTAGCTACTGAAATAATACCAACCTTAATTTTTTCAGAATAAAAACCCATCTATTCCATGTATCTTTGCAAGATGCAAAATGAAGTTCAAGATTTGGTTGAAAAAGGAGTGATGCTTCCTCTAATGGAAGAGTTTTACACCATTCAAGGAGAGGGGTATCACAAAGGAACCGCCGCTTATTTTATTAGGGTAGGTGGTTGTGATGTGGGGTGCCATTGGTGCGATGTAAAAGAAAGTTGGAATCCTGCCATTCACCCTCCCACAGAAATTGAACACATAGCCAAAAACGCGGCGAAGTATTCAAAAACAATTGTGGTTACGGGAGGGGAACCCCTTACTTGGGATATGGGGCCTTTAACGGCGTTGCTAAAAGAAA
>JAGQZA010000175.1 GCA_020435805.1 Flavobacteriaceae bacterium
ATTATTAATTAAATCGTTTGAAGTAATTACATAATCCTCTCCCGCTTTCTCTTTATTTATAGAAATAGAATTTTCTTTCAAAGCACGCCGTGCTTCACTATTCGATTTTAAAAAACCTGTTTTTTCAGCTAAAGCAATCACAATATCCAGCCCCGCGGAAATTTCTGTGGAAGCAATTTCGGCTTGAGGAACTCCATCAAATACATCGAGGAATGTTTTTTCATCTAATGATTTTAAACTTTCTGAAGTTGCATTCCCAAACAAAATTTCGGAAGCTTTAACGGCATTTTCATACTCTTCTTCACTGTGAACGGTAATGGTAACTTCCTGTGCTAAACGCTTTTGAAGCAATCGTAAATGTGGTGCTTCTTTGTGTTCAGCAACCAATGCTTCCACTGTTTTTTGATCTAAAAACGTAAAAATCTTAATATACTTTTCGGCATCGTCATCGCTGGAATTGAGCCAATACTGATAGAATTTATAAGGCGACGTTCTTTGGGCATCCAACCATACATTACCGCCTTCACTTTTTCCAAATTTACTACCGTCGCTTTTGGTAATTAAAGGACAGGTAAGTGCATAGCCTTTTCCGTTACCAATTCTACGGACAAGCTCTGTTCCCGTAGTGATGTTTCCCCATTGGTCGCTTCCGCCCATTTGCAAAGTACAATTTTGGGCTTTATATAAATGAAGAAAATCATAGCCTTGTACTAGTTGGTACGTAAATTCGGTAAAAGACATCCCTTCACTGGTCTCTCCGGAAATTCGATTCTTTACAGAATCTTTGGCCATCATATAATTTACGGTTATATGCTTGCCTACATCGCGAATAAAATCCAAAAAACTGAATTCCTTCATCCAATCGTAATTATTGACCATGACGGCTTGATTCCCTGCTCCCGAAGAAAAATCCAAAAACTGTGACAATTGCCCTCGCACACATTCTTGATTATGGCGCAGTGTTTTTTCATCCAGCAAATTACGTTCGCTGGACTTGCCTGAAGGGTCGCCTATCATTCCGGTAGCTCCCCCTACCAAAGCGACCGGTCTATGACCACAGCGTTGAAAAAACGCCAATAACATAATAGGAACCAAATTACCTATATGGAGCGAATCTGCCGTAGGGTCAAAACCTACATAGGCACTGCGCATGGCCTCGTTTAAATGTGCTTCAGTCTCTGGCATGACGTCATGAATCATCCCACGCCAAGTCAATTCTTCTATAAAATTTTTGATTGCCAAAATTGTCTGTTTTAAATACAGCGCAAAGATAGGGGGATGTATGAAAAGGAAAAAGGATATAGTAAAAAAGAGTACTTTAGCTGTATGATATTAGTCACAGGCGGTACAGGGTTGGTTGGGGCGCATTTGCTCTATCATTTGCTTTTGGAGCATCCTAAAGTTAGAGCCACCCATCGCAAAAACAGTGATGTAGCTTCGGTAAAAAAGGTCTTTTCTTATTATACGGAAGAGGTCGAAGCCCTATTTCAGAAAATTGAATGGGTAGAAGCCAACATTACTGAGCTTCCGGCCTTAACTGAAGCTTTTAAAAACATTACCCATGTGTATCACTGTGCCGCTTTCATCAGTTTTAATCCAAAACACTACTATGCTTTAAAGAAAGCAAATATAGAAGGGACGGCCAATGTGGTCAATCTATGTATTGCCAACAGCGTAAAAAAATTATGTTACGTAAGCTCCATCGCTACCTTAGGCAAGACTTTGGAAGGACAGCCTATTTCAGAAGAAAACGATTGGAATCCTGAAGATAACAACAGCGTATATTCCATAACAAAATATGGTGCCGAAATGGAAGTTTGGCGAGGGACCCAGGAAGGGCTGGATGCCGTTATTGTAAATCCCGGGGTTATTTTAGGCGAAGGGTATTGGAATTCCGGCAGCGGAGTGTTAATAAAAAGGGTTGCAAAAGGAGTTCACTTTTACACCCACGGAAGTACCGGTTTTGTGGACGTAAAGGATGTGGTAAAAGCCATGATTACGTTAATGAATAGCCATGTCAAAAATGAAAAATTTATTTTGGTAGCCGCCAATGCAACTTATAAAGAATTTCTTACCAAACTATCGAAAGAATTTGGTAACAAACCACCCTCAAAATATATTTCAAAAAGGATTTTAATGATTTTAAGTAATTTGGATTGGCTTTCGAACAATCTATTTAAAACTAAAAGAAGCTTATTGAAAGCAACAGTACATTCTTTATATACACACTCTAAGTATGATGCTTCAAAAATTGAAACAGCATTATCCTTTCAATTTACCCCGTTTGAAGAAACGCTTCGCAGGATAGTAAAAAATTATCCGAATTAATTTTGAACCGGAGGAATTTGTATTCCGGTAATAGAGTCTTTTTTCTTTTTTTGCGGTTCTTTTAAAGCGTCGATACTATCTTTTACCGCTTTTGCCTCTCGTATAATAAGCGTGTCTATTTCGGCTTTTTGAACCACTAAGCGTTCTTCCACTACTTTTAGAATATCGATATATTCATTTAATTGAGAAGCATAGTACGCATTGCTTTGTGCAAATTGAAGACTATCAATAGCATATTTCGTATAAATTAGTGAATCCAATGCGACCACTTGATCCATAAGAACTTTATTGTTGATACTTCGGGCGGCATTTCCGGTGTAAGACTCTACCAAAATGGCAACCATGGTATCTTTAGGTATCAAGTTTTCAGGTTGTTCAGGACGTTTAACGTCTTGACAACCCACCCAAAAAATTACCAAAAATAGATATACTAAAAATCTCATCCTCTGTTAAAAGTTAGTCGCTCCCCGTGGGTTCTGTTTGGGAATTTGCCATTTTCAAAAGTAAGATTCCCATTAACAAGCGTATAGTGCACACGCGATTTAAATACAGTTCCTTCAAAGGGAGACCAACCGCAATGGTATAAAATATTATCCTTGTTTACTACCCAAGGCGCATTAAGATCTACCAAAACCAAATCTGCCTTATAGCCTTTGCGTATATAGCCACGATCTTTAATTTGAAACAAAACAGCCGGATTGTGTGCAAATTTCTCTACAATTTTTTCCAAAGGAATAACCCCTCTGTGATACATTTCCAATAGCGCTACAAGCGCATGCTGCACCAACGGCCCGCCTGAAGGTGCCTTGGTATATACTTGGTTTTTCTCTTCTAAAGTGTGGGGTGCGTGGTCGGTAGCAATAACATCGATGCGGTCGTCCAAAAGTGCTTTCCAAAGTCCGTCCTTGTCTTTTTGGGTCTTCACAGCAGGATTCCACTTAATTTTGCTGCCTTTGGTTTTGTAATCTTCATCGGTAAACCAAAGATGGTGAATACACACTTCGGCAGTAATTTTTTTATCGGTAAGTAGTTTCTTTTTACCGAAAAGATGGGTTTCTCTTTCGGTAGAAAGATGGAATACATGCAGTCTGGCACCTGTTTTTTCGGCCAGTTTAATAGCTTTGGAAGAAGAAATATAACAGGCTTCTTCACTTCGAATCATGGGATGTAATGCTACCGGAATGTCATCTCCGTATTCAGCCTTATACTTTTCCAAGTTATTTTTTATAGTGGTTTCGTCTTCACAATGTGCCGAAATTAAAAGCTTGGTACTACTGAATATTTTCTCCAAAACTTTAACATCGTCCACAAGCATATCGCCGGTCGAGGAACCTAAAAAAAGTTTCAACCCTGCCACTTTGGTTTCATCCACTTTTAAAATTTCGTCCAGATTATGATTGGTACCGCCAAACATAAAGGAATAATTGGCCCAGGAAGTTTCGGCGGCTCTGGCAAATTTTTCTTCCAGTAAATCAATGGTGGTCGCTTGAGGTACCGTATTGGGCATCTCAATAAAAGAGGTGATTCCGCCTGCTACTGCTGCCTTCGATTCACTTTCGATGGTAGCTTTGTGGGTCAATCCGGGCTCCCGAAAATGTACTTGATCATCAATCATCCCGGGAAGTAGGTAGAGGCCATCGGCTTCAATTACTTTGGTTTCTGAAGATTTACTACTGATGCTTTCCCCAATTTCTGAAATACGGTCTCCTTCAATAAGTACATCCCCATTGAAAATTTTCCCCTCATTAACAATATTGGCATTCTTAATTAATACCGTCTTCATTATATTTCTAATGTTTTAAATACGCTTTTCAGCTTCATAGAAATTACTCCAAAAATAGCTTCTGAAATAATCCCTTTACTCATTTTAGATTCTCCCTTGGTTCGGTCTGTAAATATTACCGGAACTTCTGCAATTTTAAACTTACTAAGGTAGGCTTTGTATTTCATTTCAATTTGAAACGCATAGCCCATAAACTTAATTTTATCTAGGTTAATTTTTTCCAACACCGCACGGCGATAGCAAATAAATCCCGCGGTGGTATCATAAATGTTCATTCGGGTAATAAAGCGCACATATTTTGAGGCAAACCATGACATCAACACCCTGCTCATGGGCCAGTTGACCACATTTACCCCAGTTATATATCGGGAGCCAATGGCAACGTCATTTCCGTCCTTGTGACAGGCATTATATAAACGTATAAGATCATTTGGGTTGTGAGAAAAGTCTGCATCCAATTCAAAAATGTACTCGTAGTTTC
>JAGQZA010000176.1 GCA_020435805.1 Flavobacteriaceae bacterium
AGAACAACGTATTTATGAATCTGAAAAGCTTAAAGAAGCTGAAACCCAAATAGGTTTTATTGCTCAAGAGGTCGAAGAAGCAGCTAATTCATTGCAGTTCGATTTTCATGGACTAGATCGCCCAGAAAATGAAAATGATCACTACGGACTTCGTTATGCAGAGTTTGTCCCAGTTTTGGTAAAGGCACTTCAAGAACAACAGAAAGAAATTACTACTTTGAAGGAAGAAATTTCTCAACTTAAACAATTGGAAGTTCGTCTAAAACAATTAGAACTGAAGCAATGATATTATTCGCTTATGCTATGCCCTTTAGCAGAAGGCTGCATGTGGTATTTACTACGGCAGCCTTTTTTACAACCATCGTTTCTTTCTGAAATAAAATAACATCCCTACGAAAATTAAAATCATGATGCCCCACAATACATAATAGCTATATTTATAATGTAGCTCGGGCATAAATTCGAAATTCATCCCATAAATACCGGCTATAAAGGTGAGTGGAATAAAGATGGTGGCAATGATGGTGAGCACTTTCATAATTGTATTCATTTTGTTGCTCACCGTGGTCATATACATATCCATAAGCCCCCAAACCATATCGCGGTAGATTTCAATATTTTCATTTATTTGAATGATATGATCGTACACATCCCTAAAGTAATCTCGCGTGCGGTCTTCCATAAGGGGATTTTCCGTTTTTTCTAATTTGGAAATCACTTCGCGAAGCGGAAATACGCTTCTTCGTATTTTTAAGACCTCCCGTTTTAAGAGCTGGATGTCCTGAGGGGTAGATGCCAACGGGTTTTCGACAAAAACCTGCTCTTCCATGGCTTCAATCTTTTCACCAAAATCCTCTACAATAGCAAAATAATTATCTACAATAGTATCTATTATGGCAAAACCTAGATAATCTGCTCCATAATTACGAATCTTAGATTCGGGATTCGAAATTCGCATACGTACCGAATCGAATATATCTTCTTCCGATTCTTGAAAGCTAAGGACGTAATTTTTACCAATAACCAACGAAATATGCTCGACCGTAAATAATTCTTCTTTATTAAAATAAAGCATCTTCAAAACCACAAAAAAGTATTCGGGATATTCATCCACTTTAGGTCGGTGTTCGGTATTAAGAATATCCTCCATGACCAAAGGATGCAAACCATAAAAAGTTCCCAGTTTGGCAATTTCCTGGGTAAGATTTAAACCATTTACGTTAATCCAAGTGATTTGTTCGGTAGTTTTAAACTTAAAAGCATCTTCAACATTATTGGTTTTAATGCATTCAAAAGAATTTTTGGAAAATTCGTGAATTTCAATATCGGTTTTATCCCGTTTTTTTAAACCAACATACCCATCGGTACCCGGAGCTTTACCAATGGTTTTGGCAATGCGTTTCTTTTTTTTTGTTTTATGTAGTTTTGCCATAGTGATTTTAAAGATACCAAAAAGGAGTCAACTATTTGTAAAGTCGCTTATTTTTGCACGACAATACAAAAAATTGTAGGTATGGGCTTATTTGATTTCTTCGGAAAGAAAACAGAAACAACTGAAAAAGAACAAAAGCAACTCCCTTGGCTTCGATTGACCCGGGTGGAACAATTGGAAGAAATTAAAGAAATTTCCAAAACGGTGCCTGTGGCCATATTTAAACATTCCACTACTTGCGGCATAAGCCGAATGGTGCTTCGAAATTTTGAAAGTGATTATGCCGTGGATGCCAACCAATTGAAACTTTATTATCTCGATTTGCATGCTTTTAGGGTAGTATCTAATGAAGTGGGGTATCAATTTCAGGTGGTTCACCAAAGTCCACAACTTCTGGTGATAAAAAATGGAGTAGCCGTGTATCACGCCTCACACCATAGTATTCATGCTGTTGATTTAGAAAAATTTATCTAAAAAAATCCCCCTTAAAAAGGGGGACTAAATTCTAGTATCTAAAACGATTATTCCGAAGTATTTCTTTTAACCGCTCTTTTATCTCGGTTCCAGCATCTAAGACCATTTGCTGGTTGGAAGGAAATGGAAAGAAATCGTTTCTACTAAATTCCAAATCTTCTTCGGTGAGAGCTCGTTCATCACCACGGTAACGGGCAAAAATATTTTCAAAGATAAACTCGGTTCCCAAAGGGTGGCGGTTAATCACCCGGTTTATATCTAAATCCAAATACACCGCATCACCGTTTACTTGTACAGCTTTAGTTTGCTCTGTATAAGTAACTGCAGCCGTAACGGTAATAAACTTATCTATTTTTATATCATTTCCAAGGCTGTCTTTCATCACATTTCCGTATCGATCCAAAACATATTCCCAACCATCCTTGATGACTTTTTTTCGCTGAAATTCTTTTTCTGAAATACGTTCGGGAGAAATGAGGATATCCTTAAAATTTAAATCGATTCCGAAATTATAGTGAATTCCGTTTTCCCTTCGGTTGTGATATTCAGTCCAAAAATCATCCAATCCATAAGTGTTGAAATCTAATAACTCTTGCTCCAATCGAAACGGAATAATTTGTCCGCTTTGGTTGTTTAATTCCACAAAAACAAAGTCGGTGCCTTTAAAGTGCGCTTCATTCAACTTATCGTCCAATCCTAAATAATTGGCTTGAATATTTTTTAAATCACTAAAGTACTCATAAGCTTCACGGGCATCAAGTACACTGTTTCTATTCAAGTATTTGTTGCCTTCGGCAAATAGATAGTCGGCAAAATTGTTTTTGGAAGAAATAATTTCTTGGCTATAATCTTCCATTTTCACATTTAGATTTACCAACGAGGTAAGTGGGCGAATAAGCTCCTGTCTTTTCCCCAAATCACAATATAAATAATAAATTTCCCGTGTATTTGATGGAATATTTTCCTGCTGAAGAAATTGAATACGGCGTTTGTCTTCTTGTACCACTTGCATAAAGGCTTCCTCTAAAAAAGA
The DNA here is from genome assembly GCA_020435805.1 of Flavobacteriaceae bacterium. Classification (GTDB taxonomy): domain Bacteria; phylum Bacteroidota; class Bacteroidia; order Flavobacteriales; family Flavobacteriaceae; genus Halomarinibacterium. The sequence goes on from JAGQZA010000176.1 coordinate 2,940, forward strand.
AATGTGAGCATCGCTATTTTTACCGTACGGGTCTTTTGAAAGTTTTTTTACGGCCAATTCAATTACTTGGTCGTAATCGCCTTGTGCTAAAAATTTCTGATTTCGTTTTACACTGTTGCATCCATTGAGCAAAAGTGCCATAAATAATAGGGTAATAATTGCTCTCATAATAAAATAGTTTGGTTTCTTTTTGGAAAATTACAAGGGTTGTGCCAAACTATAATTTTCTAGCTGGCAACACTTTTCCTTTACATTCTCCAAAACCAATACGAACTTGATCATTTTTACAATAACCACGCATAATCACCGTATCGCCGTCATTAATAAATTTACGCTCGGTACCATCATTCATTTTTATAGGATTTTGGCCTTTCCAAGTAAGTTCCAGCATAGAGCCATAACTATCTGGAGTAGGACCGGAAATGGTGCCACTGCCCATCATATCACCGCTTCTCACATTACAACCATTTACGGTGTGGTGGGTTAATTGTTGTACCATGGACCAATACATATACTTAAAATTGGAGCGGCAAACAACATTTTCAGTACCACCGGAAGGTTTAATGCTGGCTTCTAACTGAATGTCATAATTTTTGTTTCCTGTTTGTTGTAAATAGGGAAGTGGTTTCGGATTTTGCTCCGGGCCTTTCACGCGGAAGGCTTCCAGGGCATCTAAAGTAACAATCCAAGGTGAAATGGTAGAGGCAAAGTTCTTTCCTAGAAAGGGGCCTAACGGAACATATTCCCAAGCTTGAATATCACGGGCACTCCAATCGTTAAATAACACCAATCCAAAGATATTTTCTTCAGCTTCATCTATAGGAATAGGTTTCCCTAAATCGTTTGAAGCAGTCGTAATAAAAGCCATCTCCAATTCAAAGTCCAGTAGTTTGGTGGGGCCAAATCCCGGTATTCCATCTTCTCCCGGAGAAGTTTGCCCTACGGGTCTCCTTATGGGTGTTCCAGATGGAACTATGGAGGAGCTTCTTCCGTGGTAGCCAATGGGCACGTGTAGCCAGTTGGGCAATAATGCATTTTTTGGATCCCTAAAAATAGAACCTACATTGGTAGCATGTTCCTTGCTGGCATAAAAATCGGTATAATCTCCCACATCCACCGGCAATTGCATTTCAATTTCATCTAAGTCAAACAATACCTTTTGTTTATGATCTTCGTTGTCTCTTAGTTTTGGATTATCGTGGGTAAATATTTTGGCAATTCGGTTCCGTACTAACCGCCAGGTTTTTCTTCCGTCGGCAATAAAATCATTCAAACTATCCTGTAAAAAAATATCGTCGGTTAACTCTATGCCGTCAAAATAGCCCAATTGATGCAAGGCACCAAGATCAATAGCAGTATCGCCAATTCGAGTACCTATAGTAATGATATCATCTCGCGTTAAAAACACGCCAAAGGGTATATTTTGAATAGGAAAATCACTATTTGCCGGAACATCCAGCCACGTTCTTCTCAATGGGTCGTTTGCAATGAGTGGCATAATTTGGGTTTTAATTGTTGGTAAAATGTTAATCAAATATATAATTTCTTCGTTAGTAACCATAAGCTTTTACTATTTTTGATTTTAATTAACTTTTCTTCAACAATGATAGCAAGAG
>JAGQZA010000177.1 GCA_020435805.1 Flavobacteriaceae bacterium
CTTGTCCCATTAATAAGCGGCATAGAACTATGGCTTGGTTGCTTTCTCAATTTACGGAATTGGCTCCGGCCGGAGAAGCATGCAGGGGATTTTTTCACAGCCTGACGGTCTGTGCAACCGCAGTAGGCAGCTTTTGCTGGCTATTGCCGTTTTGCACTTTGTTAGCGGTTCGGGTTTTTCTTATTATCGCTATGATTTTAGAAAGTTAATATAAATTACTCCTCTCGATTCTGCCACGTAATCGAATAGAAAAAGTATTATACCTTGAATAATAAGACCCAAAGCAACTCCTTTGATGAGGCCATTTCCCCAAAACATAAACACTAAAACTAATCCCACCAAGAAAACACCTATCTCAATTTTCTTGATGATGCTAAAATTCTTCATTACTTTTTCCATCCGAGGAAGTTCTTCGGTATGTAATTTTACAGATTCTTCTTTGTAATATGTGGTAACGCGTTCAATATCTTTTGGAACACGAACAATTACTCCAATACATATAATAGAAAGTAAAATGGCAAGTGGTAAAATGGAATAAGCCATCCCATTCAAAAGTGCCTTTTGAGTACTAAGAAAATATGCAGAAGTGATAATGAATGCGATGGAGATGACCAAACCAATTAAACATTGAATTTTTTCTCCGTTAAAATAATTTAAAACACTATCCATTTGCTTTGGCTTTTTGAATTCCTAATATTAAAAGAATTCCAAAAAAGTAGTGAGAGACTATTGCTCCAAAAACAGTTGTTTCAGCTAATGAATTGTTGAAAATCCCATCATCTTTCAGGGTCAACCACATTATCCAATCCATAGTAGCACTTGCCATTTGATATGCTGCAAGTCCTACCGCTACTCCAATATGTGGATTTTTTCTAAATATCCATGCAATATAGCCCATAAATCCTAATGCTAAGCCTATTAGTTTTGCTATCCAATGTCCATCAGGGCTTAAATTCCAGCCTGTAAGAGTAGGGATTAATGACGGAGGCACCATTGCAGCTATAAAATATAAAAACTCTAAAACGGCAACAGCTGTAAACAGAAATTTTAAGTCAGTTAATTTTTTCATTTTTAATTATTTTTTTGATTAAAAGTCTAAAGTATTATATAGTTTTGAAACTACAAAGTGTAGACTATAGTCTATACCTTGTAGTTTTTTCAAAAAAAATTTAAATCATGCTTATAAGCGAGTTATCAAAGCGAACAGAATTGTCTATACATACCTTGAGATATTATGAAAAGTATGGTCTATTCAAAGGAGAAGTGGATGAAAAAGTGAAAACAAATAACTACAAGCACTACGATGAAAGCCTAATAGAGAAAGTAGAGCTAATCAAAGAAGCTAAAGAAATTGGGTTCACCTTAGCCGAAATAAAAGGATTATTGGATGACTGGTATAGTAACAAGTTATCAGCGGAAAAGAAGGTCGAAGTATTAAATGTCAAAATTGCTGAAATCGATGCAAAAATTCTTCAGCTACAACAAGTTCGTAAATTCCTTGTAGATGGCATTGAGGATGTAAAAAGAGGAGATTGCTAACTAATTAATTATTTTCCTGACCGCTAACGATGTGGCTAAACGCAGTAGCGACCGAATGGGAGCTATTGGTGTTTTAGCCCTTGTTGGGCACTGGCTTTAGTATGCCCAAAGTCTCATACCAACGAACCCGCTTTGCCAAAGAAATATAGAAAGTATAATCATAGAAACGGTTGTAACCTTAAAAAAGGCTCGAAAGAACTTGTTACTTTTAATAGAAAATACTTGAAAAAAGGAGTAGGCAGTAAATGCCACCATCAAAATGGAGCTAACAAATAGAAGTCCTGAATGGAAGGTTAAAGTTCCTGCTGTAAACCGGGCAGATGCTGCCGTTGTAAAACCATAAAACATCACAGGGAAACATAAGCAAGCAATACATAATATAAAACTAGACAATGGAAAGATTTTTTTTCTGCGGATTAGTTGAAATAATAGCCCTATACCAAAGTAAGCTATATAAAGAAATGGCACAATCATCGATGATATAATTATAACATTCATAATCATGCGGACTATAAGAGATTCTTTTTCTGCATAATTACGCTTAATGCCAAGTGACTTATTACCCTCGTCATTGGTGAACATAATAACAGATGGTACATCTTCGATATTGCGGTAAAACTGATTATTACCGGCATAGGTCATTGTGTCGATAGTTTGACCAAAAACTGTTTTTATAAAAACCTGATCGTCTTCAAATTCTAAGAGAAAGTTATTGGCAAGGTTATTTATGAAAGCCTTGAACTGTTGTCTTGGGTTTCTGAACACATAAAATCCCTCATATTCGTCTTTAAGTTGCTGGGGAATGGGGAAAGTGGCTCTTTCTGCAAGGTGATCTACTGGATTGCCAAGTAGGTGGGTTAAAATTAATTCAACAATAGGCGTTGGGTCTTCGGTGATGTTAACGGCTACTGCGATTCCTAAATTTGCATCTCTGCTATATATGTATCGGGAAGAATAACCGTCAATACCACCATCATGCCCATGGAAAACAAACCCATTTTGCCAAACACTAAAATTTCCCAATCCGTACCCTCCTGCCAAACCTGCATTTCCGGCAGCGGAGGCATGCGAGTTCTCAATCCTGTCAAAAGTCTCCTTCGTAAAAACAGTGCTATCAATTTGGGCCCCATTTCGGGTAAGCATAAACTGAAGAAACTTAATCATGTCGTCTGCATTGGAACACAAATCACCTGCAGGACCTGCTTGTAATGAAACAAAAGGGAGTTCTTGACCATTGGCAGAACGGTAACCAGTGGCAAACGGAAGATTGGCAGGTGGCTTAAAATAAAATCCTGATGATGCCATTCCCAATGGGGAAAGAATATTCTCCTCGATATATTGCTGGTAACGTATCCCCGAAAGTTTTTCAATAAGATGTCCTGCTACTACATAACCTGAATTAGAGTAAGCGTGTCTGGTGCCAGGTTTCCATCTGGCATATAAAGATTTACGATGTGAATAGATAAGTTCTGTGGTTGGCGGTGGCAAGGAGTCTTTGAAATTATAAATGGCATGTGCATGGAAATCATCAAAGCCGGCAGTACTCTCCAACAAATGTTCCACCGTTACAGGTACAGACTCTGCCCAGTCATTTTTGAAGGGGATATTGGGGTCTATTTCTCTAATTGGGGTTTTTAATGACAAATTCTGATCGTGCAATAACTTTAATAATGCTAAAGAAATAAATGATTTTGAGATAGAGCCTTGCCGGAAAAGTTGCTTTTCATTCACTGCTATGGAGTCCTTCAAGTTAGCATATCCAATACCACCTCTGAAAAGAACAGAATCAGATCTTGTAATACCTATCATCACTCCGGGATATTTATTCTTCGAGTATTCACGAATGGTACTTATGAGTTCCTGAATGTCTTGACTTTTTCCTTCAGGTATGGAAATGAGCAATGACGCTATTATTGTAAGAAGGATTAATTTCATTTTACATGCCTTTTTTTATCTGCTTGTGCCCAACGTTGGGCTACACGACGGCCGAAGCGTTTAGCGAGGATGGAAGTGAAGCCATTGTTCTGTGCGGTTTTTATTCCCTTTTCTCTTCCAAGTGCTTTACAATTTGGTTTACCACCTCCCAAAATCTTGATCCCACGTCTCTAATCTTGTCGTCTTTCCATCCTTTTTTATCATAGTATTCATGGGAGATCAATTGGCCGGTTTCTGAATAATAGTTCCAATAGCGTGATTTTACACTTTCGGGTATCCAATACTCCCCTTTCGCTTCGTTGATGATTAATTCATAAGTTTCAGGATCAAATGTGAAAAATGAGTCAACTGTAGAATATTCTTCTACGATTTCGTACTCGCCTTCAACTTTCAATTGGCCGTTTGCATAATACTCTAAATAGGGGCCTTCTAATAAATATACCCTTCTTAGCTTGTCGATACCCAGTTGTTCTAAATCAATACTTGTTAATTCATTTACGTATGGCATTTCATAATTTTCAACCCTCATTATCTGACCATTGGGATAATAGTAAATCCAGGTTCCCGTCTTTTGGGTACAATAATACCTCCCTTGTTCTTTTAGACTCCCGTTTCTATACCTTTCTATCCAATAACCATGAGGGACCGATTCACAACCACATGCACTTGTCATCCCTCCTAATTTGTGACCATCTACTATCATTACTCCCTCCTTACTTATTTCCACATACCTGTTCGAGTTTCGGAAGTATTTTGCCGTATCACCATTAATTGTATCTACTTTAATGAAAGAATATTCAGATGTAACTTGGGCATTACAAACTAAAGAAATAAAAAATAATATGGATATTATGGCAGTCCTCATATTTTTAATCGCACAGAACGGGCCGGGCTAGGCGCCGTAGGGGATTTGAATAAAGATATTTGTTTTCCAGTAAAGATAAAAGGGCCGAGCACAAATGGCTAAAATGAGGAGTTGCTATTTGTGCTCGAGCCCGGCTTTTGATTAACATTTTTTTTCTTCTACCGAAATACCCCTATGGACGACCTAGCCAGTGTCCATGATCATTAAGTTAAGC
>JAGQZA010000178.1 GCA_020435805.1 Flavobacteriaceae bacterium
CCGCACATATTGGGATTAAAATTTCTAGCCGTTCCCTTAAAAATTAAATTCCCGGCCGTGTCCCCTTTCCATGCTTTTACAAAGGCAAAATCGGCTTTAAAGGCATGTTCCATAATGTGCATTTGCCCGTTAAACTCACGCACTTCTTTTCCTTCGGCTACTTCGGTACCATAGCCTGCGGGTGTAAAAAAAGCGGGGATACCACTTTGGGCAGCTCGGCAACGTTGGGCTAAAGTTCCCTGCGGAATTAATTCTACCTCCAGTTCTCCACTAAGCATTTGCCGCTCAAATTCGGCATTTTCGCCCACATAGGAAGAAATCATTTTTTTTATTTGATGCTTTTGAAGTAATAATCCCAACCCAAAATCATCTACCCCGGCATTGTTAGAAATGCAGGTAACATTGTTTACGCCAAGTCGCACCAACTCGGCAATACAATTTTCAGGAATGCCACTTAACCCAAATCCGCCTAACATGAGGGTCATCCCATCTTTTACTCCATGACACGCTTCTTGCACATGGGCTACTGTTTTTGTAATCATTTAGTTTTCAATTTTTCTGAAAATTACAAAAATATAAGGGATAAAAAAACCCGATTTCTCGGGTAGTATGTGATATTTTTTATGGGTTAAAGTTAAATTCGTCATCGGGCAAGGGACCGTCTTCAGAATTTCGGTAATTAGCGCAATTGGTTTCAATGGATAGTTTTGCCGGTTTTTTGAAATTGTTGGTTGAAATATCCAATGATGTATCTTCATAGCACTTTTTCATAAACATCGCCCAAATAGGAAGTGCCATGGTTGCTCCCTGTCCGTATGCTGTGTTTGCAAATCGAACCGAACGATCTTCGCCCCCAACCCATACTCCTGTAGCCAAATTGGGTACCATGCCCATAAACCAGCCATCACTATTATTCTGCGTAGTACCGGTTTTTCCTGCGATAGGATTTGTAAATTGATAGGGGTATCCGGTTACCGCATTTTTATATACGGTATTATTAGCATTACCTGAATGTCTTAATCTTTGTCCGGAACCCGACTGTGTCACTCCTTCCATAAGGCTAATAGTTACATAAGCACTTTCTTTACTAATCACATCTCTGGTTTCGGGCACATTTTGATATAAAATGGTTCCGTTTTTATCTTCAATTCGTTGCACCAATATAGGTTTCACAAAAACGCCTTCATTGGCAAAAGTGCTATATGCTCCTACCATTTCATATACGGTAATATCTGGAGTACCAAGCGCAATGGAAGGTGCTTCAGGAATGTTTTTAGTATCTACATCCATTTTTTCAACCAGATCGATTACGGGTCTGGGACCTACCCTGTCTATCAATCTTGCGGTAATGGTGTTAATGGAATTCGCCAAAGCATTTTTAAGAGTTAGCATACCACCATAACCACCACCACTATTTTTTGGTGTCCAGTCTTTTATAAGTCCGTATTTTCCAGCAGGGATAGTAAAAGGGGTGTTGGGTAGCGTGTCACAGGGGGACATGTGCATTTGGTCAATAGCCGTGGCATACACAAAAGGCTTAAAGGTAGAGCCTATTTGACGCTTTCCGGTTTTTACCATATCGTACTTAAAGTGTTTGTAGTTAATACCGCCCACCCAGGCTTTTATTTCACCGGTTTGTGGAATCATCGACATCATGGATGCTCTTAAATAGGATTTATAATGCCGAATAGAATCCAATGGCGTCATTAACGTATCTATATCGCCTCCCCATGAAAAAATAGTCATTTGTGTTTTTCTGGTAAAACTTTCCTTAATTTCTGAATCACTCTTTCCTTGCTTTTTTAATTCTCTCCAGCGGTCACTTCTTCGCATGGCAGATTCCATAATTTGATCTTCTTCTTCTTTGGTAATGTCTCGAAAAGGGGCAGTTTTATTTTTTTCGTTTTGTCTTGAAAACTCTTTTTGAATGTGTGAAATGTGTGCATCTACAGCCTCTTCGGCATATAGCTGCATTTTGGAATCGAGGGTGGTGTAAATTTTTAATCCATCGCTATTGATGTCATATAAACTACCATCGGGTTTAGGATTGTCTTTGGCCCATTGTTTCATAAATCCCCGAATGTATTCCCGAACATAGGTGCCAATACCTTTATCGTGATCTTGAGGGGTAAATTTTACATTAAGAGGTAGTTTTTGAAGCGAATCCTTTTGCTTTTCTGTAATAAAATCGTATTTCTCCATTTGTGAAAGGACCACGTTTCTTCGATTCATAACACCCTCTGGGTTTCGCTTCGGATTGTATAATGATGAATTTTTAAACATCCCTACCAGCATGGCCGATTCTTGAACATTCAACTCTTGCGGGGCTTTGTCGAAATAGATATTGGAGGCCGATTCAATACCAATGGCAAGGTTTAAAAAATCGTAGGTATTGAAATACATGGTAATGATTTCTTCTTTGGTATAGCGTCGTTCTAAACGTGTAGCAATAATCCATTCTTTTATTTTTTGAATGCCACGCTCCACTTTATTGCTTGCTACTTGGTCTGTAAAAAACTGTTTAGCCAATTGCTGCGAAATAGTACTGGCTCCCCCACGGGTCCCTAAGAAGGTAATAGCGCGTAAAGTTCCAAATCCGTCAATACCGGAATGTTTATAAAATCGGGCATCTTCTGTGGCTATTAATGCATTTACGAGGTGTTCGGGCAACTCTTCGTATTGTACCGGCGTTCGGTTTTCTTTAAAAAACTTTCCTATTACTTGTCCGTCGGAAGAGATAATTTGCGTGGCAAGGTCTTTTTCGGGGTTTTCTAAACTAGTTTCATCGGGAAGGCTCCCAAAAACACCCCAAGAAGCCAGTAAGAAAAAAAAGAGCACCAATAGAATGACTCCGCCAAAGAGTTTCCAAAAAAACTGGATGTGTCTTTTTGTTTCGTCTTTCTGATTTCCTTTTTTAACGGTCTTTGTTGCCATTACTGTGTTGTTGTTTCTTCAATACTGTAGCCTATGTCCAAAATTCCCTTCAATTGTGAAACGCCCCCCACCTCCCCATTATTGCGCACTGCATGAGAGATTGTTAGGATGTAATTTCCCGCTTCGGGAAAGGATATATTTTCTTTGTACCAAAGTTTGCTCTCTTTTACATTCCCAATTCCATCGCCCAACCATGTTCCATCTGAAGCCGCCATGCGGTATTCCAGTGTGTCCGTTACCACTTTTCCGTGAGGGAAATTCATGGAAGCAATGATAAAGATATTATTAAACGGATACTCGTTTGAGTTCCTGATGTTTAAAAATAGATTGTATTTTTTTAAGGAGTCCATTTGAGGAATCACAAACTCAACCTCGTTGTTTTGTCCCCAAGTAGTGCCTAAAGTTTTTGTCTCACTTGCTTTGATTTTACCGTCGCAAGCAATAAAAAAAAGAGCCCCTAAAATTCCCCATAAAATGCTACGCATTTTTTTTCTTCTTTTTATTTCTATTTCGATTTTTGTTGTTTCTGTTTCGGGATCTTTTAGGTTGATCAAAGCGGGTTAAACTGTCTTGTCCCACTACATTGTTAAACAGCTCTGTATCCTCGACTATTTTTTCTTCAATAAATTCTTCCAGAGAAGCTACTTTCTTTCCTTTTTTATTAACGGCAATTATTTCGTTTACCTTGGCAACGGTAAGTTCGTGCCAAGTCATAAACTCCTCTTCATACGAAAACCACATAAGACCTTTAAAAATATCAATTTTTTGACATTGAGCCTTCCCTTTTTCAGTTAAAAGCTTTACTTCCATTTTAGGGAATTCTTTCAAGGCTTCGGTGTAACTATCCAGTTCATAATTGAGGCAACATTTTAATTTCATTGCCCGGCCAGTTTTTGCTGATTTAAAGATAACTGCTGGTATCTGGCAGCGGCCGTATTGACCGATCTAAAATCGGTAAGCCAAGTGGAGCAGCATAATTCCCTTCCGCAGGAACCTATACCCCCTAATCGCGAAGCTTCCTGCCTAAAGCCTACCTGTTTCATCTCTATTCGGGTATTGAAGCTACGCGCAAAATCTTTAATAAGTTGCCGAAAGTCCACTCGATCTTCTGCCGTGTAGTAGAAAATAACTTTAGTACCATCCCCTTGAAACTCCACATCACTAATTTTCATTTTAAGACCCAGTCCCATCGCAATTTCTCGAGATTTCTTTTGCACTTCATCTTCCCGGTTTCTGGCAGTTTGCCAAATATCAATATCCTTTTGGGAGGCTTTTCGGTAAATCTTCGGAAGTGCTTCCAAATTAAGAAGCTCCTTTTTTCGTTTCATTTGCACCCGAACCAGCTCCCCGGTAAGCGTAACAATACCAATGTCATGCCCGGAAGCAGCTTCGGTGGCCACCACATCACCCATTGCCAATGGTACATTTTCGGGATTGGAATAAAAATGTTTTCTCCCATTTTTAAATCGAACTTCTACGGCA
>JAGQZA010000179.1 GCA_020435805.1 Flavobacteriaceae bacterium
GATAATGGTAAAGGCATGAGTGTTACCGATGCGCGTCTTTGCTTTGAGCGGCATGCCACTTCCAAAATAAAAACCGCAGACGATTTATTCAATCTTCATACCAAAGGGTTTCGCGGGGAAGCACTGGCTTCTATTGCAGCTATTGCTCATGTAGAGCTGAAAACAAAAACCGAAACCGGCGAAACGGGAACCAAAATTGAAATAGAAGGAAGCAAAGTAATCTCTCAAGAAATGGTGGTAACGCCACAGGGGACTACCATTTCGGTAAAAAATCTTTTTTATAATATTCCCGCCCGGCGCAATTTTTTGAAAAGTAATCCCGTAGAAACCCGCCATATCATTGACGAATTTCACAGAGTAGCACTGGCGCATCCGCAGGTTTCGTTTGAGATGATTCACAACGGAAGTAACGTGTTTAGTCTTCCTTCCGGTAATCTGCGACAGCGGATTGTGGCTATTTTTGGAAGCAAAACCAATGAAAAATTGGTGCCCGTTTCAGAAAAAACAGATATTGTTACCGTCAACGGATTTGTTTTAAAGCCCGAATTTGCCAGAAAAAGTAGGGGAGAACAGTTCTTTTTTGTGAACCATCGATTTATTAAAAGTGCGTATTTACACCATGCGGTGGTTTCGGCTTTTGAAGGTTTGATTAAGACTGAAAATCATCCCGGATATTTTTTGTATTTGGAAATAAACCCTCAGGCTATCGATATTAATATTCACCCTACAAAAACAGAAATTAAGTTTGAAGATGAACATGCCATTTATGCCATGCTTCGAGCTTCCGTAAAGCATAGTTTAGGGCAATTCAGTATCGCTCCGGTTATTGATTTCAATAGAGATTCGGGTTTTGATACCCCTTATGAGTATTCCAAAAAAGCTCCCGTGCTCCCCACCGTAGAGGTGGATAAAGACTTTAATCCATTTCAAAAGGAAACAAAACAAGGAAGTTACATTTCTTCCTTCAAAAAGGAAAAAGCGCCTCAATGGGAATCGTTGTATGTGGGTTTAGAGGATGAATTTGTTTCGGGAAGCGATACCGTTATCGAAAATGTGGAGGTGGAAAGTGAAGAACTTACGGGAACATTATTTGAAGGGAATACGAAGCATACAGGAAATACCACTTTTCAAATTCAAAATAAATATATTGTGAGTGCCATTAAAAGCGGGCTGCTCATTGTTCATCAAAATTTGGCGCATCAACGGGTGTTGTACGAAGAATTATTGAAAAATATTACCGTGCGTCAAGCGGTAAGTCAGCAGTTGTTGTTTCCTGTTTTGGTTTCCTTTTCAACATCGAAAATAGGTTTGTTGCAATCTTTGAAAGAACAATTGGAAGATACAGGTTTTGTTTTTTCAGAAATTCAAGAAGAAGGGATAGCGATAAGTGGCGTTCCTGCTGGTATTTTAGAACGTGATGTAGAAACCATTTTGCACCAGCTTATTGCCGATATTGAAGCGGAAGTTCCTGACGCCGGATTTAGTCAAAATGATGTCATGGCAAAATCTTTGGCAAAAAGTATGGCTATAAAAACGGGTGCTTTTTTGGAGACAGAAGCCCAAGAACATTTAATACATCAATTATTTGCCTGTAAAGAGCCTCACGTATCACCAGACAATCGCCCTGTTTTTATAACCATGGAATTGAGTGATTTTGATAAAAAATTTAGATAATGGGAAGAATCACCGAAACGGTTAAAGTAATCTTAATAGCTAACATTCTTTTTTATGTTGGTTCTTTATCCATAGGAGAAGACGCTTATTCATTATTTTCTATGTTTTTTCCATTAAATGAAAAATTTCACTTTTGGCAAATAGTAACGCATATGTTTATGCATGATCCTAGTATGATTTTTCATATCCTTTTTAACATGTTTATGTTGTACATGTTTGGAAGTCAAATGGAAAGTTATTTAGGCCGAAACCGATTTTTATTTTTATATTTTTCTGCCGGTTTAGGTGCTGTGGGTCTGCACCTTGTGATAAATTATTTGAACTATTTACCAGGATACAATGCTTTTATGGAAGCAGGATTTACTGCTAGTGATGTCAAAAATTTTTTAACTAATGGAGTTTATAATTCGAGACTTCTAGACTATATAGATAGTAATTCACTTGTAAAAATGTTTAATAGCTATAATTCACCAATGCTGGGTGCTTCCGGAGCTATATTTGGATTATTAGCTGCGTTTACGGTTTTGTACCCAAATCTTCCTTTAATGATTATGTTTATCCCTATACCAATTAAAGCAAAATATTTGATTGGAGGTTATTTTGCCTTGAATTTAATTTCAGCAGTCTCGGGAGTTTCTTTAGCAGGTCCATCAAATACAGCTTATTGGGCTCATATTGGAGGAGCCGCAGTAGGATTTATTATTATGTACTACTGGAAAAAAAATAGCTTTAACGACCATCGTTGGAATTAAATGACGCAAGGAAGTCTTTCATATCAATTTAAAACAGCAGATATTATTACCAAGCTCATTGTAATTAATGTGCTTATTTTTTTGGTTGTAATTATTGCAACTGCCTTATTTCAATTAGAGGATAATTTCTTGACCCAATGGTTTGTTTTGCCAGAGTCCTTTTCACATTTTATCACTCAACCCTGGTCGATTGTGACCTATAATTTTATTCATACGGGTTTTTGGCATATTTTATTTAATATGTTATGGTTGTATTTTTTTGGAAGGTATGTGACCAATCTTTTTTCGGAACGACGATTTTTAGCCATCTATCTTTTGGGAGGTATCGCCGGAGGAGTTTTGTATATGATTTCCTATAATATTTTTCCGGCTTTTGTATCCACCGTAGGCACCTTACAGGGAGCCTCTGCTGCTGTCATGGCACTTATGGGCTTTTCGGCTACCTATTCGCCTAATGCACCCATCCGAATTTTTACCATCAATTTGAAACTGTGGCATATAGCTATGTTTTTTATTTTGTGGAATTTAGTGAGCCTTTCTACATTAAAAAATGCCGGAGGGATCTTGGCACACCTTGGGGGAGCCTTTTTTGGATATGTGTATGCTAGGCAATTACTGAAAGGAAATGACATTGGGAATTGGTTTGAAAGGCTGCTGGAGCGTATTGTTGCTTTATTTACACCTAAAAAGAAAAAACCTTTTAAAAAAGTACATAGAAATAAGACAACACAAAATGCTTCGCAGCGTTTTAACAAGGAAACTAAAACCGATTACCAGAAGCAAGTAGATCAAATTCTGGATAAAATAGGAAAAAGTGGCTACGAAAGCCTTACCAAAGAAGAAAAGGACTTTTTGTTTAAAGCAGGCAAAGAAAACTAAGCCGAAACATGTTTAAATTTCAATTTTTGGGGAAATTGTTCTTTGGGCTCAACATGGTTGCAGCCCTTTTGTTATTTGTATCTTTTATTCTCCCGTTTCTGCCTCCTTCTTCGTTCCCTACGTTGTCTGTTTTAAGCCTTGCCGTTTCTCCGCTTATTCTACTGAATTTACTTTTTGCGGGATATTGGCTTTTTCGCTGGAAAAAACGGTTTTGGGTTTCAGCTTTGGTACTGGGCTTTTCGTACTTTTTGCACACCTCTTTTTTTGAACTCTCTTCGGAAGGTGATATTTCCGAATACTCAAATTCTCTGAAAGTGTTGAGCTATAATGTTCGGCTTTTTAATGCCTATGAAAAAAATCCCGAAATAGAAAAAGTACAACAATCTATAGTCAATTTATTAAAAGAAGAACAACCCGATATTGTCTGTATTCAGGAGTATTATCTTCCCAATACGGTAGATTTTTCAATGTTTCCTTATCAGTACATACATTTTAAAGACAGCTCGCACAAATTAGGTCATGCCATCTTTTCAAAATATCCTATAGTTTCAAAAGGTGCTTTTGATTTTGAGAAAACCTACAATAATTCCATTTTTGCAGACATACAAGTAGGAGCAGATACGCTAAGGGTGTATAATTTACATCTTCAGTCCTTAGGAATATTACCTACGGTAGATTTCCTTCAGCAGCGCGGTACCGAAAAAATTAAAAAGCGTATTTCGCAAACCTTTGTACAGCAGCAACAGCAAGTTTCAACTATTTTAAAACATAAACAAACGTCACCACATCCGGTTATTTTTGCCGGAGATTTTAACAACACTGCCTTTTCCTACATCTATAAACAACTGAAGGAAGACATGAATGATACTTTTCAAGAACGTGGAAATGGTCTAGGCACCAGTTTTTATTTCAATAAATATCCCATGCGAATTGATTTTATTTTAGCTTCGGAAACGCTGGAAGTAATTGATTTTAACAATCGAAAGGAATCTTTTTCCGATCATTATCCTATTATCTCAACACTGGCTTGGTGATTAAAATTGAACGGTTTGAGTTTCCAAATA
>JAGQZA010000017.1 GCA_020435805.1 Flavobacteriaceae bacterium
TTATTGTAGAGCGTGGCATGGATGGCTTTACCACTCCGGAAACCCATAACAAATGGTCATTAAGGGCTTCGGCAACGGGAGAATTATTATTTCAAGATGTAAAAGTTCCGAAGGAAAACTTGCTTCCAAATAAATCAGGATTAGGAGCTCCCCTTGGGTGTTTAGACTCTGCCCGTTACGGCATTGCGTGGGGTGCTATTGGTGCAGCCATGGACTGTTATGATACGGCACTGCGTTATGCCAAAGAGCGAATTCAATTTGGAAAACCTATTGCGGCATTTCAGCTTCAGCAAAAAAAATTGGCCGAAATGATTACTGAAATTACCAAAGCACAGTTGTTAGCCTTCCGTTTAGGGCAATTAAAAAATGAAGACCGTGCTACTTCAGCACAAATTTCTATGGCGAAACGCAACAATGTGGACATGGCCATTAAAATTGCCAGAGAAGCCCGACAAATGTTAGGAGGCATGGGAATTACCGGAGAATACTCCATTATGCGCCACATGATGAACCTTGAAAGTGTGATTACCTACGAGGGAACACACGACATTCATTTACTCATTACAGGGTTGGACATTACGGGACACAATGCTTTTAAATAAATGTGTAAAACAATATTAATACAGAAAGGCCCAATAAAGGGTCTTTTTTTATTTTCTTGATTCAGCTCAAATTCTTGTATCTTTAGATAAACATTTGCCATGTCATCACAAACAAGATTAACGAGAGCTTATAACAATGCACCCCGTGTGCCTTTTGACGATTCGTCAAAATTTATACTCTTTAGTGACTGCCACAGAGGCGAC
The DNA here is from genome assembly GCA_020435805.1 of Flavobacteriaceae bacterium. Lineage (GTDB taxonomy): Bacteria > Bacteroidota > Bacteroidia > Flavobacteriales > Flavobacteriaceae > Halomarinibacterium. Next base: position 807 of record JAGQZA010000017.1, read on the forward strand.
AATAGTTTTGCCGATGACTTTGCCAATAACCGAAATATTTATTACCACGCATTAAAACATTATTATACCCACGGATTTACCTACTGCGAATTAGGTGACGGTGACGAGCTTTGGGAAAATATTGACTTTACTTCCATTTTTGAAGCCCATAAAAATGTGTACGAACTCATGCAGCATTTCTTTAATGAAAATCGGCTACATCGAATTGTGGGAAACCATGACATGGTCTATAAAAATAAGCGTTTTGTTGAAAAAAACCTATTCACCTATTTTGACAAAGTAACCGGAAAAGATGTTCCCCTTTTTCCCGGAATTACGTTTACTGAAGGAATTGTTTTAAAACATACTCAAACCGAACAAGAACTGTTTTTAACCCATGGGCATCAAGCCGATTTTATGAACTATGTTGGTTGGAAATTTAACCGATTTATGGTACGAGTGTTATGGCGACAGTTACAGGTTTTTGGCATTGGAGACCCTACGAGCCCTGCAAAAAACTTTAAAGAGCTCATTAAAGTGGAACGGAAAACAAAAAAATGGATTGTAGATAATGCGAATATTTTTACCATTACCGGACATACCCACCGTCCACGTTTTCCCGAGCCGGGAGAGATAGCCTATTTTAATGATGGAAGTTGTGTACACCCGCGCTGTATTACGGGCTTAGAAATTGAAAATGGTTGTATTGCCCTTATTAAATGGCAAATTGCCACGGGGGAAGACGGCACTTTAAAAGTGATAAAATCTATTTTAGAAGGACCAACCCCGCTTTCAGAATATTGCAGAAGTATTTAACTTTCCGGAGCGAGTTCTATGGTAAGTCCTTCCAATTCTGGATGAATGTGTAGCTGACAACCTAACCTGCTATTATCTTTTACATTAAAAGCCTCGGCAAGCATGGCTTCTTCATCATCATTTTTTTCTGGCAAGTTGTGATCACTAAGCACGTAACACTGGCACGAAGCACACATGGCCATGCCTCCACAAATCCCTATGGTTCCTTCGGGGGCTAATTCATAAGCACGTACCAGCTCCATAAGGTTCATATTCATATCGGTAGGGGCTAAAACTTCATGGGTAACACCTTCTCTGTCTATTATTTTAATGATTATGTCTTGGGCCATATTCAGTAATTAGTAGTTTAGTAGATAGTAATTAGAAAAAATTATTGTAATGATTTAATTAACCCAAATAACATTTTTGAAATCTCATTGGATGTTTGCAATAAATCTTCGGATGTCTTTTCTGAAATAAACTTTAATCGAACAGCTAAATAAAGCATCGATCTTACTTCGCTATTAGAAGCTGTTGCAAAATATAAAAATCTTTTAAAGTCAGGGTTTGTATCTCTATCAAATCCCTCAGCAATATTATTTGAAATAGAAACTGAAGCTCTAGTTATTTGATCTCTAAAAGCATAATCTTTACTATTAGAAAAGTGATAATAAACAGCAACACTAAAATCTTGCGCCTTTTGCCAAACTAATAAATCTTCAAATCTTTGAACTGCCACTATTAACTACTATTTACTAATTTCCTAACCACTATTTACTAACTCCCTAACTAATTAATCGATTTTACCACTGCTTTCGGGGCTTCTTTCTTGGTGCCGTCAAAGCCTTCTACACCACCCACCGTAGTATATTTCATCACGTACTTTCTATCGGGAAAAATACGCTGATACGCACTTTGGCACATTAACGTTGCTTCGTGAAAACCACATAAAATTAGCTTTAATTTTCCTGGATACGTATTCACATCGCCAATGGCATAAATACCGGGAATGTTGGTTTGGTAGTCAAGAGCGTTATCTACTTTTATGGCATTCTTTTCAATTTCCAAGCCCCATTCTGCAATAGGCCCTAACTTAGGAGCTAACCCAAAAAGAGGAACAAAGTGGTCGCATTGTTTTTGAAAAATCTCGCCATCCCTTTCAATAGAAACACGATCTATTTTACCATTCCCGTGTACACCAATCACTTCGGCAGGTGTAATGACTTCAATTTTCCCTTTATTTTTTAATTCCTGAACTTTTTCTACGCTATCTAAAGCTCCTCTAAATTCATTCCGTCTATGAACCAGCGTAACGCTTTTAGCAACATCGGTTAAAAAAATACTCCAGTCTAATGCCGAATCGCCTCCTCCGGCAATAATTACCGTTTTGTCGCGATATATTTCGGGGTCTTTAATAAAATATTCTACCCCATTTTCTTCAAAACTCTCAATCCCTTCAATGGGGGGTTTACGCGGCTCAAAACTTCCCAGCCCTCCCGCAATTGCAACAATGGGTGCATTATGTTTGGTTCCTTTATGAGTGGTTACTACAAAAGTTCCATCCTCTAATTTTTCAATGGTTTCGGCTCTTTCACCTAAGGTAAAGCCAGGTTGAAAGGGTTCAATTTGCTTCATTAAATTAGTTACCAAATCTCCTGCTAAAACTTCCGGAAAAGCCGGAATATCATAAATAGGTTTTTTGGGGTATATTTCGGCGCATTGACCTCCCGGTTGGGGTAACGCATCTATTAAATGGCATTTCAATTTTAGCAGCCCTGCTTCAAAAACAGTAAAAAGTCCCGTAGGACCTGCACCAATAATAAGTATGTCGGTTTTAATCATTTGCTATGAACGTCAAAAAATAAAGTTCAAAATTAGAGGGTAAAAGTGAGGAAAAGAATGACAAAAGTCATTATACGTTTACGACACTTTCTACTTGAGGAGCGTGTTTTTTGATGGTCATTTCCACACCACTTTTAAGGGTCATTTGATTTACTGAACAACCCACACAAGCACCTAATAATTGCACCGTTACTTTTTTTCCACCATCATCAATGGAAACTAAAGAAATATCCCCTCCATCACTTTGTAAAAAAGGTCTAATTTCTTCAAGAGCTGCCTCTACTTTTATCTTTAATTCTTCCATAAAATTATTTTTTTACGGCACTACACCCCGCCATAGTGGTTATTTTAATCGCTTCGGTAGGGGGTAAATTGTCATTTCTGAAAACGGTTTGCTCCACGACATTTCGTGTCACTTCCTCAAAAGCATTTTCTATTGAAGTTGCCGTTTGTAATGCTGCCGGATGCCCTACATCCCCTGCTTCGCGAATACTTTGCACCAAAGGAATTTCACCCAAAAATGGTACTTGCAAGTCTTCTGCCAGGTTTTTGGCACCTTGTTTTCCGAAGATATAATATTTATTATTTGGTAATTCTTCGGGGGTAAAATACGCCATATTTTCTATGATTCCCAATACCGGAACCTGAATACTTTCCTGCTGAAACATCGCCACTCCCTTTCGTGCATCGGCCAAAGCTACATTTTGAGGAGTACTTACCACCACGGCACCAGTAATAGGTAACGATTGCATAATGCTTAAATGGATATCACCCGTTCCCGGAGGAAGATCAATAAGCATAAAATCGAGTTCGCCCCAAGCGGCATCAAAAATGAGTTGATTTAAGGCTTTTGCTGCCATAGGTCCTCTCCAGATAACCGCCTGATTGGGTTGCGTAAAAAACCCAATGGATAGCATTTTTACCCCATAATTTTCTATAGGCTTCATTTTACTTTTCCCATCGATCGTGACCGAAAGTGGTTTTTCCAAAGCCACATCAAACATAATGGGGATAGAAGGCCCATAAATATCGGCATCGAGCACTCCTACTTTAAAGCCCATTTTTGAAAGTGTGACCGCCAGATTTGCTGTAACAGTAGATTTACCAACACCTCCTTTTCCTGAAGCAACAGCTACAATATTTTTAATTCCCGGGATAGGTTTCCCTTTAATTAAATTAGGATTTTGAGGCTTTTCGGGAGCCTCCACTTTAATATTCACTTTTACCTCAGCCTCTTCCGAAACTTTTTCTTTGATGGTTTTTATGATGTCTGCTTCGGCACGCTTTTTTATATGCAATGCGGGAGTTGCCATGGTAATATCCACAATCACTTCAGTAGCAAAAGTGATGATATTTTGAACGGCTCCACTTTCTACCATATTCTTTCCTTCGCCGGGTAATGAAATGGTTTCTAAAGCAGCTAAAATTTCTTTTTTAGTGAAATTCATTATATTCTTAAATTCATTTTTTAAAGACCCCAATGCAAAATTGGGGTTAGTTCAACCATCCACTTTAAATGCGCTTTGCTTTTTAAAATGGGGTTTCACTAATTTAGATTTATTCTAAAGTGCAAATATACAGGGAAAACTTCTGAAATGGAAGATGAAATGATGGAAATGATTTATGGTTCCGTAAAAGAAAAAATCCCACTTCTTTTCAGAAGCGGGACTCCATCGAATTAACAACTATAATTAATTTAATTCTAGTTGCTCAATTTTTGACTGAATGGCTTTTACGGTATTTGACAGCTCACTTAAGTCGTTAAGTTGTTTTTCCATTGCTTTCATTTTTGTTTCTTGCTTTTCAAAAATCATAATCCACTCGTTGGTTTTTAATCCAACTGAAACATTAATCATACTTAAGTTTGAAGGATTGCTCTCGCTCCAGGCACGACCTATAATATTTTTTAGGTCTTGAAGTTCTATATCTTCTGGAGCTATGGCTACCGCATATCCATCATTATTACCACTCGCTACAATAAAATCTCCTATAGCTACTTCACCAGCTACTAATGCAGGTACTTGTCCCATAAAACCTACTTTTTCGTAGTTTTCCTCTTTTCCAGTTTCGGGCATATTTCCCAATACAATAGGGTTGTATGAAATAGTCATTACTTGATCTGCATCTATGGTGTTTCTAGAAATTTTCCCTCCTTTTACGCCTACTATTTCACCAAAAGTAAAAGTATCCTCTGGGTTTTCTTTTTCCAACCATTCTGCATAATCTGCTCCCTTTGAGCCGTAAACTATACCTTGGTTTCGAGCTACTTGCTGAGCGGAAAGAATGATAGGAGTTAGTGCGATTTTCCATGGAGACGTTGGCAAATAACCAGGATACCCATTCCTCATACCCCAACCTACCATGGCTCCAATTTGATTGGTTGCATCTATACCTGCTGTAGGATTAAAAAAACCATCAAAGTTTAAATCTATATCCCCTATGTCAAAATCTGCCGCAGGTAAACTTCCGCCATTAAATACTAAACTAGGTAGGGTTCCATATTTAAAATTAAGCTCAAAACCTAATCCAACAACATCAAAACAAAATTCAATTTCACTGCTATTGCTTCCTTCACAGGGCAAACTCCCTTCAGTAACTGTTGGCAATACTCCAGGATTAAAATTTGCAGTAGGTAAAGTGCCTGTATCAAAATTTAAACTAGGTGGTGTCCATTCCAGTACTTGACTAAAATCAAAAACATCAACGAGTGTAGCAAAATCTGGTACAGGAAAAGATTCCCATAAATCGCCCCCTAACAAATCATAGCTTTCAATTCTTCCCGCTAAATAATCGTTATCTCCATAAAAAGAAATAAAATGGTTGTCGATGCTTAAAGTTCCCGTTTCCAGTTTAATAGCAATTCCATCGGCATCTTGACTTCCACTGGTATTTTCAAAAACGGCTACATAATTTCCTTCTACACCAGTATCTGAAGATATGTATAGCCCAGTTGCTTCAATTTTATCATTTATATTCAATTCTCCATTTATGGTCACATCATTATTAAATGTGGAAATACCCTCAACATTTAATGTGCCGGATAAATTTGTAGCGGCAGCATTATTTACGTTAAACTCACTCTCTAAATTAGTAACTCCTTGAACATGTAAATCGTTATTCAAATTTGATACACCACTCACGGTAAGCTCACTGTTTAAATTGCTATCTCCTGTTACATTCAACTCATTGGTAAGATTTGAAACTCCAGCAACATTTAACTCATCATTTAGATATGTCGCCCCAAGCACTGTTAATTTTCCAGTTAAATTAGTTTCTGCACCGTTATTTACATTTAGAATATTGTTCAAATTTGTAGTTTCATCTACTGTAAGATTTTGATTTATTACTGTACTTGCTGTTACTTGAAGATTATTATCCACAGTGGCTTCACCAGTTATTAGCGCAGTGTTAAAAATTTCAGTTGGGCCATCCACTTTTAAATTCCCGGTTAAAAAACTTGGACTTCCATCATCAACTTTAAAAGTATCTCTAAGCGTAGTTGCTCCATGTACATTTAAATCGTCTTGCAAATTACTCTCTCCTAAAACATTTAATGAGTTTTGTAGCGTAGTTGCTTGATTTACTTGAAGTTGACCGTTAATTGAAACATCTCCAATTACCGAAAGACCATTATTCATAACCGTTTGCCCGTTTATGATAAAATCATCATTAAATACTGTTTCCCCTTCAACCGTGAGTGTTCCCGTAAGTAACGTAGGGCTTTGTTGTTGTACGGTAAAAGAATCCTGCAAACTAGTGCTCCCTGTTACCATTAAATCCTGATTCAAAGAAGTGTTACCTGCCACATCCAACGTCCCGGATAACGCACTGGGACTTTGTTGATTTACCGAAAAAGAGTTATTAATTTGAGTTGCACCATTTATTTCTGTATTTTGATTTAACAATGCGCTCCCTTCAACGGTTAATGACCCTGAAAGCAATGTTGGTGCTTGCAGGTTTACCGAAAAAGCATTATTAATTTGGGTTACACCCTCAACTGCTAAGCTTCCATTGGCTTGCGTATTTCCTTGAATAGTAACATCTGCTCCTAAATTGGTGGTACCGTTAACTTCCAAATCTTGGCTTAAAACACTATTCCCGGCCACATTTATATCCCCAGAAAGGATGGTTGATGTTTCATTATTTACAGAAAGACCATTGTTCAAATTAGTTGTTCCGTTTACTACCAAATCTTCTGCTAAGGTTATTCCACCTGTAATTTCAACATTTCCTTCTAATGAAGTATTTCCGAGAACGCTTAAGTTTTCATTTATAGTAGTATTTCCGTCAATGTTTACATCGTCATCAAAGGCACTAAATCCTGCAACTGAAAGGTCTCCCGTAGCTGTAATATTTCTATGATACGCAAAAGGGATAAACGTGAGTTTTTCTTGACTTAATACTTCAAAGTTTTCACTTCCCTTAAAGTCTATTTCCACTTTAAGGTCTTTGGGAGTTCCATCCCAATGTATCTCAGAAAAAACTCCAGAGGTAGCAGCTCCATTTCCTACAAATACATTGATCATTCCGAAGAGATCGGTACTGGTTTGTTGAATTTCTTGATAATCCATTCCGCCACTTTCATTCAGTATAGAAAATCGAAGAGAAATAGGAGTATTTGGCAATATATTTCCAGTGGCATTTTGCCCTGGAAGCTCTTGCACATTGGGATCTATAATTACCGCTTGGTAATTAATCCCGTCTGTTTGGGAGAACAAAAACCCAAAAGACATCATTATGAGTACTAAAAGTATATATTTTTTCATGACAAATTAATTTTCTTGGTTAGTTGAATTGATTTTTTCTTCTTCAGCATTTTTTCCTGAAGCAATATTGAAATACATTTTAAGGCCTAATTGGTGTGCTTTGAAGGACAATTCTTCTGAAGTATCAGAACCCACATTACTAGATTTACCGAAGTGATAGCTTAGAGCAAGTGAAACACCATCTAAAACTTGATACTCAAATTGCGACCCTAATCTAAAAAGGAAAACAGCTCCGTTAAAATCTTCTTGTTCTGTAAGATCAAATACTTGATTATTCAATGTTTGTGAACCCTGAACTAAAAATTCTGGCCCAGCACCCGCTTGTAAATGCCAAGAAAAATTTCCTGCGCCTATAACCTTACTATCAAGGCCTAGAATTGCCCCAAAGTAAGTGGTTTCCCAGTCAAAATAATTGTTTAGCACACCGTCACTTCCTAAGGCTCCAAAACGATCCCAATTGAATGACCCCGTAAATTGCAATGCTTCTTTAAATAAGGGGATTCTTGTTCCTACATTCACAAAAGAAAAGGTTTTTCCTTGTAAATTATCTAGTTCGTTTCCTTGGGAGTTTTTATAGTCGAAGCTTGTTAAAGCCTGCCCATACTCCCAAAATAGCTCTTGTGCTTGAGACGAAAATGCCATCAAGCATAGTAAATACAATACCGCTTTCATGAGTTATTGTTTTATGATTTTTGTAGAAAATGATTGGTTCTCTATATCAATTTTTAAGATATAGTTACCACTAGAAAGCCTACTAACATCTAGCGATGTTTGCTTTTTTGGTATTTGTTTTTCTGAAAAAACTTGTTGTCCCAGCACATTAAAAATGGAAAAGTTGGCAGGGCTTTTCAATTCAGAATCAAAAGCAATTTGCAGTGTTGCATCTACTGGATTAGGATAGATTGTTACCGTTAAATTGTTTACCACATTGGGCAATGACTCTACCCTTAGTAAAGGTTGCTGAAAGCCTTGTCTTACTCCGGCAACTTCATTAATTGAAGCTCCTATAACACTTTGCTGTCCTACGGTTGCTGCAACATACTTGTCTTGTATAATGGCGCTAGAGCCTGTCATCCCCAAGGAAGAACGTTGGGTTTTTTGCGCTGTTGCAGTAATACATGCAAACAGCATGAGGAGAAATACTTTTTTCATAATTCGATGGTTTTAAAAACAGTTTTATAACTGCCTGATTTTTAATACCATAAAATTATTGAGTAAAGAAAAATGAAATTGTAAGGGGAATCCATTAAATCCTTAAGGGTTATCCCTTAATTTTCAGTGAATTTTGCATAGCCCATTTCAAAAGACTATTCTTTTCGGAAGGCAAATCCAGTTTTTTGGAGATATTATAGCGGTGCGATTCTACCGTTTTTGAAGAGATAAACAGCATTTCTGAAATCTCTTTACTGGTTTTTCCTTGGGCTATTAATTGGATAATATGGGTTTCTGTTTTGGTAAAATCGGGCAAATTGTTTTCAGTCTCTTTAGAAAAAAGTTCCAACCCTTTTCCATAAAACTTTCTTCCTGCCAGTACTTCTTTAATAGCTGTAACAATTTCTAGGGTAGAAAACTCTTTAAGTACATAGCCACTGGCATCAAGGTTTTTGGTTTCTTCAAAAAAGATGCGTTCTTTATGCAGGGTTAAAAAAATCACTTTACAATGATGATGGGATTCTTTCAGCTTTTTTGCCACTTCCAAACCGTCTAGATGAGGCATCTCGATATCTAATATCGCTAATTGCGGATGGTGTTCTAATATAGATTGAAGTGCTTCTAACCCATTGGTTGCTTTGTAAATGTTAAACTCAGGAAAATTTCGTTCCAACACCACTGCTAATCCTTCCAATAAAAGAGGGTGGTCGTCCGCAATTAGTACGTCTATTTTGTAAGTCATTAGACCGGAATTTTTATACTGATTTTCGTTCCTTTTCCCTTTTTTGATTCTATATGTAATGTTCCCTCTAAAAAGGAGATTCTCTCGTGTAAGGATTGTAACCCTAAGCTTTTTGATTTTAATTTGCGCTGTTGCACATCAAACCCTTTTCCATTGTCTTGAATAGAGAGATGAATGGTTTCCTTTACAAAAACTTCAATCCTTGCTGCATTGGCTTCAGCGTGTTTCAAAATATTATTAATACACTCCTGTACAATTCTATAAATATAGATGCTTTTTTCTTTTGAAACAGCTTGGTCAATGTTTTCAATTTCTTCAGTGATAAACAAATCTGTTACTTCGGCAACTTGCTCGACCATAGATTTTAATGCTTTGGTTAATCCAAATTTTTCCAGTTCAGCTGGATGGAGGTTTCTGCTTAAACTTCTAATATCTTCTATGGTTTTATCGACCAAACTTGTTGTTTTTGTGGCATTCATAGCCAAGCTATTTTTAATAAGAAGTAAATCTTGCCCTATTCCATCGTGCAGTTCTTTTGAAATTCGTTTACGCTCATCTTCCTGAGCCTTTAAAAGGCTTTGAGCATATTTTTTAGCTCGTTTTTGTTTCACGCTTGCTTTCCAGCTTATAAAAGCAATAAGTGCTATAAAGAATAAAAGGATAAACCCTACCCAAAACCAGCTGGATTTCCAAAAAGGAGCGGTTATTGTAAATTTTAATTTCTCTGTATTCTCCTGCCAAACACCAAATCCATTATCTGCCGTAAATTCAAATTCATACTCCCCAGGGGGCAAAAAAGGAAAGGATACTTTAGATTCCTTATTTGGTTTCGACCAAGCCGCATTAGGAAGTCCATTTAGACGGTATTTAAACTGAACATTCTCTGGATAGGTATGTGTTATGGCAGATAGATTAAAGGTAATATGATTTTCTTTATAGGAAAACTTATACGTATCGCCATGTACATACAGACTATCTACAAACGGTTCTGAAAATAGCCATAGCGAATTAATCTTTAAGGTAGGCGGGGTATTATTTTTTGAAAATTTTGAGGGAGCAAATACTTGTAACCCCTCTGAAGTCCCTATATATACATCACCATTTTCAAAAACTTCTAAGGCATTGTCTAACGGTTCTGCTTTTATAAAGCCTAAATCATGGGTATAAGTGGTCATAACAATACTATCCTTTTCTAGCAAATATTTAATGTCTAGCTGGGCTAAGGCATTTGTTGAAGCAATCCACAGCCTATCGTCATTTACTTTTAAGGCATTAAATCCTTGCAAGCCAATAAATTTATTTTTAGAAAACACTTTGGTTTTATACCCAGATTTATCTTTCTTTAAATAAATTAGGTAATCGTTATTGCCAAAAAAAGCTTCATTGGGAGAAATTGAGCAAGAAGATTGTATGGTTTTAAAATCTTCAGGAAGAGAAGGTACTTTAATTAAAGAATCGTTGGCTATTTCAAACAAACCATTATTATTTCCTACTAAAAAACTTGTGTCTAGTAGTTGGGTAACCCTAGATTGTAAGTTTTTAATTCTAACGGTTTTATGATTCTCTTTTTTTATGGTTCTTAAAAAATAATTCCCGGCCAAATACTTTTTTTGGTCCTTATCAATACTAAGGGTATAATAAGTATCTTCTTCATTATTAAACGTAGTTCCATTAACAATTCCGTAGCCAAAATCGTTTACGTTCCAAACAGCATTAGAGGTATCTTTTGCAAGTGTATATACATACCTCCCCTTAAGGTATTCGTTCATTACTTTTCCATCTTTAAATGAAAAGACACCTCTATCTGTAGCAATATAGGCAGTGTCTTTTACTTCAATAACGTCATTTATAATGGTACTGGGTATTCCGTCTTTTTCTGAAAAGCTGGAAAAAGCATTGCTCCTATACCTTATTAATCCGTTATTCTGGGAAGCTATCCATTTATTGTTTTCGGTATCGATAAGTACTTTATACAAATAGGTGTCGTACAATCCATTTTTAGAATGGATATGCTGCACTACGTTAAATCCTTCATCCAAAACCATGATGCCATTACCATAAAGTGCTAACCAATAATTGTTTTGCGCATCTTGGGTTATGCTCCACACCCTATTTTTATCATGTTCTCCCGGAAGTTTATGTTCCTTAAAATGGAGCCCATCATATTCATAAATGTACCCGTAGGAGCCCACTAATAATTGGTTTTTATGGTTTTTGTAAACCGAATAAGAAATATTATTAATGTTATGCGTTTCGTTTTTAAGAATTTCAATGTTAAATGGTTCTGGTGTAAATTTTACAAGGCCCGCCCCTAAAGTACCTATCCAAATTATCCCATCATTGGTTTGTACCACATCATTTGGGTAAGCGTAGCCAATTTCTGCGGAAGATTCATGCAATAAACTGAAACGGCCCTCTTTATAGCTTAAAATGGAACGCGTATTAAAAATATAGATCGTACCATCTTTAGCCTCATAAAACTGAATAACTTTATTGAAGGTTTCTAACAGTGAATCATTAAAGCTTTGTACATGGCCATTAGCAATATAATTGAGTCCATCATTCCAAAACCCTACCCAAATACCTCCCTTTGAGTCTTCAAAAACAGTTCTTGGAAGATTACTATTTAACCCTTCTTCTTTGGTATAATGGTAAAACTTTTGACCATCAAATTGTACAACACCTTTAAAAGTAGCTGCCCAAATAGAATTATCTGAAGCCTGAATAATATCATACACCTCATTACTTAAAAGGCCATGTTCTACATCGTATTTTTTAAAAAAGTATTGTTGCGCAATACCTTTTTGAAGAAGAAATAGAACAAGTAACGTGGTGAGAAAAAGTTTATATGCTGGAAGCTTATTCTTCAAAATAATACCGTTTATCTTAGTTCTTTCATAGGATCCCAAAAGTGCTTCTCAAAATTCTGTATCTGGTTTTCAACAACAACAATTCCCTCGCTTTCCAATAATTGCTGCATCAAATGGGTACCGGAAAAATGATGTTTCCCCGTTAATAATCCTTTTCGGTTTACCACTCGATGCGCAGGTATGTCTGTATCTTTTCCGGAGCCATTCATCGCCCAACCTACCATTCTTGCACTTCCCGAAGCACCCAAATATCTGGCTATAGCTCCATAGCTGGTAACTCTACCGTAGGGAATACACTTAGCTACTTCATAGACTTTTTCAAAAAAACCTTCCGTAGCCATGTTAAATATTCTGAAAAATTTTAAAAAAAGTAATCACCGAAATAATTGCGGTAATAATACCTATCACATAATTCATGTTGAAGTGCAGTGTATTGTTTTCCATTCGGTTTCTGAAAAACCAAATATAGAGCAACAACATTACAAAAGTTCCTAATCCCGAAGCAAAAACGGTGATCCAAAGCTCAAGTTGTTCAAAAGAAAACCACCCAAAAGCCGCAAAGGTAATACTTATATAAACCCAATAAGGCAAAGGAAGGAGGTTAATGGCACCAAGGAATATCCCATAAAAAAACCGGTTGGTTTTTGAGTGTTCCATCTCTTTTGGAACTTCCCTGCGTGTGTCTTTAGCGATTAGGAAAAAATAAAGGGTAAGGCACAGAAAAATTCCTAATGCTACTTTTTGGAGAATGTCCACCACCTCCGGATGCTTGTCTATATAGCGAGCAAAAATAAGTGCCAAAAACGTTTGCAAACAAACCGTAACACACACCCCTGCCGAAAACAAAATAGCAACCTTTCGCCCTTGTTTCATGCTAATTTTTGCCGCCGTCATATTGAGCAATCCTGGTGGAATTACGCCAATTAACGCTGCTAAAAAACCTATTACAAAGTTGCTAATTAATTGCATTGGGCTGGTTTGTCCTGTGAAGATACATAATTATTTGGAACCCAATTGAAAACTGATATAGGTAATCTTTTTCCCTTTTTCCAGATATTGTTTCTCATAAAAGGTTTGAATGGCAGTCACCTCCTCTGGGGAACCTGTACTTCCATATACATCGTGGTGTGCATAGGTAATTTTTTCTCTCAAGCCGTGCAAAAGTCCTAACGTATAACCATGCATAAATTCGCTATCGGTTTTTAGATGAATTATTCCTTCGGGGGCAAGAATGCTTCGATAACGATTCAGAAAATCTTCATTGGTTAATCGATGCTTTGTCCGCTTATATTTTATTTGGGGATCTGGGAAGGTAATCCATATTTCATCTACTTCGCCTTCAGCAAAACAATAGGTTATTAATTCAATCTGTGTTCGTAAAAATCCTACATTTGTTAAGTTCTCGTCTATGGCCGTTTTTGCCCCTCTCCAAAAGCGGGCTCCTTTAATATCGATTCCTAAGAAATTTTTTTCGGTGTATGTTTTTGCCAAATTCACCGAATACTCCCCTTTTCCGCAACCTAATTCCAATACCAATGGATGATTATTCTTAAAAAAATCCTTCTTCCAGTTTCCCTTTAATGAAAAGGTCTCTTCAAGCAATTCATTTCTCTTGGGCTGAATAACATTGGCAAAAGTTTCGTTTTCCTTAAATCGTTTCAGTTTATTTTTACTTCCCACGCACTATTTCTTTAAATTTTGGTAAAATTACGGAAATATACTGCTGGAAAAAGAATGGTTACTTTTGTTTTTGGTGCAAAATGAAGTCATTCAATTATCAATTTAAACATTTGAAAAAACAAAAGACCATTTTAGTAGCTCCCTTACATTGGGGATTGGGCCATGCTACCCGTTGCATACCCATTATTAATGAACTTCTAAAGCATGATTTTAATGTGTTATTGGGGAGTGACGGGGCTGCTCTTTTATTGCTTCGGAAGGAATTTCCGAAACTTGACTATGTTGAGTTACCCTCGTACAATATTACCTATCCCAAAAAAGGCGAATTTTTTAAACTGAAACTATTTTTGAAGCTTCCGCAGATTAAAAAAACCATGAATTCTGAAAAGAAATTGGTTAAAAAATTGGTGGAAGAAGGAAAAATTCAGGGCATTATTAGTGACAATCGCATGGGGATTTTGAATAAAAAAGTACCTTCCGTATTTATTACCCACCAACTTAATGTACTAAGTGGCAATACTTCCTATTTCAGCAGTAAAATGCATCAAAAAATTATCAAAAAATATGATGCATGTTGGGTTCCGGATGTTTCGGGGCCTATTAACTTAAGCGGAAGGTTGGGGCATTCAAAAAAAATGAACTTTTCGGTTACTTATTTGGGGCCTTTAAGCCGAATGAAAAAAATCGAAATCCCTAAGAAATATGATGTATTGGTACTACTTTCCGGGCCAGAGCCACAACGAACCATGCTGGAAGTGAAAATGATGAATACTTTTTTAAATACCGATAAAAAAGTGCTTTTGGTAAGAGGTGTTGTGGAGGCTGAAAAAGAAATTCTTCAAAACAATAATATTACCATCATCAATTTTTTACAAACCCAAGAGCTTGAAAAAGCCATAAACGAAAGTACTGTTGTGGTATCTCGTTCGGGCTATACTACCCTTATGGACTTGGCCGCCATGGAAAAAGAAGCCTTTTTTATTCCCACACCGGGGCAATTTGAGCAAAAATATTTGGCCAAAGAATTAAAAGCCAAAGGCATTGTGCCTTCATGTAAACAAGAAAATTTTAACTTGGAAAAATTAAAAGAAATCCCTTTTTACAGAGGGCTTAAAGATTTTAAAAGCGAAGTAAACTTTACCGAATTATTTGCTCTTTTTGAAAGAACTTAGAAAAAATTGTATTTTTCAAAAAAATAATTCAAGTGAAAAATTGCCTTCCTTTTCTTTTTCTTATTCTATTCATTATTTCTTGTAACAAATCTGATGACTCAGAGAATACAAACAATTATCAAGATACTAGCACATTACACTTGGAAAAAAAGGTATATATAGACCATACTCAAAATAGCAATTTGAATCATACCACCTTCTATTACTATGATTCCAACAACAGATTAGAACAAATAAAAACTGAATCTCAAACTGGCACGGCTTATTCCAATTATAATTACTCAAACAATCGAATAACTTCCGTTGAGCATTCTAATGGTAGCTTTTTAGAATACACCTATGAAAATAATTTAATAGTTAAGCAAGTATTCTATCATAACAATTTAGAATCAGTAACTTTATTTGAGTACGGCAGTGCTAATAATATGATTGTGACTGATTTAGGGCTTTGCATAAATACGTTTGAATATGATCAAAATAACAACCCAGTTTTTATAAACAATTGTAATAGCATAAATTATCAGTTTGAATACGATACTAAAAAAAATCCCTTTTTATTAGTATATCCTGAATATTTACTTAAAATACACCCAAGTGGAAATAATAACGCAACTAAATATATTTATCATGATGTCATACACGATGTAATGTCCACCGACATAATAGTTTATGAATATAATAATGAAAATTACCCTGTAAAGAGGATGTTTTATACAGAAAATGTTTTAAAAGCTACCGAAGAATATTTTTATAGCCATTAAAAATCTGTTTTACTTAGACTTTTCTAGGGTAAAAGAAAATTCGGAGCCTACCCCAAACTGGCTTTCCACATAAATCTTTTCTTTGTGAGCATCTATAAGATGTTTTACAATAGCTAAGCCCAATCCACTGCCCCCCACTTTTCGGGAACCACTTTTATCTACTCTAAAAAAGCGCTCAAATACTCTGGAGAGGTTTTCTTTTTCTATTCCTTCTCCATTATCGGTCACGCGAACAATTACCTTATTTTTTATAAGATCTTCTATGCTTACTTCGGTGGTGCCATCATTTTTCCCATACTTAATTGAGTTTTCTATAAGATTGGTCAACACTTGCTGCATACGTTCCCGGTCGGCATGTACCATAATGCTATCTTGGTAATCAATATCGAAAGTAAGGGCAATATTCTTTTTGGCAGCCTTCATTTCCAGTAAATCAAACACATTCTGCACCAATTCCACAATATTAAAATCTTCTTTATATAACACTAAATCCCCCACTTCCAACTTGGTAATCATATCCAAGTCCTTCACAATATAAATAAGTCTTTCTACCCCTTTATTGGCTCTTTGCAGGTATTTTTTTCGAACGGTTTTGTCTTTCATAGCACCATCCAGTAAGGTTAAAATATAGCCTTGCACAGTAAATAGTGGTGTTTTGAGTTCGTGCGATACATTTCCCATAAATTCTTTTCGGTAGTTTTCTCGATCTATAAGAGTTTCTATTTCCAGTTTTTTATCTTCGGCAAAACGTTCTACCTGACGGGTTAATGTGGCCATATCGGTCGTGATTTTTTGCTTGTCGAAGGTACTTGCATCCAGTAATTTTACATCATTATAGATTTTCTTTACTTGCTTGTAAATAAATTTTTCAACCCGAAATTGAATCACAAAAAAGGTAAGCAGATAACACACAAAAAAGAAAAGCACTAAAAACCAATAATTAATCCCGTTGTGCCAATAAAAAAAAACTCCCAACAAAGCTGTTAGGAAGAACGTAATAAATGTTGAGGTAAAACCTGCAAACCTATATGTTTTTTTAAAGATTTCTGCCATTAAACAACAAACTTATATCCTACTCCTTTCACGGTTTTAAATTTATCGTCTCCTATTTTTTCGCGTAATTTACGAATGTGAACATCGATAGTTCTCCCGCCAACCACAACTTCATTACCCCAAACCGTATCAAGAATATCTTCTCTTTTAAAGACTTTTCCTGGTTTTGAAGCCAATAAAGCTAACAGTTCAAATTCTTTTCGAGGCAAAATAATTTCTTCCTTCCCCTTTTGTACTTTGTACTCTTCTCTGTTAATAATAATATTGCCAAGCTTTAAGGAATTATCTACCGTTTCTGGTTCTTTAAATCTACGCAATAGGGCTTTTACCTTACTTACTAATACTTTCGGTTTTATGGGCTTGGTAATATAATCGTCGGCTCCTGCTTCAAATCCGGCAACTTGCGAATAGTCTTCACCTCGGGCGGTTAAAAAAGTAATAATGGTTTCTGAAAGCTCCGGGATGTTACGTAACTTTTCGCAAGCTTCTATACCATCCATTTCGGGCATCATGACATCTAGGACAATAAGGTGGGGGTGGTGTTTTTTGGCTTCAGCAATAGCCTGAACGCCATTTTCGGCAGTAATGATTTGATACCCTTCTGCCGATAAATTATACCCAATTATTTCCAAAATATCCGGTTCATCATCTACCAACAGAATTCTTGTTTCTTTTTTCTTCATAAGGCATTTGTATTTTGGTGGGCTAAAGATACAGTATATTATGTCTAGACCGCTTAAATTACCGCATTGTTAACGATTATGTAACATTCCTCTTACAATACTATTACAATTTAATAAATTTAAACATTCTGCTATTATTTTAAGGTAAACCTTTAAAAAAATACCTACTAAAAACTAAAAATTACGTTTCTTTGCACAAAATAAAACAATATTATGATGAAAAAAATTACTTTAATTGCTTCCCTTTTTGCAGCAACCTCTTCTTTTGCTCAACTTATTATTAATGAAGTAGATGCAGACCAAACAGGAACAGATACAACAGAATTTCTTGAATTAAAATCTGATACTCCAAATTTTGCTATGGATGGATATGTTGTGGTGCTATTTAATGGCTCTAACGATACCAGCTATACCGCAGTTGATTTAACAGGTTTTAGTACCGATGCCAACGGCTTCTTTATTATTGGTAGTGATGCTACCCCAGGTGTTGATATTGCTTTAGGACCAGACAACACTATTCAAAATGGTGCAGATGCCATTGCTATTTATACAGGAACCGCTGCAGATTTCCCTAATGGAACTCCAGTTACTTCTACAAACTTAGTAGATGCTATTGTGTATGGAACCAGTGATGATGATGATCCAGAACTTTTAGCCGGTTTAGGTGAAACTGTTCAATATGATGAAAACTTAAATGGACAAAAGGATATTGAATCTCTTCAACTTGATGGTAACGGATCTTTTTGTACAGCAGCTCCTACACTAAGAGCTACTAATTCTTGTCCCACCGCAGGAGTAAACGATTTCAATAACAAACAATTTACAATATCTCCTAATCCCGCTCAAGGATTTTTAAACATTACTTCTCCTTTAGCAGGAGAAAAAAAGGTAGTTATTTACGATGTTTTAGGAAAACAAGTAATGAATGCTACTGTAACTGCTGAAAGAATGAACATTAACCAACTTAACAGTGGTGTATATATTGTTCAAATTACACAAGGAACTATTTCTGAAACCAAAAAATTGGTAGTGAAATAATATTCTTTTAAAAATAAAATATCCAAAAAAGCTTCTGTTTTACCGGAAGCTTTTTTTATTCCCTATTTTTGAAAGGTACAAATCTACCTATGCTCGAGAAAGCTATTTTCCAGATAACGAATACTACCGAATTTGAAGCACTTGCACTACAGGTATTTCAATATCAGTACACCCATGTTTCGGTATATCGTGATTTTTGTAACCTGCTGAATAAAACCCCCAACGCGGTAAAAACAATAGAGAACATTCCTTTTTTACCTATTCAGTTTTTTAAAACACACTCTATACTTTCTTCAGAAAAAAAAGCGGAAACTATTTTCACCAGCAGTGGCACTACAGGAGATACCTTAAGCAGGCACTTTGTTGCAAATACCTCATTATACGAAGAAAGTTTTTGTAAAGCTTTTCAGCTATTTTACGGAAATCCAAAAGATTGGACCATCCTTGCTTTACTTCCATCGTATCTGGAGCGAGAAGGTTCCTCCTTAATTTATATGGTGCAATCGTTAATTAATAAAACCGAAGATCCAAACAGCGGATTTTATCTCCACAATCACGATGTGCTGATTCAAAAAATACTGGAGCAAGAAGCAAAGGCAAAAAAAACCTTACTGATAGGCGTTTCGTATGCTTTATTGGACCTCATTGAGAAGCAACATTTTCAATTAGCGCACACCACTGTTTTGGAAACCGGCGGGATGAAAGGAAAACGTAAGGAATTGATTAAATCTGCCTTGCATGATACCCTTAAAAAAGGGTTTGGAGTTACTGAAATTCATAGTGAATATGGCATGACCGAATTGTTATCGCAGGCTTATTCATTAGGCAAAGGGATTTTTAAAACCCCTCCTTGGATGAAAATACTCACCCGAGACACCGAAGATGCGCTCACGAGTATTTCCGGAAAAACAGGAGGAATTAATGTTATTGACCTAGCAAATTTGTACTCCTGCTCCTTTATTGCCACCCAAGATTTAGGGAAATTATACCCTACTGGAAATTTCGAAATTTTAGGTAGATTTGACACCAGCGATATTCGAGGCTGTAATCTTATGGTATTGTAATGCAACAATCTCCAAAAAAAACTAATGGTTGTCTCTGGCTTTTTGTATTTGCCCTTTTTTGCTTTTCGGGTACTTTGTTCGCTGTATTATTTTTAACTATAAATTGGGTTTTAGCCTTTATTGTTTCTGCAATTGTTTCTATTTTACTTGCTAATAAAATAGCGGGGAAACCTACCATAGGAAGTCTTTTCAAAAACGTAGGGTTTCTCTTTTTACTAATTATTGGAATACGGTTTTTACTGCTATTTTTAATTGAATTTGTTACCATTCCAACTACTGAAGAAACTACTTTTAAAGTAGAAGAAGGCGTTGCTAAATCCATTATTTTAGAAGGGATAGATAGTGTTTCTGTGTATTCCAGCAATCGTGTTTGGAAAGATAACTACGGTAATAATTATCAAGGAAAATTGGCCGTTCGTGAAAAAGATTTTTTAAGACTTCACAAACATATTAACTCTTATAAAGTGACAAGTTCTGCCAATTTTTGGGGAAGCCTTTATGATTATATCGACCGAACCGATACCCCGAGTTTGGATTTGGTGATGGCTACTTTTGAAGAAATTCATAGCCGTAAAAACCTAAATCAAATGGAATTTGCTGAAATGGTCATCTCCTGCATTCAGGATATCCCTTATGCATTTGTGTTTCAAGAGGCATGTTTATCTGCTGAAAACTATGAAGAATCTATCCGAGTAATCCTTGAAAATTGCCCAGAGTGTTGTATTGGTCATGTGAAATACGGAATTCAAAATCCGGTTTCCTTTCTTCAGAATTTAAAAGGCGATTGCGACACCCGTACGGTATTAATTTATGCCATTTTGAAACATTTTAATTACGATGTCGCCATATTAAATAGTGAGTTTTATAGACACTCCATTATTGGGTTAAATCTGCCCGCAAAGGGGCTTTATAAAACCTATTACGGAAAAAAATATGTAGTTTGGGAAACCACGGCAAAGTATTATACTGCAGGACAACTCCCTTACAATTTTAACGATATTACCCACTGGAATGTGGTATTAACCAGTAAATAAAAGCCTATGAATAAACAACTTTTTACCCTCGCCCTTTTTGAAGTAATTCTTTCCATTATTATTACGGTGGTTATTATTTATGTTTCCTACAGCATCTTGCACAAATTGTTTTTTAAGAAAGAAGACATTAAAGGAAACAACACCGCTTTTACCGTTTTCACCTCCGGAATTATCTTAAGTATTGGGCTTATTCTTGGAGAGATTTTACCTTCCATTACCAACATTATTCGGTTAGCGACGACACAGACCGATACCATAGACACAGGTATGATTGTAAAATATTCGGGAATCTATTTACTTATAGGATTTCTGGCTGCAGTGATTATTAATGCCTCGGTATTCTTTTTATTTTCCATGCTTACCAGGGGAATTAACGAGTTTGAAGCCATAAAAAACAATAATATTGGTGTTTCCATTTTAGTAGCTGCAACACTTGTGAGTATTACCTTAATTGTGAAAGAAAGTATTGCGC
>JAGQZA010000180.1 GCA_020435805.1 Flavobacteriaceae bacterium
TGAAGCACGCCAATACCTCCCTCGCGAGCCATTGCAATAGCCATAGCACTTTCAGTTACCGTATCCATGGCAGCAGAAACAATGGGTACGTTTAGTGTAATATTTTTTGAAAACTTAGTTTTAATAGAAACTTCTCTTGGTAGTATTTCTGAATACGCAGGTACCAAAAGGACGTCATCGTACGTTAAGCCTTCTCCTAAGATTTTGTGATTGTGTGCAGTCATGGCAATTAAATTTAGTTCCGAAGTGTCGGAGGCAGTTATTATTTAATTGCGTGCAAATATACTACAAATACTTGAAAAAAGCTTTTTCGAAAAGTGTAAAAATTAATTCGCCGAAACCTCTATTTGACTCTTATACTGTAAACGTGCCAGTTGCGCCCATTGCATGAGAATTTTTTGTTCGTCTTCTGAAATGTTTCCATGAATCCAAGTATAGGAATCCAAAGGCATTTCGCCTCGTTCCACTTCTTCAAAAAGTTCTTCCAGCTTGTGGTCTTTGCGTTTTGCAGAATAACTTTCCCAGTCGGAAACATTGAAATGTTTTTTTCCATCTTTCACATGATCTGCCAACCAAAAGGATACCGGTGCAATCTCGGCATACCAAGGATATACCGTATGGTTACTGTGGCAATCGTAGCAATTAGTTTTTAAAATGGCTCTCACTTCTTCGGAAGGTTTTGTTTCCGCTTCAAAAAAAGCGACACTCTCGTAGCCTCCTAAGTTTTTTTCCGGCCTAATAAACTGAATTACAACAAGGGCTACCAAAGCAAGAATTAAAAAATACTTTATAATTTTTTTCATTTTTTTAAGGATTTAAGATACATAATTATGGCTTTTCGAATATCGTGAGCATTTTCGTCTTTGGTGGGCTCGTAAATTTTTACAATACCTTCATTTTCAGGAGTTAAAAAGGGGATATCGAAACCTTTTAATAAAAAATCACTAAACGCTACTTGATATACTTCCCCGTCTTCAATGGGGTTTCCTTCCAACAACCAAGAACCTCTGGAGCCTTGGGTAAAATTGTAGCGTTGCAGGTAAGCACCAGTGCCTCGATATTCGTTTCCGTAGGCAAGCACTTGTTTTAATAAGTCTCCTTTAATATCTACTTTTAAAACGCCACCGCCAAAGGGTAATACCCTAAAAATATCTAAACTGGTAATATCTCCCGAAAGCATATCATCAATACGTATGGAACCCCCATTTACCAAGGCCGCATCTACAGGTTCGTTAAAAGAAAGCGCCATCGCATGGGTAATAATATCGCCTAAATTGGTTTGAATCCCCCTACTGGCACTATCGGTCCCATCTAATGGAGGTTTTGCGTAATAAATAACTTCATTAGGATTAGCTACCACCTGTTTAATTTCCGTATCTAAAATAGCTTCCCATTTATCAACAATGGCTTTTACCGAAGGATTTTCAGCAATTTTATCGTCAATTGGAAATAACTGAGAGTCTATTTTTAAATATTGGGTGTTTTTATTAAAAGTGAAAGTATGTATGTAAATTGTTTTGGCATTGGCATCTGCTTTCGCAATTTTTGTATTTCCTACTTCTTCCAGCATATTATTATGCTCGTGTCCTCCCATAATAAAAGAAATACCCGGGTATTTTTTTGCAATTTCTAAATCCTCTGTAATTTCTACGTGTGTTAATCCCATAATGATATCCACTTGTTGCGATTGTAAAGCACTATAAGCGCTACCTGCCTCAAGCATGACGTCGCTATAATAAACATAATCTCGGGGATTGGAGGGTAATGTAACACTGAAAAAACCTACCTTTACTTGGGTGCTGTCCTTATCTGTCATAGAGATGGAATATGTTTCCGGAATAGGAATGGTATCACCTTCTCTCACAAAATGAAAAGAGCGGGGACCATCATTTAATTGCTGAAATACATTGGCAGAGGTCCAATAAAAGTTAGATTCGTTGAGTCTTTTTTGAAGGGCCTCTTCACTAATATCGAATTCGTGATTTCCGAAGGTTACCAACTCAAAATTCATGGCATTCATAACCTCAATCATTTGTTTTCCATAAATACGCTCTCCGTTATATTTTATGGTTCCTAATAACGACGGATTCAAAAAATCGCCCGCCATAAATAAATACGTGTTGGGTTCTACTTTTTTGATGGAATCCACCACATGGGCCACCCGTGCCATACCGCCATATTTTCCATCACTTAATGGCGCTATTTCATACACATCGTTTAACTGAATAAATTTAAAGGTGATGATTCCATCGTCTTTTTTTTGTTTTACTACTTCGCTTGTTGTTTTACAAGAAACAACTACTACTAAAGCGCATATTGCCAGTACTATTTTTTTCATAGTTAATGATAATTTAAAAATATTTTGGAGGCTTCATTGTGGGCACTTTCAAAAGCCATAGGGTTTAAATTAGTAGCTACCTTTTCTACCGTAAAATAGCTCAACATTTTTTCGGTGGGCATATTTCCTGTAAGTTCGTCTTTTGCCATGGGGCAGCCACCAAATCCTTGTATGGCACCATCAAATCTTCTACAGCCTGCTCTAAAAGCGGCATCTACCTTTTCATGCCACTTTGTAGGCGTGGTATGTAAATGAGCACCAAACTCAATATCGGGATATTTTGGTATTAAGTTAGAAAAAAGATAGGTAATTACCTCTGGTGTAGAAGTGCCTACAGTATCACTTAACGAAAGTATTTTAACGCCCATGTTAGATAATCTTTCTGCCCAATCTCCAACTATTTCTACATTCCAAGGGTCTCCATAAGGATTCCCAAAGCCCATGGATAAATAGGTTACTACTTCTTTATTATTCTTTTCTGCTAATTCTAATATTTGCTGAAGGACTTCTATGGATTGCGCAATGGTTTTATGGGTATTACGCATCTGGAAGTTTTCTGAAATAGAAAAGGGATAACCCAAATACTGAATTTCAGGAAATTGAACCGCCGTTTCAGCACCGCGCTCATTAGCCACTATCGCCAGCAATTTGCTTTGTGTGCCCGAAAGGTCGAGACCTTGTAATACTTCGGCTGTATCCTGCATTTGTGGAATGGCTTTGGGGGAAACAAAACTTCCAAAATCAATGGTATCAAACCCACAACTTAACAAAGATTGAATGTATAGGATTTTTTTTTCGGTAGGAATCCAATCCTTGATACCTTGCATGGCATCACGCGGACATTCTATAATCTTTACAGGTTGCATGGTTCCAAAGATAGCAATTTCGTTACTGTAACTGGTTTTTCAACTTTAAAATTGAATTAAGAATGTTAAGGAATCAAGATAAAAATGGCAATCCCTACAAACACAATTATTTGAAGCCATTTTAAAAACAATCCCATGCTTTTCCAAGTAGTAAGCAAATTGGAGATTTTACCGGCAGCCGCAGCAATTAAACTAAAAGTAATGAAGGAAATAATCATAAAAGTAATCCCTAAAACATAAAATTGAAGCACTGTATTTTCTTGAGTATTCCATAAAAATCCGGGGAAAAAAGCCAAAAAGAAAATCATCACTTTAGGGTTTACCAAATTCATGATAACACCCGTTTTAAATAGCTTTCCATAAGGTTTTTTGGTATTATTTTGTGTTAAGGCAATATTGCTTTCACTTTTATAAACCATAAAGGCCAAATACAAAAGATAACAAGCACCTAGTATTTTAATCCCGTAAAAAAGTGAAGGGGAGGCTGTAATAATAGCAGACAACCCAAAAGCCAAAAGAGAGGTGTGTACAATACAGCCACTAACCAACCCTGCTGTTACAGCAATGCCACTTTTTACCCCATGCGCCAACGACTGTGTTAGCACATAAATATTATCGGGGCCTGGCATAAAGGCAAGTGCCATGGTAGCAATTGAAAAGGAAATGAGTGCTTCAATCATTTTTTGCCGCAAGTGCTTTATTAATCTTTTTTATAAGAATAGGCCCTTCATAAATAAACCCTGTATATAGCTGGATTAGACTTGCGCCTGCTTCCAATTTCTCTAGCGCATCTTCCACGGTATGAATCCCTCCCACTCCAATAATAGGGAAAGCTTTATTACTTTTTTCCGAAAGGAAACGAATTACCTCGGTTGCCCGTTTAGATAGTGGTTTTCCGCTTAATCCGCCTGTCTCGCTTTTTGCCGGAGAAACCAATCCTTCTCTAGAAATAGTAGTATTGGTAGCAATAATGCCATCTATTTTAGTTTCTTTAACAATATCGATAATATCCAATAATTGCTCATTGGT
>JAGQZA010000181.1 GCA_020435805.1 Flavobacteriaceae bacterium
CCATGTGTGATATGCTGGGGAAATAGGTGGGATGGAGGATTGGCATTTTAGAATAACGATTTTAGATTGACAATAGAGAATTTAAATTTTATTTAGTATGATTCTTATAGTATGAAGTAGCTTATACATTCATTTGAAGTAAGCGCTTTATATTTTAATTGCGTAAAAGCCTTACTTTTAATAATGAACTTAATCTTACAGTCACTTAATTAACTACCCACTAACTCAACTAACTTTTAGCTTTTTCTTTCTTCTTTTTTCTGAAAAAATTAAAAATAAACCATCCTGCCAGCGCAATTAAAAAGTATTTAAAGTAAGAAACAGGCGTTCCGCTTCCGCCCACGGTAGTGAAAAAGCGCTCCCACCTTCCGCCACGGCCAATACCATTTTTCCAGCTCATCCACACAAAAACAGGTTTTCCCACTACGTGATTAAATGGAACATAACCCCAAGTACGTGCATCTTGCGAGTTATCGCGATTGTCGCCCATCATCCAATAATAGTCCATTTTGAAGGTGTAGTTTGAAATAGCCTCACCATTTAAAAATACTTGGGTACCCGATTGGGTAATTTTATTGTCAATTCCCATTTCGGTTCCTTCATACGTTTCAATAATGCGTTTGTAAAACGGAAGCGATTCTGGGGTAATGCTTACCGTTACACCGGCTTTCGGTATGTAAATTGGCCCAAAGTTGGTATTGTTGAAAGCGTAGTTTTGACTATAAGGGAAAATATTTTTGTCCCAAAGTCCTTTTTCATTTTTTACAGCAACAATGGTATCTAACGACGGATAGTTTTTGAATTTTGCCAAAGCCTCATCCGTCATATGGGCTGAAAATACCGTATATTCCCTGTTCATTGGATATACATCGGTAATGTCGTAACGTTCAGACAGGTAGCTGGGATTTAGGGGTTGTGAAGTTCGAAATTGATACCCAAACTGAAGCTTGGCTCGTTCGGGTAATTCGTTTTGTTTTCCGTTAATAAACACATAACCGTCTCTTACCTCCAGCGAATCTCCGGGCAATCCCACACATCGCTTTACGTAATTCGATTTTTTATCAATAGGTTTTTGAACACTGCCCCGCATATATCCGGGACGAATATCAATTAACGTATCCACCGGCCAATTGAAAACCACAATGTCGTTACGTTCAATATCTTGAAACCCGGGAAGTCGAAAATACGGTATTTGTGGTTTACTTAAATAAGATTTTGACTTTGTAAGTGGAATGCTATCGTGCAGCATAGGTAACGCCACCGAGGTCATCGGGACTCTGGCACCATAGTGAAATTTACTTACAAACAAATAGTCACCTACTAATAAGGTTTTTTCCAAAGAGGAGGTAGGGATGGTAAAAGGCTGCATAAAATAAGTGTGTACAATGGTGGCAGCCACCACGGCAAACAAAATAGAACTTACCCATTCTCCCGAAGAGGACTTAGGCTTTAAGCTTCGGTCATTGATGTAGGTTAATTTTTGTGTGTAATTAATATAAAAAGTGTAAAACCCTAATGTTAGTAGCACTAACCAAGTATCTTTAGACTTATTAAATCCGAAACTTCGTATGGTTTCCACCCAAATTACGGGAAACATCATTAGGTTTACAATAGGCACAAACAATAAAATTACCCACCACCAAGGGCGGTTAATAATTTTCATAAGGACTACTGCGTTATAAACGGGAACAGCAGCTTCCCAAGCTTTACGCCCAGCGGCAACATACAATTTCCAAGTTCCTAAAAAATGAATGACTTGAAGTATCAAAAAAAATAAAAACCAACCAGTTACTGTCATACGTTATATTTTTACGGAAGTTATCCTTCCATGCCCTTTACAAGGGGGTTTTTTAAATTTAAAACATCTTTCATGGTATATACTCCTTTTTTCCCGATGAGCCATTCGGCTGCGAGGATAGCACCCAAGGCAAAACCATCGCGGCTATGGGCTTCATGAGCAATACTAAGGGTGTCGATAGTGGAATGATATTCAACACGGTGAAACCCTTTTACATCTCCTTCACGAAAGGAAGTAATATTCAATTTATTCGAGTCTTTTGAATCCAATTCCCATTCATTAAAATGGGAATGGCGTATAATTCCGTCTGCCAATGAAATGGCTGTCCCACTGGGGGCATCTTTTTTTTGCACATGATGGGTTTCTTCTATAGAAGGAATATAGTCCTTCCAAGGCTGCATAAGATGTGCTAAATATCCATTCAAATTGAAAAACAGGTTAACGCCAACGCTGAAATTGGACGCATAGATAAAGCTTCCGTTACACTTTTCGCATGTATTTAAAACTTCATTGTAGTGTTGTGTCCATCCTGTAGTGCCACTTACTACCGGGATTTGATTTTCAAAACAAAAAGAAATATGTGATACTGCTGCCTCTGCTACCGAAAACTCTATGGCAACATCGGCATTCAATAAGTCTCCTTCTTTACTATCTTGAGTAGCTTTATAGACAATTTCATGTCCTTTTTCCAAAGCTAATTTTTCAATGGTTTTCCCCATTTTACCGTAACCAAGCAATGCTATTTTCATTTCAAACTTACTTTTAATGATAACCCATAATTGGGTTGGGAATATAAGGGATTGACCTCTATATTAGGTTGTAATGTTAGGTCTTCGCTAATATTATATTGACGTAAATGCGCATCTACATTGGCATCAAGAATATTCAGCAAATAAAACCCAAGGGATACCATAATGCTAATATTTCTATCCCTACTTGCCGTTTTTTGTGCATCAATAAGTCGCTCGGTAGTTACCCCTTGAAATTCGTCATCTTCAAAACCTGCTAATCTCCTTTTGTAAGCGTCTCTAAAGCGATTATAATCTTTCGTGTTTTTGGTATAGAAATAAACTCCGGTACCTATTCCGGCGTAAATAATGGGTATTTTCCAGTACTTTTTATTATACGCCTGCCCGAGTCCGGGTAACACAGCCGAATAGAAAGCTGCTTGTGCTGGTGCCAAAGGGTTATATTCATCTTTAGGGGTAAGGCTGTCCTTTGCAACCACTATTTTTTCTTCTTTGACCGATAGGCTGTCTTGGGCAAATACGGAAAGGCTTCCCACAAATAAAAAGATATGGAACAGCCTATTTTTCACTTTTAATAAGGTTCAATATTCGTTGAAAATCGGCTTCGTTTTTAAAAGGAACCACAATGTGTCCTTTCCCTTTTTCGGAAGCTTTAATAGAAACATTGGTATCAAGAAGCGTACTTAATTCGCCAGTTCCTTTTCTAGCAAAATGGGGAAGTTCTTTTACAGCAGCGGCAGATTTTGTTTCCGGGTTTTTGAAATTCCGTACCAATGCTTCTGTGTCTCGTACCGAAAGCGATTGGCTTACTACTTTTTCGTAAATATCCAGCTGCTGGCTTGTGTCTTCAATATTAATTAAAGCTCTTCCGTGCCCCATCGATATAAATCCATCGCGCATTCCGGTTTGAATAATGGGATCCAGTTTTAATAGCCGAAGATAATTGGTAACGGTAGAACGGTTTTTACCTACGCGTTCGCTCAAGGCCTCCTGGGTTATCTGTATCTCTTCTATAAGGCGTTGGTAGGAAAGTGCAATTTCTATGGGATCAAGGTCTTGGCGTTGAATGTTTTCTACCAAAGCCATTTCCAGCGACTCTTGGTCGTTAGCAATACGAATGTAGGCAGGAATGGTTTCTAAACCAATCAATTTAGATGCCCGAAAGCGGCGTTCACCACTTACCAATTGGTATTTGTTGAAGGCTATTTTCCGAACGGTGATAGGTTGAATTACCCCCAATTCTTTAATGGAAGATGCTAATTCGCGCAGGGTTTCTTCATTAAAGCTGGTACGTGGTTGAAAGGGGTTGACTTCAATAGCAGCCAATTCCAGTTCTACAATATTTCCTACTACTTTATCGGCATTTTTATCTTCCACAGACTTTATGTCGTTAGCAGGATCTTTCAGTAATGCTGAAAGGCCACGTCCTAAAGCCTGTTTTTTTGTTGCTTTCGCCATAAATCCTTAGCTGTTTTTTTCAATTAATTCCTGGGCCAAACTTAAGTAATTATTGGCACCTTTACTATCGGCATCGTAACTTATAATACTTTCCCCGTAACTGGGAGCTTCACTTAAACGTACATTTCTTTGAATGATTGTTTCAAAAACCAT
>JAGQZA010000182.1 GCA_020435805.1 Flavobacteriaceae bacterium
TTGACGATAAATATATAAATGCAAGTATTAAATAGAACAATATTCTAGAATTCCAAAAGAATGCACCAGTTCTAGGCATACCTTCCCAAATGATTATTTCTGATTTATCTATCAATTAAGCAACTGTTAATTGTATGTTTTATCTTATAAAAACCAACTCCTTTTCGTTACTCATTGGCTCACTATAATGATAGCCTTCATAATTAAACCCTTTTAAATCGTCTAAGGTTTTTGCTTTTGTATCTAAAATATAACGCGTCATATAACCACGTGCCAACTTGGCAAAGGTCATTATGGTTTTGTATTCCCCATTTTTAAAATCCTTAAAAACAGGAGTAATAACGGGCACTTTTAAAAGCTTAGTATCAATCGCTTTAAAATATTCATTGCTGGCTAGGTTTACAAAAATCTCATCGTCCTCTAATTCTTCATTCAATTTTTGAGTGATTTTCTTTTTCCAGAAATCATACAGATTTTTATTTTTTCCTACTGAAATTCGAGTTCCCATTTCCAGACGATACGGTTGTATTAAATCCAAGGGTTTCAAAACCCCATATAATCCCGATAGAATTCGAACCGAATCTTGCATCAACGCTATTTTTTCCTTTGGAAGCGTATAAATATCCAGCCCTCGATACACATCACCACTAAAGGCATACACCGCAGGTCGCGCATTTTGGGTAGTAAATGGCAAACTCCACTCTTGATTGCGCTCATAATTTAATTGCCCTAAAGCATCAGAAATGCTCATCAATTTTGACAAACTTTTAGCCGATTTCTTTTTCAGAAGTGCATTCAGCTTTTCTGAATCTTGCAGGAAAGCCGCTTCCGTATATTTTGAAGTGGGTAATGGCGATTCAAAATCCAATGATTTTGCCGGAGAAAGTACAATTTTCATAGTTATGTCTTTTCTGTAAAAGTACTAAGAATTTGTAACTATTTTAGATCTCGACTGCGCTCGACCAGACAAAAACTATTCTATCACGTGCTGCGAATAATTTCGCCATTTATCTAAACAAGCCAGCATATCATCGGGGATAGGGACTTCAAACCGAAGCATTTTCCCCGTGGTTGGATGCTCAAAACCTAAAGTGCGGGCATGAAGAGCCTGGCGAGGAAGTACCTTAAAACAATTCTCCACAAATTGTTTGTATTTTGTAAAATGGGTACCTTTTAAAATCTCATGACCACCATAGCGTTCATCGTTAAAAAGGGTGTGCCCAATATACTTTAAATGTACCCGAATCTGGTGGGTACGCCCGGTTTCCAGCTTGCAAGAGACCAACGTTACATAGCCCAAGCGTTCCAAAACTTTATAATGCGTAATTGCGGGCTTTCCTTTTTCATCGGCATCATCGCCTTCAAAAACGGTATTTTGCAACCTATTTTTGGGGTGGCGACCAATATGCCCTTCGATAGTACCATTATCTTCTTCCAAATTTCCCCAAACCAAAGCCACATACTCTCTTTCGGTAGATTTATTGAAGAATTGTTTAGCGAGATGCGTCATGGCTTCTTCTGTTTTGGCAATGACTAAAAGTCCGCTGGTATCTTTATCGATGCGATGAACCAATCCGGGACGATTGCTACTGTTGTTTGGCAAGTTTTCAAAATGAAAGGTAAGTGCGTTGATAAGGGTGCCGCTGTAGTTTCCGTGGCCGGGATGCACGACCATCCCTGCCGGTTTATTAACTACCACTACTTGTTCATCTTCGTAAATAATGTCTAGCGGAATATCCTCAGGAGTTAGTAAAAACTCGTAAGGTGGATGTTCAAACAACACCGTAACCACATCGTTTGCTTTTACCTTATAATTGGATTTTACCGGATTATTATTAACGAAGATATTTCCGTCTGTTGCAGCTTTCTGGATTTTGTTTCGGGTAACATGTTCAATGCGGTTCATTAAATATTTGTCCACTCGAAGGGGCTGCTGGCCCTTATCGGCTACAAATCGGAAATGTTCATAAAGATCATCGTTCCCTTCTTCCGGCTCATTAGAATTCATCATCCTCTTCGTTTGAATTGCTATTCACATCCTGAGCTTCTTGGGCTTCTTCAATTTCTTCTCTGTTAAGTCCTCCATTACCATCCCCTAACACCAAATCGATGACTGAGGTCTTCCTCAATTTGTCTCCCGGCTCTATTTTTTTTCCTTCAAAACGAAGTTCCAAAACTTCGTCCTTTGCTATGTATTTTCGGTAGTTAATTTTACCAATTTCAAATCCTACAGCTTTTAGTGTAGGCTCTGCTTGACGTATGGTTTTTCCTACCACGGCAGGAATTTCAATCATAGGATACCCGGAACGATTGATGGATAGATAAATTTTTCTATCTTCTTTTACAAACTTTCCCGCTTTAGGTATTTGTTCAATAATGGTTTTATAAGGAAAATCGGGATTATAATTGGTGGTATCCATAATCTCGTAGGTGAGATCTAAATCGTCCAAAGCTTCTTCTGCTTCTTCCAAAGACATTTTAGCCAAGTTGGGTACTTCAATTTTTTGCCCGTGATTGGTACTAAAACGAAGCCACCATAAAATAAGAAGGGATACACCAAAAAGTGCTAAAACAGCATACGCTAATTGCTTGAGAAACGTTTTGGTAAAAAGAAATTTAAAAAAAGACATACGTTGTAGTTAGAAAACAAAAATAGTAAATCGAATTTTACTAAGTTTAAGGGTAATAGTGATATTTTTGTTAACGAAGTTAATTCAATTTTGGTATGGTAAAAAAACATGTAGCCGTAGCTATGGGGGGATACTCCAGCGAAGTAGGAATATCGCTTCAAAGCGGAAGTGTAGTTTGTGAATCGTTAGATGCCGAAAAGTACCACATCTACCCCATTCATATTTTAAAAGAAGGGTGGTTTTATGTGGTTTCCGAAAAGGAACGCTATCCTATTAACAAACACGATTTTAGCTTCAGTAATGGTTCAGAAACCATTCGCCCCGATGTGGTGTTTAATACTATTCACGGTACTCCTGGCGAAGATGGTTTTTTAGCAGCGTATTGGGAACTTTTGGGTATTCCCCAAACCAGTACCGGATTTTATCAAGCGGCTTTAAGTTTTAATAAACGGGATTGTCTTTCGGTGTTGAAAAATTTCGGAATAAAATGCGCCAACTCTTATTATATTAATAAAGGTGACACCATTGAAATTGATGAAATTATAAAAATGGTGGGACTCCCCTGCTTTGTAAAACCCAACCGTTCTGGGTCCAGCTTCGGGGTGAGTAAAGTAACTACTTTTGAAGGCATGCTTCCTGCCATTGAAAATGCTTTTACGGAGGATACAGAAATTATTATTGAAACCGCTTTAATAGGTACCGAAGTTTCCATAGGGGTTTTCAAAAACAATAACGAATTGGTGGCGCTGTCGCCTACCGAAATTGTTTCAGAAAATGAATTTTTCGACTATGAAGCCAAATATTTGGGGAAATCACAGGAAATTACTCCGGCACGTATAAGTCCTGAAGATACTGCGGCAGTAAAGAGAGAAGCCAAAAAGATTTACCATTTATTAAATATGAAAGGAATTACTCGCACCGATTTCATTATTCAAGAGGGCGTTCCTTATTTTATTGAAACCAACACCACACCGGGACTTTCCAAAGAAAGTATTGTTCCAAAACAGGTAAGGGAAGCAGGTGATACCCTTACACACTTTTTCGGAATTCTTATTGAAAATGCATTTCAAAAATAGTAGTATCTTTAATAAATGAAACGCGCAGTTTTCCCTGGATCTTTTGACCCCATTACCTTAGGTCACGTCGATATTATCAATCGTGGTTTGCTTCTTTTTGACGAAATTATCATTGCCATTGGAGTCAATGCCGAAAAAAAATATATGTGGTCCCTCAAGGAACGACAATATTTTATTGAAAAATCTTTTGAAGGCAATCCTAAAATTAGAGTTGCCAGCTACAATGGTCTAACTGCCGACTTTTGTGTGTCGGTGGGAGCCAAATTTCTACTGCGCGGTTTGCGAAATTCGCTGGACTTTTCCTATGAAAAATCAATAGCCCAAAACAATATGAAATTGGCGGGTGTGGAAAGTGTATTTTTGGTTTGCGCTCCCGAAGTTTCCCATATTTCATCTACTGTTGTTAGAGATATT
>JAGQZA010000183.1 GCA_020435805.1 Flavobacteriaceae bacterium
GACGAAAGCGTTTACTTAATGGGCGAAGAAGTTGCCGAATATAATGGTGCCTACAAAGCATCGAAAGGGATGTTGGACGAATTTGGGCCAAAACGCGTTATCGATACACCAATTGCCGAACTTGGTTTTGCAGGTATCGCAGTTGGTTCGACCATGACAGGCAATAGACCCATAGTGGAGTATATGACCTTTAACTTTTCGTTGGTAGGAATTGATCAAATTATAAATAACGCTGCCAAAATCAGGCAAATGTCTGGTGGCCAGTTTAAATGCCCCATTGTGTTTCGTGGGCCAACAGCCTCTGCGGGCCAATTGGGCGCTACCCATTCGCAGGCTTTTGAAAGTTGGTTTGCCAATACGCCCGGTTTAAAGGTAATCGTTCCTTCCAATCCGTATGACGCAAAAGGCCTATTAAAAGCGGCCATTCGCGATGACGACCCAGTTATTTTTATGGAAAGCGAGCAAATGTATGGGGATAAAGGCGAAGTGCCGGAAGGGGAATATTTAATTCCGCTGGGGGTTGCAGAAATTAAACGTCAAGGAAAAGATGTGACTATTGTTTCCTTCGGAAAAATTATAAAAGAAGCCTACGCTGCTGCCGATATTTTGGCTGAAGAAGGCATTGAGTGCGAAATTATCGACCTTCGTACCATTCGGCCTATGGATCATAAAACAATCTTAGACAGTGTAAAGAAAACAAACCGATTGGTGATTCTTGAAGAAGCTTGGCCTTTTGGAAATATTGCTACAGAAATAACCTACCAAGTACAATCGCAGGCGTTTGATTATCTGGATGCTCCTATTATAAAACTTAATACGGCCGATACCCCTGCGCCCTATTCTCCAGTATTGTTGGAAGAATGGTTGCCCAATAAAAATGACGTTGTTAAAGCCGTTAAAAAAGTACTTTATAAAGCCTAATTGTACTTTTTTACAGTATTTTCCGTTTCCAAATCAATGAATCCCTAACCTTTGCAATGAAGCAAAAACTACTCCTATTTTTAGTACTCCTATCTGTTTCTTTGTTTTCGCAAACTAAGGTAAGCGGTGTGGTAAAAGATGTTTTTGGAGAACCGGTTGCCTTTGCCAATGTGATTTTTAAGGATTCCAACGAAGGAACCATTACCAATGAAAATGGACGTTTTTATTTGGAAAGTGACGAAACTCACGAATCCCTTTGGGTTTCTTTTGTGGGTTACAAACTAACTACTTTTCCGCTGCCCCAAAAGGTAAACTACAATCTTGAAATTGTACTTGAAGAAGAAGCAGAAGCTTTGGGAGAAGTGGTGGTTTATTCTGGTAAAACTTCAAAAAAAGATAATCCTGCCATTGTTATTTTGCGCAAAATTTGGGAAAACCGAAGGCAAAATGGGGTTAAAAAATTTCAGCAATATGAATACGATAAGTATGAAAAGCTGGAATTCGATTTAAATACCATTGACTCATCCTTAATAAAAAGTAAAATTTTTAAGGGAATGGAATTTGTTTGGGAGCAAATAGATACTTCTAATATCACGGGGAACAGCTATCTTCCTATTTTTATCAATGAAGCCTATTCAAAAGTGTATGGCGATAACATTTTAAAGGAAGAAAAAGAGGTTTTGGAAGGGAATAAAAATTCGGGCTTTGAAAACAATCAAACCCTTATTGCTTTTGTAAAAGATTTGTACAAGGAGTACGATGTGTATGACAATTACTTGAAATTTTTTGACAAAGCCTTTACAAGTCCGCTTTCCCGAACAGGAATTGATGTTTATAATTATGTGTTGCTGGACAGCGCCTACCGCGATAACAAATGGTGTTATAACATTGTGTATTATCCTCGTCGAAAAAATGAATTGACCTTTAAAGGGGATTTTTGGGTAAATGATAGTACATGGGCGATTAAGGAAATCAACCTTCAGGCCAGTAAAAGTGCCAACTTAAACTGGGTGCGGGAAGTGTATATTGAACAGGAATTTGAAGTATTGAACGATTCTATTTTTTTAATTACCCGCGACTATTTTTTGAGTGATTTCAGCTTTCAGAAAAAAGAAAAAGCACAAGGGATTTATGGGAAACGAACCACGCTCTATGACAATTATATTTTTGATATCCCGAAAGATAAAAATTTTTACAATGAACAGGTAGATCCTTATAATGAGGAAATTTACAATAGGGATGATGCTTTTTGGGAAGAACGAAGAATGGAAAAACTGAGCAAAGATGAAAAAGGAGTGTATGAAATGCTCGATACTTTAAAAACAATACCGCGCTTTAAAACACTCTATAATATTGGAGCAACACTGGCGTCGGGCTATTATCAAGTAGGTAATATTGATGTGGGGCCCGTATTTTCGGTGTTTGGTTTTAATGAAGCCGAAGGAATGCGCATCCGTTTGGGAGGGAGAACCTATTTTGGACAAAACGACCCCTGGCGTTTAGAGGTTTTTGGGGCATATGGCTTTACAGACCGAAGGTTTAAGTATGGGGTTTCGGGAAAATGGCTGTTGGATCGAAAATCTCGTTTAACGGTATTTGGGGGTAACCGAAAAGATGTGGAACAAACTGGTGCCAGCTTAACCAATAGCAATGATGTTTTAGGAAGAAATTTGGCTTCGTCTTCTTTGATAACGGTAGGAGCCAATGATAAGCTCACCCGGGTGAATCTCACAGCAGCAGGATTTTCGATAGATCCGGTAAAGAATTTTCAAATTAGACTAACGGGCACTTTTCGAACTTTGGAATCTGCTACAGATAGTTTCAGTTTAGCTTATTTTGACACAAACGGTACTATTCAAAAAAAGATTTCTCAGCCCGAAATAGACGTAAGCTTGTATTATTCGCCCAATAGAAAGACCTCAGGGTACGGCGTAGAACAAACTATTATTAATAATGGGGACTTTCCTACTTTTTATCTGGGATATACCAAAGGATTAAAAGATGTCTTGGGTGGAGACTTTGAATATTCTAGACTGCAGGGGCTGTACTTTCAACCTTGGAATATTGGAGGAATAGGTAGATTATATACAACGATGGAAGCAGGAAAGACTTTTGATCCAGTACCTTTGGGTTTATTAAGCCCCATTCCCGGGAATCAAACTTTGTTTAGTATATACAATACTTTTACAAATTTGGATTACTATGAATTTGTTAGTGACAGCTATTTGAGTATGCACGTGCAGCATAATTTTGGGGGGAGGATTTTTTCTAGGATTCCATGGCTTCGGAAATTTAATTTACGTGAAATTGTAGGAATTCGTGCAGCGTATGGATCACTTTCTAATGATAACATTATGCTCAATCAGCCTAATGGGCTACTTATGCAAGCGCCAACCAAAGGCTATTGGGAATGGAGTGTTGGGATAGGTAATATCTTCAAGATTTTCCGAATTGATTTTAACTTTAGAGGGAACTATTTAGATAATCCCAACGCAAGGAGGTTTGGTGTTACAGGAGATTTTGGTTTTTCGTTTTAAATTCTTCACAAATATTAATTTCCATTCCCAATCAATTTTACTACTTTTGCACTCGCAATTTTTGAAACATTATACTAAATAATCAATTATGTTAGAACAAAATATTATTTACGTTCCTATTGCACTGGCAGTGCTTGGATTATTGTTTATGCTTGTTAAGATGAGCTGGGTAAAAAAACAGGCCGCTGGAAGTGAGCGTATGCAATCTATTTCAAAAAGTATAAAAGAAGGAGCATTAGCGTTCTTAAATGCAGAATATAGGCTTCTTGTTATTTTTGCCATTATCGCTGCGGTATTATTGTATGCAATTTCGGTAATCGTCCCCACCACAAGTTGGATGATTGTTCCTGCGTTTATTTTTGGAGCTATTTTTTCTGCATTGGCAGGAAATATAGGAATGCGTATTGCCACCGAGGCCAATGCTCGTACTGCGGAAGCTGCTAAAACCAGCTTGCCACAAGCCTTAAAAGTTTCTTTTGGTGGAGGTACAGTTATGGGGCTTGGAGTTGCAGGATTGGCAGTGCTTGGATTAAGTTTGTTTTTCTTGTTTTTTGTGGGACAATTTATTACTGAAAGTGGAAATTTCTACAACGAAATGACCATCGTTTTAGAGGCGCTTGCCGGGTTCTCTCT
>JAGQZA010000184.1 GCA_020435805.1 Flavobacteriaceae bacterium
TGCCTTTGCCGAAGCAAAACCAACCATGGGTGCATTGGGGATTTATTATTTGGATGGCACCGGAAACTTTTTACCCGAAAGCAAACGCAATCTGCCCACGCCTACCAGATCCCTATTAAAAATAGTTGGGTTTACCCACGGAAAAAATGGCTATTATGCGAAACATCTAGCCGAAAATGAAATAGGTAACGTAGAAATATTAGCCGGAGCTTTTCTATTTCTGAAAAAAGAAAAATACCTTCAAGTGGGTGGGTTTGATGAGGATTATTTTATGTATGGGGAAGATATCGATTTGTGCTATAAACTTATCAAGGCAGGATATACCAACGAGTATTTTGGCACACAAAAGGTGTTGCATTACAAAGGGGAAAGCACGCAGAAAGATGCGGCTTATCTCGACCGATTTTATGGTGCCATGAATATTTTTTACAAAAAACACTTCAGTAAAAATAAGCTTACCACAGGTATCGTTTCCATGGGAGTAAAACTTACCAAGGCTGTTAAAAGATTGAAAAAAAATCGGCCTCAAAATTCATTGGAAAATATTGAAGAAATTTGGGTGCTTACCGAAGATTTAGTTTTGTTAAAAAGACTTTCAGAATTGTTTGAAATTCCGGTAAAATCGGTTGCAAGAAGAGCGGTAGAAGAAGACCTCGTTTCTCATAAAATGATCGTTTTTGATAGTAGTTACATCTCCTATAAGTATATTTTTCAGCTCATGGAAAAACAGCAAAACAGAGGTAATGCCTTCCGCATAAAGCCTCCTAAAGCCACCTTCATTATAGGTAGTGACCAAAGCGACCAAAAAGGGAGCGTTTTGCACTTATAATTGCTAATTCGATAACCATTTTACGTTTTTCCGAAAAGCTTTTAAAAAATTTAAAACAAAAACAGTCAATTTTAATTAATTTTGCAACGTCTTTTATTAAAAGAGAGTAGCAAAAGTTATGGCAAGATTTGAACTGAAATTACCTAAAATGGGAGAAAGTGTTGCAGAAGCAACCGTAACCAATTGGCTTAAAAATGTTGGGGACACCATTGAGATGGATGAAGCGGTACTGGAAATTGCAACCGATAAGGTAGATAGCGAAGTTCCCAGTGAAGTGGAAGGTGTTTTGGTAGAACGGCTTTTTAATGTGGACGATGTAGTTCAGGTTGGGCAAACCATTGCTATTATTGAAACAGAGGGGGGCAATGCCCCGCAACCTAAAGTTGAAACAGTAACTGAAACTGCTTCTGAAATGGTAGCTAAAGTGGAAGAAACTGTGGTAAAAGCGAAAGAAGCCATAGCGCCTGTTGCCGTGGAAAGTACGGGAGATCGTTTTTATTCGCCTTTAGTAAAAAATATGGCTGCCGCCGAAGGTATTTCGCAAGCGGAATTAGATGCTATTAAAGGTACAGGGAAAGACGGTCGGGTAACCAAAAATGATATGCTGGCCTATCTGGAAAACAGAGGTAAACAAGCTACTGTCACGTCGAGTACTCCTGTCACTTCAAGTCCATCTGTCTCCCCGAGCGCAGTCGAGGGGTCTCAACAAAAACCAAAAGCACCCGTTTCCGTAAACGGTGGCGACGAAATTATAGAAATGACCCGTATGGGCAAGCTCATTGCGCACCATATGGTAGAAAGTGTTGCTACCTCGGCACACGTACAAAGTTTTGTGGAGTGTGATGTGACCAATATCTGGAACTGGCGTAACAAAGTGAAAACAGCTTTTGAAAAACGCGAAGGCGAAAAATTGACTTTTACCCCCATTTTTATGGAAGCCGTGGCAAAAGCGTTGAAAGATTTCCCAATGATGAACATCTCTGTGGATGGAGACCGAATCATTAAACGAAAAGATATTAATCTTGGAATGGCAGCGGCCTTACCCGATGGAAACTTAATTGTGCCTGTTATTAAAAAAGCAGACCAACTCAATTTGGTAGGAATGAGTAAAGCCGTAAATGACCTTGCCGATCGTGCCCGAAACAACCAGTTAAAACCCGATGAAATTCAGGGAGGTACCTATACCGTAACCAACGTGGGTACGTTTGGTAGCATCATGGGAACCCCTATTATCAATCAGCCGCAAGTAGGGATTTTGGCTCTGGGAGCCATCCGTAAGGTACCTGCCGTGATAGAGACTCCCGAAGGAGATTTTATTGGCATCCGTTACAAAATGTTCTTGTCCCATAGCTACGACCACCGTGTGGTAAATGGTGCCTTGGGCGGGCAGTTTGTAAAACGAGTGGCCGATTATCTTGAGGCTTGGGATATGAAGCGGGAGTTTTAATTTATTTGTTTTCACCAATCTCCCTTACTATCTGCTCTAGGTCATCATACCCAAAAATGGTATAGGTTTTATTCCAAATCACCGGAAACCGAATTTGCGTGTTTTCTTTTAACTCTTTGTCAATAAAATTCATAAACTGGCGGTACAGTTTGGGGTCTTCATTGATATTAATGACCCTATGATTTATCTGTTCTTTATACAAAAAAGCCGAAAGTGTTTCGCACTTGGGACAATCGGTTTTCGAGAAAACAACAATTTTTCCTTTAATGACTGTCTCTATATCTGCAATATCCTTTTCGGGGTTTACGGTAATGCTATTATCCAGTTTTTCGTTCACAATAAGGTTATATGTGTAGCTAGATTCTTGGTCATCCATTTCAATAAGGGTCATGACACGTACCTTTCTTTTAGGCGGTATATTCATAACTACTGGTCGGTCAGCACTTCTGCGATACCCTTGTGCCGTAAGCA
The DNA here is from genome assembly GCA_020435805.1 of Flavobacteriaceae bacterium. Classification (GTDB taxonomy): domain Bacteria; phylum Bacteroidota; class Bacteroidia; order Flavobacteriales; family Flavobacteriaceae; genus Halomarinibacterium. The sequence goes on from JAGQZA010000184.1 coordinate 2,748, forward strand.
TGATAAACACATTTAATGTGTCTTGGGTGGTATTTTCCGCAAAAAGGGTAATACGCTTCCCTTGTTTTTTTTCGGTGACAATCACTTTCTCTTTTTGTGCATAAGAAAAAGCAGTTGTAAACAATAAAATGAGGATAATTACTTTGTATTTCATAACCGTTTACGAAGATAGTATTCCTATTTTTGTATCACAAATAATACCATGGAGTTACACCTTAACAAACCTATTTGCTTTTTCGATCTGGAAACCACGGGAATTAACGTTGCCACAGACCGAATTGTAGAAATTTCTATCTTAAAAGTTTTTCCCAATGGCAATAAAGAAAGTCATACCTGGCGCGTCAATCCCGAAATGCCCATCCCCAAACAAGCCAGTGATGTGCATGGCATTACAAACGCTATGGTGGCCAACGAACCCACGTTTAAGGAATTGGCTTCTAAAGTGTTTCAGCTGATTAAAGACAGTGATTTGGGAGGGTTTAACAGCAACCGTTTCGATATTCCGTTACTGGCTGAAGAAATGCTGCGGGCCGATATTGATTTTGATATGAAAAAAGCCCTTTCGGTAGATGTGCAAACCATTTTTCATAAAATGGAAAAGCGAACACTGGAAGCAGCCTATAAATTTTATTGCAATAAATCGCTCGAAAATGCACATAGTGCTGAAGCCGATACTATGGCGACCTATGAAGTGCTAAAGGCGCAAATTGCTATGTATGACGAACTTGAAAATGATGTTAATTTTTTGGCCGACTTTAGCGCGCATCGTGAATTTGCCGATTTCGCCGGGTTTATTGGCAATACTAAAGATGGGGAAGAGGTGTTTAACTTCGGAAAGCATAAAGGAGTATTGGTAGAGGAAGTGCTCGAGAAAGAACCGGGCTATTTTGGTTGGTTACTGAATGCCGATTTCCCGCTGTACACCAAAAAAGTACTTACACGGGTAAAACTCCGAAAACTGAATACCAAAATATAAGTCCCCCTTTGAAGGGGGATTTAGGGGGATTTAGGGGGATGTTTTCAAAAGTAAAATAAAGTATTTATGAAAATCATTTGCATAGGCAGAAACTATACAGACCACATTGCCGAACTAAAAAACGAGCGGCCTGCAGAGCCCGTAGTTTTTATCAAGCCGGACTCTTCGGTATTGCTGAAGAATAACCCTTTTATTATCCCGGAATTTTCGCAAGACATTCATTACGAAGTAGAAATTTTGGTGAAAATCAATAAAATAGGGAAGTACATCGATAAAAAATTTGCTCACAAATATTACGATGAAATAGGATTGGGGATCGATTTTACAGCCCGTGACCTTCAAAATAAATTAAA
>JAGQZA010000185.1 GCA_020435805.1 Flavobacteriaceae bacterium
ATGCTCGTGACAATTTCGGTCATTTCGTACATCTCTTCAGCAGGTTCACCCACCGAGAGACCTCCAATGGCATTTCCTTCGGCACCCACGGAAGCAATGTATTCCGCAGATTGTTGCCGCAAGTCTTTGTAAGTACTTCCTTGAACAATGGGAAACAATGTCTGTTCGTATCCATACTTTAAAGGCAATGTTTTCAAATGCGAAACACATCGATCCAACCACCGGTGCGTCATGTGCATCGATCGCTTGGCATATTGATAATCACAAGGATACGGCGTACATTCATCAAAAGCCATGATGATATCCGCACCTATACTTCGTTGAATTTCCATGACATTTTCGGGAGTAAACACATGGTAGCTCCCATCGATATGCGATTTGAATTTTACTCCTTCCTCTTTAATCTTTCTATTTGCCGAAAGAGAATATACTTGGTAGCCGCCACTGTCGGTTAAGATATTTCGTTCCCAATTCATAAACTTATGCAAGCCCCCTGCTTTTTCAAGAATATGGGTTTGTGGGCGAAGGTATAAATGGTAGGTATTTCCTAAAATAATATCGGGATTTATCTCATCCGTCAATTCCTTTTGGTGTACTCCTTTTACCGTACCTACGGTACCCACCGGCATAAAAATGGGAGTTTCTACTTTACCGTGAGCTAATGTTATCGTTCCGGCTCTTGCACGAGATTGAGGGTCTTTTCCTTCGAGGGTAAACTGCATGAAGTCTTTTACAATTGAAAGCGCAAAGATACCTTTTTAAATATTCTGAATTACCCAATCGACTTTCAGAATTTTTCCAACTGTTAACTAAAATCTTCAAATCGTTAATAACTGCTCATTTTTTCACTTTGTCTCACTTTCTGAAAATGGTATTTTTGAACCATAAAATAATACCCTATGCCAGACATACAGCATCTCAACAATTTGGTCATCCAAGTTCGAAGAGATATTTTAAGACAGGTACACAAAGTGAATTCAGGTCATCCCGGCGGTTCCTTAGGTTGCACCGAATTTTTTGTAGCACTGTTTCAAGTACTCATGGAGCGTAATGATGGGTTCGATATGAATGGAAAAAATGAAGATATTTTCTTCCTTTCCAACGGTCATATTTCTCCTGTTTTTTATAGTGTTTTAGCCCGTTCGGGATACTTCCCTGTGGAAGAATTAAATACCTTCCGGCTTTTAAATTCTCGCCTTCAAGGACATCCCACCACACACGAGGGTTTACCAGGAGTGCGGATAGCTTCCGGTTCTTTAGGACAAGGGATTTCAGTAGCTATTGGTGCAGCACTTGCCAAAAAATTAAATCATGATTCGCATTTGGTTTATACGCTTTGCGGTGATGGTGAATTACAAGAAGGTCAAAACTGGGAAGCTATTATGTATGCTTCAGCAAACAAAGTAGATAACCTTATTGTTACGGTAGATTATAACGGCCAACAAATTGATGGTTCTACAAATAACGTGCTTCCTATGGGTAATCTGAAAGCTAAGTTTGAAGCCTTCGGTTGGGAAGTCTTGGAAATTGAAGAAGGGAATAATTTGGAAGCAATCCTTTCGGGTATGAAAATGGCAAAATCCAAAACCGGAAATGGAAAACCAATTTGTGTTTTATTACACACTGTGATGGGTAACGGAGTTGATTTTATGATGCACACCCACGATTGGCACGGCAAAGCGCCTAACGATGCGCAATTGGAAGTGGCACTTTCGCAAAACCCGGTAACGCTTGGGGATTATTAATTCGGAAAACAAAACAATGAAAAAATATACAGATTCAGGAAAAAAAGATACCCGTTCCGGTTTTGGGGCAGGGCTTACCGAGTTGGGAAAAACGCATCCCAATGTAGTAGCATTATGTGCCGATTTAACCGGTTCCTTAAAAATGGATGCCTTTAAAGCGAATCATCCTGAACGCTTTTTTCAAGTAGGTATTGCCGAAGCCAATATGATGGGAATTGCCGCTGGTTTAACCATTGGCGGGAAAATACCTTTTACAGGAACTTTTGCCAATTTCTCTACGGGAAGGGTGTACGATCAAATTCGGCAAAGTATTGCTTACAGCCATAAAAATGTAAAAATTTGTGCTTCTCACGCAGGATTAACCTTAGGGGAAGATGGAGCTACACACCAAATTTTGGAAGATATAGGTTTAATGAAAATGCTGCCTGGGATGACGGTCATTAATACCTGTGATTATAATCAAACCAAAGCTGCCACCATAGCAATTGCAGATCACCACGGACCCGTGTATTTACGTTTCGGAAGGCCCAGCGTACCTAATTTCACTCCTGAAAATCAAACTTTTGAAATTGGAAAAGCCCTTCAACTACAAGAAGGTAATGATGTTACCATTATTGCAACCGGACATTTGGTTTGGGAAGCGTTGCAAGCTGCCGAAACATTACACGAACAAGGAATTTCAGCAGAGGTAATTAATATCCACACTATAAAACCATTGGATACAGAAGCTATTTTAAATAGTGTTCGAAAAACCGGTTGTGTTGTTACCGCTGAAGAACACAATTATCTGGGTGGATTGGGAGAAAGCGTTTCCAGAGTACTTACTGAAAATCTACCCTCTCCTCAAGAGTTTGTGGCTACACAAGACACCTTTGGGGAATCTGGCACACCTGCACAATTAATGGATAAATATAGGCTAAATGCGGCTGCCATTATACGAGCAGCAGTAAAAGTGATAGCACGAAAATAATTCATTCTTTAAATAAAAAAAGCCCTCAAAATTTTGAGGGCTTTTTTATTATATATCGTCATCTAAGTGATCAAAAATTCCATCGCCATCATTATCCTTAAACTTATGGGTAGTGATAATGATTTTGGTTACTCCATTAATGACAACCTCTTCTCTATCATATTCAAATTCATTTGCACCTAAAGCCGGATCAGGATCTAAAGGGTCTTTTTCATATTCAGTTATGATAAGTTCTTGTAAAGTAGGTCTTCCATCGTTATCATCGTCTGGGTCAAAATAATTGGGAAAATTATCACTATCTGTATCATCATCTTCCTCTAACTGGTTTCCATTTAAATCCTCCAAAATAGTAGGGATACCGTCATTATCTTGATCTCCCACCCGCTTGGCATATAGTTGAAATGTAAATATCAATTGAGAGTAAAATGGAATGGGTGAGCCATTAGGAGGGCTTACATAATACCCTAATCCCGAAGGCATAAAAACGGCACCAACACCAAAATCTTCAAATCTTACAGTACCATCAGGATCGGTGATTGGGCCTGTAGGTGAAGTTTTAATTTCTATAACACCATCTTGAAAACCATTAACTACGTTTGTTAAATCGAAACTAATAGGGGTTGCGGCACTGTCAAAAAGTTGTGTATAGGGAGAAAGGGTAAATTCTGTATTTAAGAAAATTCCCTCATAACGTAACGTTACAACATCTGAAAATTTAGGTTTTTGACCTCCACCTTCCAACGCATTTAAATAATAAAGTTTATACGTTACCCCATCAGCAATCCTATCTGGAACTGTCTTAGATTGCACCTGATCAATCAATGGAATTTTACTAGCGTTGTCACCTGCAATCGTGTCAAATTTAATTTTGAAATCAAATTCAGCCGAGGGATTTGCAAACTCCTCATAATTGTAAAAATGTGTGCGAAGATACTCTTCTACAATAGCAACAGAGACAGGAGCCTCTTCTGCTCTATCCCTAGCAGGAACAAAAGTTACTCCATCGTCCTCCTTTTTACAGGAAAAAATTGTAAGTACTATTAAAGAAAGTAAAGTAGCTAATTGAATTGATTTCTTCATCTTCATTTTTTTGATGGCGCAAGATACAATTTTCAGTTATTTTTGTCACAGCTTTAACGTAGTTTTAAAGGGTTTTTATATGCGTATTGACAAATATTTATGGTGTACCCGCTATTTCAAAACTCGAAATATAGCCACACAAGTATGCAAAAAAGGGGCTGTTAAAGTGAATGATGAAGTAGCCAAACCTTCTAGAGAAGTTTATCCCGGAGATGCTATTTCGCTTCGGAAGGATCAAATTCAGTATTCCTTAGAGGTATTGGAGATTCCCGAAAAC
>JAGQZA010000186.1 GCA_020435805.1 Flavobacteriaceae bacterium
GACTTAATGTATAAAGAAATTGGATAATTATTCATTTTGAAAAAATGAAAAATAGTTAGTATATGGGATTGAAACAAAAATTACATTCACTGAAAGAAAAATATAAAGGTAAAAAGATGGCTCCTGCCTTCAATGCATTGCATACCTTTTTATATTCTCCCAATGAAACTACCCACGGCGGAACCCACATAAAAGGAGCAGACGACCTTAAAAGAACCATGAACACGGTGATTATGGCGTTGATTCCGTGTTTAATTTTCGGAATCTTTAATGCCGGATATCAGCATCATTTGGCTACAGGTGAAATAAATGCAGTGTCTGCTGGGTTTTTCAGCCCCGAATTTTGGAGCTGGGCAAACTTTGCTTTAGGTGCATGGAAAGTACTTCCGTTAGTGCTTGTTTCTTATGGTGTAGGACTTGCTGTAGAATTCCTTTTTGCCGTAATTAAAGGTCATGAAGTAGAAGAAGGATATTTGGTTACCGGAATGCTGGTACCCTTAATTGTCCCTGTAGATATACCCCTTTGGATGTTAACTATCGCCGTTATTTTTGGAGTAGTTATTGGGAAAGAAGTCTTTGGTGGTACAGGGATGAATATTTTAAACCCTGCACTTACCATTCGTGCCTTTTTATTCTTTGCCTATCCTACCTGGATGAGTGGAGATAAAGTTTGGGTAGCCGGTGCTAAGGCACTGGAAGGGACACCCGATGCTATTTCAGGAGAAACAATTCTAGGTGCTCTTGCGCAAGGTAAACATACTCTTACAATATCTGGACACGATACTTCAGTAATGGATATGTTCTTTGGTTTTATTCCGGGTTCCGTTGGTGAAACTTCTACCATACTTATTCTTTTGGGAGGATTGTTTTTAATTTTTACAAAAATAGGTAGCTGGCGAATTATGCTTTCCGCAGTATTGGGTGCCATCACTATGGGCTTTATTTTTAATAGTGTGGTAGATGCCGGATGGATTCAAGAAGGAAGTAAGTTTTATAGTTTGATGCACACACCTTATTGGCAACATCTTATCATAGGAGGCTTAGCTTTTGGTATTGTATATATGGCTACCGATCCCGTTACGGCTTCACAGACCAATAGAGGGAAGTGGATTTATGGATTTTTTATAGGCTTTATTTCTATACTCATTCGGGTATTCAATCCGGCCTATCCCGAAGGAGTAATGCTCGCTATTTTATTGATGAATGTATTTGCCCCTACCATAGATCATTATGTGGTTCAGGGAAATGTAAAAAGAAGAATGAAACGTTTAAAAGTTAAAAATACATAATCATGGCTTTAAACACAGATAAAAATAGTTATACCATTATATTTTCAATTATTATGGTAGTTGTGGTAGGAGCTTTGTTGGCTTTTGTTGCACAAGGTTTAAAACCTACTATTAAAGAAAATCAACGGATTGAAATTCAGCAAAACATCCTTTACGCTATGGGAGTTAACGAAAATGAAGGCGATGGCGATGTGACTTTTGTAGGTGCCGATAAAATAAAGGATGAATTTGCAAAATACGTTAAGAAACAATTGGTTATTCAAGGGGATCAAGTTACCGAAGACCCCAATGCCTACCTTATCGATTTAAAGAAAGAAGAAAATTTGGCAAAGGATGCCAATTACAAAAGAAGATTGCCTCTTTTTGTGGGTGAAAAAGATGGAAAGACTTTTTACATCATTCCTATGAGAGGGAAAGGACTTTGGGATGCTATCTGGGGCTATGTTTCGGTTGACGATGCATTGGTAGTACAAGGTGTATATCTGGATCATAAGGGAGAAACCCCGGGTTTGGGTGCCGAAATTAAACAACGCTACTTTATGGATGATTTCCAAGGAGAACAAATCATGAGTGGAAGTGGAGAGGCATTTGAAGGAATTTCGGTAGCCAAAGGCAATAACGACCCTTTAAACAAAACAAAAGACGATCATGAAATTGATGCGTTAGCGGGAGCAACGATTACCGGAAATGGTGTTACCGCTATGATAAAAAAAGATGTACGAATGTATATTCCGTATTTACAATCAATCAAAAAATAGACTATGGGACTATTATCAAAAAAAGACACTAGATTAATTTTAGACCCGTTAGCCGATAACAACCCAATTACCATTCAGGTGTTAGGGATTTGCTCGGCATTGGCAATTACTGCACAGCTGAAGGCATCCATTGTAATGGCGATTTCGGTAATGGCAGTTTTAGCATTAGGGAACGTAGTTATTTCATTAATGCGAAATATCATTCCTTCCAAAATTAGAATCATCGTACAATTGGTAGTGGTAGCTGCCTTAGTAATCATTGTTGATCAAATTCTGAAGGCCTATTCCTATCAATTAAGTAAAACACTTTCAGTTTTTGTGGGGTTAATCATTACCAACTGTATCATTATGGGTCGCTTTGAAGCCTTTGCCCTTGGAAACAGCCCTTGGCGTTCCTTCTTGGACGGTATTGGAAATGCCGCCGGGTATGGAGTGATTTTAATCATCGTTGGGTTCTTTAGAGAATTGTTAGGCTCAGGAACATTGTTAGGCTTTCAAGTGTTGGGAGACCCTATCAATAAAACAGGTTTATATGCCATTGGATATGAAAACAATGGGTTTATGCTACTTTCTCCTATGGCCTTGATTGTAGTAGGTATTATTATTTGGGTGCAACGTAGCCGCAATAAAGCATTAATTGAAGATCATTAAAAAGAAACAGTTTCAATAACTGAATAAAATATATGGAACACGTAGAGTTATTTTTCAAATCGATTTTTGTGGACAATATGGTATTCGCCACCTTCCTCGGAATGTGCTCCTACCTTGCAGTCTCCAAAAAAGTGAGCACTGCCGTAGGGTTGGGTGCTGCGGTAATATTTGTACTGGCAGTTACCGTCCCTTTAAACTGGCTGTTAGATCAATACATCCTTAGAGAAGGTGCATTAAGCTGGTTGGGTCCTGAATATGCCGATTACGATTTAGGCTTCCTCTCTTTTATCCTTTTTATTGCCACCATTGCCACTATGGTGCAATTGGTAGAGATTGTAGTTGAGAAATTTTCACCCTCATTGTACAATTCCTTAGGAATTTTCTTGCCACTTATTGCGGTAAACTGTGCCATTTTGGGAGGTTCATTATTTATGCAATCTCGAGATATTGCAACCTTAGGATTAGCATTTAACTATGGTCTAAGTTCAGGAATTGGTTGGTTTTTGGCCATTTTAGCTATTGCTGCTATTCGTGAAAAAATTCGTTACAGTAATGTTCCTGCACCCTTACGCGGACTAGGAATTACATTCATCATCACAGGACTTATGGCGATTGGTTTTATGAGTTTTGGTGGAATGTTGACCGGAGGGGATGATGCTCCCAAAAAAGAAGAAACAAAAACTGCTGTAGAGCAAAAAGAAATTAACAACACAATGGAAACAACCGAAGAAGTTGCGGAAGTTTCTACGATAACCGAATAATCTATGATTTTAGCAAGTACGTTAGGTGTCATCTTAGCAACCGTAGCGGCGTTCCTTATATTAACGCTCTTGCTGGTAGCTTTACTGTTATTTACGAAACAAAAATTGTCTCCATCGGGGCCTGTAAAAATTACCATTAATGAAGAAAAGGTAATTGAAGTACCCTCGGGTGGAACCCTACTTTCAACTCTTGGAAACCAAAAAATATTCCTTCCCTCTGCTTGTGGAGGTGGAGGAACCTGCATTCAATGTGAATGTCACGTTTTAGAAGGTGGAGGAGAAGCACTTCCTACCGAAACGCCTCATTTTACGCGGAAAGAATTACAACACGGAGCTCGTTTGGCGTGCCAGGTAAAAGTAAAACAGGATATGAACATTCAAATTCCGGAAGAAGTCTTCGGAATTAAAAAATGGGAGGCAACCGTTGTTCGTAATTATAACGTAGCATCGTTTATTAAAGAATTTGTAGTGGAAATCCCTGAAGATATGAACTACAA
>JAGQZA010000187.1 GCA_020435805.1 Flavobacteriaceae bacterium
AAAATACTTTCAATTGATAATTTGTGGAAAAAGAATACACTGATTTTGCCAATCTGAAGCGGAGCGGTACGTGTTTACTCGGATGGGTCGTAACAGTAGGTAACATTGGCTATAATTCAGCGTGGGTGTTTTTTCCCATCGGAAAAAAACGTACTTTTAACAAAGCTGATTTCATCGCTGAAAATTCCACGGAATTTTCCACGCCGAAATCATAGCCCAGACCGTTATGGGTAATTTATGAAAATAAGTTTTCTAATTCTATTATTATCTATTCCCCTTTTGACTTTCTCTCAAAAGGACAAATACAATTATTCTTACCGACTAAATTTACCTGACAGGTCAAGTTTTTACTTTGTTGAAACTGAATCTGTAGATTTTGATGAAACAAATAATTCAACACAATCAATTGAAATTAGAATAGTTGATGAGGATAATATCCCGATTTACTACATACAACCGACTATTATTAACTCCAATGGGGAAAAAATAAAACTCACTCCAAATGATGACGGTATTATCAAGACAGATTTAGCTTATGATAATTATCAATTTTCAATTGAGCATCCGACATTTTCTTCATTCGATAAGTTCATTTCACTTTCAATGAGAACAAAACATTTGACCATAGTACTTGGAAAATCATATAAACTTGTAATTCCTTGGATTCATAGTAAAAGACCATTAACTGATAAAGAGTTGATTGAATTAACCAGACAAATAAGCAACGGAAATGAAAATCCGAAACTAATTAAAAAAGGGGTTTGCTATTTGACATATGAAATTTAAACTACCCATAACAACGGCTATAATTCAGCAGGGCATTGTAATAAACAGAATATATTTAACTACTTTTAAAACAATTAACTATCTGACTATTTTACGACGTGGCTCCACACTCCGACTTTTCGCCTGCGGCGAAGCCGCGGGGTCGCCACCAGCCCCGCCGATATTATAGCCAGGACCGTTAGCAGCAACTTTATGAAAATAGTACAAGTGTTCAAATATTTTCTAATAATTTTATTAATAAGTGGCTGTATACCTACCAGACGAATTTCTTTTAATAATGATAATGTTAAAAGTTTTAAACAATGGAAAGAAGACTCTATCAAAAGTTTTCTCGTAGGTAATTGGGTTAGAATTGGTAGGTTTGATGGGAAAAATATTAAAGAGGATACTTTGGGTCCTTTTTATTATTATGATAATAATCAAATAATAGCAACAACAAGAATTATTAACCCAAAAGGGTTTTTCCATTTAGTTAATGATTCAATAAACAAACAGCTTAAAGTCCCAACTATTAGATTTGATTTTCGGGGTGGATCAGGGGATTTAATTGAGAATTATTGTACACCTCCTGATTTTTTGACTTGTGAAATTTCAATAAGTCCTTTTTATATTGATAGATTAATTTTTATAAATGAGAAGCCCGTTAGAGAAATTTATGCTAACGGAAAGACCAAAAGAATATTAAATCCCATTCATTATTTAAATCGGAATTTGATACTGATTGAAGATATAGCATACATAAAGGGCGATAAAATGGAAGAGTATGCTGCTAACAACGGCTATAATCCAGCTGGGGAGAATAAGTAAAAGAATAATTTCACTACTTTTAAAATTATAAACTATCTGACTATATTTCGACGTGGCTTCACACTCCGACTTTTCGCCTGCGGCGAAGCCGCGGGGTCGCCACCAGCCCCGCCGATATTATAGCCCGGACCGTTGTGCGTCATACAAAAAAACACTCGTCACAAATAAAAAACACCAATGAATCACAAAACATTTGAACCGCACGAAGATTTAGCGACACTTGTTAAATGTTATTGGACATTGGAAATTCCGAAAGAAAAAGCCCCGAAAAAAAACACAATCGTTCCCGACGGCTGTATAAAAATGATTTTTCATTATGGCGATTTGTACAAACATTACAACGAAAATGGAAAAATCTTTTTTCTGCCAAAATCCTTTGTCATCGGACAACTTACACGACCATATGAAGTAGAACCAACAGGAGAAACAGGCACTTTCTTTGTTTGTTTTCATCCAAACGGATTTTTACCTTTTGCAACTTTTCCGATAAAGGAAATGGAAAATACAGACGTGTCATTGGAAAAATTATTTGGAATAGATGGCAAAGAAATAGAACAAAAGATACTAAATGCCGAATCAACTGCGGAAAGGATAAATCTTATCGAAACATTTTTATTTAAGCGTTTGGCAGATACTATAATCATTGACTACATTGTTAAATCAACTGTTGAAACTATTTTGACGGCTAATGGTCAACTTTCAATTAATGAACTGTCTAAACAAAACAGCATTAATCGCAGACAATTACTACGCAAATTTTCATCTGCTATTGGTTTAAGTCCGAAACAACTTTCTAAAACTATACGACTTCAAGCCACACTCAAAATATTGTTATCAAAAAAAGTTGACAGTCTTACCGATTTGGCTTACGAAAACGAATACTTCGACCAAGCACATTTCATCAAAGAATTCAAAGAGTTTACAGGTTTAACACCTAAAGAATTTTATGGAGACAATTTAAAAATGTCATTGATATTCAACAGTACGGAATAACCTTGTCCCATTTTTACAATTTTAAGTTTCAAAGTCTTCGCAACTTTGCTTTGCAATTTAGCAATAGAACTTAAAATTATATAAAAATGAAAAATGTAAATCCTGTTTGTTGGTTTGATATTTATGTGTCAAATTTAGAACGTGCAAAACAATTCTATGAAAGTGTATTTAACATTAAACTTGTTGATTTACCAATTGAGTGGGGAAAACAATCCACCTTTCCTTTTGACGAGCAAGGAATCAACGCTACAGGAGCTTTAGTGGAAAAAAAGGATTATGTAGCGAATGAAAATAATACTGTAGTTTATTTTTCTTCAGAAAATTGCGTCAACGAAGAAACAAAAGTTAAACTGGCAGGTGGAAAAATTCTTAAACCAAAAATGTCAATTGGAGAGTTTGGATTTGTGTCTATTTTAATGGACACGGAAGGAAATACTATCGGTCTTCATTCAAGAAAATAAAAACATTATGAAAAAAATAGTCAACATCACCAGTCATTTATCTCTAATTCTACTATTATTCATATTATGTATCGCACTTCAAAGTTGTGAACAAAAGAAAAAAGAATCATCAAAGGAAATTGAAAAAGAAGCAATTGTTGAAAAGGAAAAACCTGAATATTTTTCACTTCGACCAGAAGTCGAAAAGGCATTTGGATATTCTCACGCTGTTAAAATCGGAAATATTATAAAAATATCGGGTGCTGTGAGTATGGACGATGAAGGAAATCCAACTGCTGTTGGAGATTTAGGACAGCAAATGAAAAACTGTTATGCCAGTTTAGAAAAAATACTAAAACATTACGATTGTACCTTCGATGACGTAATCGTAGAGAATATTTTTACCACTAATATGCCATTGTTTCTCGAAATTGCCAATTACCGCAATACGATTTATACTAAACAATTTCCTACAGGTTCTTGGATTGGAGTTAAGGAATTAGCGATTCCAGTATTTATGATAGAAATTGAATTGGAAGTGTATAAAGCAGAGTAAAAAGTACGAACGCACAACAATGTATATAAGCCATAGCGGAGTTTGTGCTTCGTCTATGGCTTTTTTGTATATTTATGGTCTGTGCCAAACTGAAAGTTTTGTGCATATTATCCGCTACGGCTCATATACGAGACCGTTGGGTGCAATTTGAAAAACATACAGGGAAGCCGAAAACTGAACAGAGTAGGCATTAATTAAGTAATCTTTTATTTATGAACACGGAAAAAAACAACGAACTAGACGAACTAGTAATTGGAATTGAAGAAGTTGAAACGGTAACACCAAAATTCAACA
>JAGQZA010000188.1 GCA_020435805.1 Flavobacteriaceae bacterium
CGGTGCAAGATTTGGAGGAAGTACCAATCCGTTATCATCACTATGCGTCATGATAAGTGCGCCTATCAATCTAGTAGAAACTCCCCAGGAAGTCGCCCATACATACTCTTGTTTTCCATCTTTGTCAGCAAATTTTACATCAAAAGCTTTGGCAAAATTTTGCCCAAGAAAATGGGAGGTTCCTGCCTGCAATGCTTTTCCGTCCTGCATTAACGCTTCAATGCAATAGGTTTCCAAAGCTCCTGCAAAACGTTCGCTCTCTGTTTTTACTCCTTTTATTACCGGAATGGCCATAAAATTTTCCACAAAATCTGCATAGACATTCATCATCTGTTCGGCTTCAGCAATAGCTTCTTCCTTAGTGGCATGGGCGGTATGACCTTCTTGCCATAAAAATTCGGCCGTTCTTAAAAACAACCGGGTTCGCAATTCCCATCGTACCACATTAGCCCATTGGTTTACCAAAATTGGCAAATCTCTATAGGATTGAATCCATTTTCGATAGGTATCCCAAATAATGGTTTCGGAAGTAGGCCTAACAATTAGCTCTTCTTCCAGTTTGGCTTCGGGATCTACTACAATTCCTTTCCCGGATTCGTCATTTTTCAATCTATAATGCGTAACCACAGCACATTCTTTTGCAAAACCATCTACGTGACTTGCTTCTTTACTGAAATAAGATTTCGGAATAAATAGCGGGAAATAGGCATTTTGATGCCCGGTTTCTTTAAACATTCTATCCAATTCTGCCTGCATCCGTTCCCAAATGGCAAAGCCATACGGTTTGATTACCATACACCCTCTTACTCCAGAATTTTCAGCCAAATCTGCCTTGATTACCAGTTCGTTATACCATTTTGAGTAATCCTCTGCACGTGTGGTTAAGTTTTTTCCCATAATCCTTTATTTGGCATAAATATTGTGCCTGTGTTAAAAGTTATTTTGTTTCGGCAAAACTACTTATTTTTATAATGTCCAACAATTAAATTCAGTGTTATGAGAATCCTTTTTATCTCTCTTAAAAAAATAATACCTTTTCTAGTTATTGGAATTCTTTCTCTATTTATTTTAAGCTGCTCTTCCTCCCAAAGTGTGGCAGACAGAGATGGGATTTACAATACTAGCACAACAGCTAATACTGAATATATTTCAGAAACCGAATCTGACAACAAAAACAACTACTACAAACAATACTTTAAATCTAAAACCAGTTTATACGATCAACTTCCTGAAGAAGATGTAATCTTTACAGATATAGAGTCTTATTCTACTTCGGAAAGTTTAGATGATGATGGCTACATCGTTACTGAAGAAAAGGAATATGGTGATGACGAATCCTACGGTTCTTGGGGAAGCAACACTAAGGAAGTAACCGTAAATGTTTACAATACAGGTTGGGGTTATGCCGGCTGGGGCTATACCGGTTGGTACGGACACGGATGGGGATGGGGATACGGAGGCTGGTATCGTCCTTGGGGATATTATAGTTATTGGGGAAGCCCTTATTGGGGATGGAATATAGGTTACTGGGGTGGTTTTTATAACCCTTGGTATTGTTCTCCATACTATTATAATCCTTATTTCTACAATGGTTATTACAATCATGGAGGGTATTACGCTTCAAATTATAATAGAGGCAGGAGTAATTCTACATACATAGCGGGAAGATCCTCATACAATAGAGGAAGATCTAATGTTGCAACTTCAGGAAGAGGATATTCAAATTCTGAATTAAACAGAAGAACATCGCGAAATAACAGTTCTATATACAGAGGACGACCCAATACCAATTCAAGTTCAACAAGACCTAATTCCAGTTATACCAGACCCAACACCACTCGACCTAATTACAACAATACAAGACCTAGTAACACCCGACCAAATTATAACACAAGGCCTAGTACAAACACAAGACCTTCCACAAATTCGGGTGGATCAATTAACCGAGGCGGAAGTTCTTCCAGAAGTAGTAGCGGAAGAAGAGGCGGTCGCGGATAAACTATATATCTCATTTTAAAACTTAATAAATGAAAAGAAACTTTTTCTTACTCATAGGGCTTATCTCATTCTCAATTTTAAAGTCCCAAAACATGACCGACGCCCTACGATATAGTAATGAGAATGTTCAGGGTTCAGCAAGATTTAGTGCCTTAAGCGGGGCTTTTGGTGCCTTAGGTGGAGATCTCTCTGCAATAAGTATTAATCCTGCCGGCAGTTCAATATTCTTAGATAATACCATTGGGGTTTCATTTGCTGCTTATAATAAGAAAAACCAAAACACTTATTTTAATAATGTGGTGGAAAATACCTATTCAGACTTCGATATTAATCAAATAGGAGCTGTTTTTGTTTGGAATAATAGAGATGAAAATTCGGATTGGAAAAAATTTACCTTCGGAATTAATTTCAATACACAAAACAACTTCAATAATGAATTTTTTGTAGTTGGAAACAACAATCAAAGTTTAGGTGATTTCTTTTTAAGTTCCGCTCAAGGAGTTCCATTAGATTTACTACAATTAAGAAACGATGAATCTATTTCAGATCTCTATGCCTATTTGGGTGAAACCGAAGGAACCAGTTTTCAAAATGCCTTTCTTGGCTATCAAGCCTATATATTTGACCCCCTTGAAGAAACACCTTCCAATACTGCCTATATTTCCAATTTTGGAACAGGAACCTATGAGCAAGATTATGCCTTTGCATCAAATGGATATACCGGAAAATATTCATTTAATATAAGTACACAGTTTAAAGATCAGTATTATTTTGGGATTAACTTCAATGCACACACCATTGATTATAGACATAGTACTTTTTTAAGGGAAAATAACTCAAACAATAACAGTAGCATCAAAAATATTTATTTCGAAAACAATTTGGCCGTACTTGGCAATGGATTTTCTATACAACTTGGAGCTATTGCAAAACTACATGAAAATATTAGGGTTGGGCTCACGTTTGACTCCCCAACATGGCTTACCATTTCTGAAGAAACAACCCAATATTTAGAATCCACTAGAGTTGAAAATAATGACTCTTTTTCAGTTTCAATCAATCCTAAAATTATTAATGTTTTCAGTGATTATAGACTTAGTACTCCCGGAAAAATTTCAGCAAGTGGTGCTTATGTCTTCGGAAAATCTGGTTTTATAAGCTTGGATTATTCATATAAAGATTACGCTTCCATTAAATTTAGACCTTCTTCCGACGCCTATTTTCAATCGTTGAACAACACTATTACTAACGCTCTAAAAGGTGCCTCTACTATAAAATTAGGAGGGGAATATAGAGTGCAGCAACTAAGCTTTAGAGCTGGATTACATTTTTCAGAAAGTCCGTATCAAGACAAATCTATTTTAGACGATAGTCAAGGATATTCTCTTGGTATTGGGTTTAACTTCGGAAATTATAATTTGGATGCAGCATACGTAAGAACTCAACAGAGTTCCAAAAATGAAATATTCAATTCAGGTTTAACA
The DNA here is from genome assembly GCA_020435805.1 of Flavobacteriaceae bacterium. Classification (GTDB taxonomy): domain Bacteria; phylum Bacteroidota; class Bacteroidia; order Flavobacteriales; family Flavobacteriaceae; genus Halomarinibacterium. The sequence continues at coordinate 3,483 of JAGQZA010000188.1, forward strand.
ACTCCTTATTCTTCAACCGAAAATCAAAACAATTTTTTAATCACCTTAGGAATCAACCTATAATGATTTAATAAGTCTATTCAACAAAAAAAAGCCACTTAAAGAGTGGCTTTTTTGTTGATATGCAGTGGTCTGCTTCGTTTCTTATCGCTTCAAGGTAAAATGCCCTGTAAAAGTTTTGTTGTTCCCGTCCTCGGTGTACTCCACCCTGAACCAGTAATCGCTCGATGGCAACGGCGACCCGTTATAGGTACCGTCCCATCCCTGCCCGCTGGGACTGATCTGCTTGAGCAGCTTCCCATAGCGGTCAAAGATATAGATCTTCGCCGTGGGGTCGTACTGCGCTATCCCGAT
>JAGQZA010000189.1 GCA_020435805.1 Flavobacteriaceae bacterium
TCTTAACGTTAATAGTTTCAAAAAATGAAAAAATTGAGTTCGCAATATACTAATTAACGGTTAAAGAACAATAATATTTTATTTTTTTACTTTGTAAGGGTATCATTTTGGTAATGACCTATGCAATAACGTGTTGCTATATAAATTATTATTTTGGCATTCATTTTTCCTTAAAACAAATGTAAAAACTTTATACTAACTGTATCTTTGTCTCGTTATTGCTATGATGAAAAGAACTATTTTTCTTTCCCTATTATTGTTAATTTCGTTTCTATCTTTGGGGCAATCCAAGGATGTCGTTCTTTATTGGGAGGCGCCTAAGGCCAATTCTAAAAAAACCGAAACGGCAGAAGAAAAAAAGGATAAGTTGCTTTCCTATCTTAACTTACAACTTGAAGGGGATACAGTTATTTTTAATAAAAATTGGATCGATCAAGGATTTGCAAATTCTTCCACTGCTAGTATAACAAATATTAGATGGGGGAACCTCTCTTCTGAAGAACTTAAAAAAATTAATAAAGAAAAAGTCCCTAACCGTTTAGAGTATTCTTTAAGTAGTGGATATGCCAGAGAACTTATTTATACCAATATTGCCATTTCTCCTGTTGTAAAAACAAATGGCCAATATCAAAAACTACTTTCTTTTACCATTAACTATACTTATGGTAGCCCTCCTACACCATCTTATAGAATGGTTGTGAGTAATTCTGTTTTGGCAACCGGAGATTGGTTTAAATTTAAAATAGACAAAACCGGAGTCTATAAAGTAGATAAAAACTTCCTGAACAGCTTAGGAATGAATACTGACGGGATTAACCCAAGAAATCTTAAAATATTTGGGCATGGTGGAAAACCTTTACCACTTAGGAACGACGAAAATACCATATTTGACCTTCCGGAGAATGCCATTCAAGTTATTGGGGAAGAAGATGGAAGTTTTGACAGTGGGGATTATATCCTTTTTTACGGAAAGGGAAATTTTGGTTATGATGAAGAAACTAATACCAATCTCAACCCATATAGTGATGAAACTTATTATTTTGTTACGGTGGGAGATACACCGGGATTAAGAGTACAACCTATGGTGGAACCTTCCGGAAATGTGGCACATGTGATTACCACCTTTAATGATTTTCAATTTTTTGAAGAAGATGACTTTAGCCCGGCTAAAGTGGGAAGGCAATGGTATGGAAATAGGTTTGACATTGAGAACGAACAAAGTTTCGAATTTAATTTCCCTAATATTGTTTCAGGATCACCTATGAAGATACATTTTAAGGTTGCTGGCGCATCCGAAGTTGCTACAAGTATGGCTGCGTCCATCAATGGAGCAAGTATAGATCCTTTTGTTTTTGGGGCCATAAATAGCCCAGTATTGCTTTCAGATAGGGAGCGTATCGTGGAAGTGCCGGCTTCAAGTGAAACGGTGGCCATAAATCTTTCTTATAATAATGCCGGCAATCCTTCGGGAGTAGGCTATCTAGATTATATTTTAATAGACGCTACCCGAAACTTGCAAGGAACCGGAAATCAATTATCATTTCGAAAAAGTTATGTGGCTACCCTTAATGGTGTGGGAGAATATCAAATTTCTAATGCCAGTGGGTTTTCTCAGGTTTGGGATGTAACTAATCCACAAAACATTTCTTCAAAAGTGAATGAAGGAAATAACAATAACTTCGCATTTAAAGCTACCTTAGCATTAAACGAGGACGACGTAAGGGAATATGTAGCCTTAAACCCAAACAACTACTATGCACCTACTAAAGGAGCCATTTCGAGAGTCTCAAACCAAAATCTAAAAGGGGCTATTTTTAAGGATGCTTCGGGTAGTTTTAAAGATGTTGACTATATTATTATTGCCCCACCCGTTTTAATTCAGCCGGCACTGCGTTTGGCCAATCATCATAAAACTATCTCTGGGCTTAATACCAAAGTGGTTACCACCGATAAGATTTATAATGAATTTAGCTCAGGAATTCAAGATATTGCTGCCATCCGAAATTTTATTAGGTATGTTTATGAAAATGCATCCACTATAGACAAAAGATTAAAATATGTGTGTTTGTTCGGGGATACTTCGGTAGATTATAAAAACCGATTACCCGGCAATAATAATATGGTGCCTACGTATCATACCAGGGTTAGCTCAAGTACATATACTTCCTATATGTCTGATGATTTTTTTGGCTTTATGGACGCTACCGAAGGGACCATGAATTCTAACCATACATTAGATATTGCGATAGGCCGTATTTTGGCAGATAATGTGTCTTTGGCAAACGATATGGTTAACAAAATTGAAGACTACACTTCAAAAGCAGCCTATGGAAACTGGCGAAATAATTTTGTATTAATATCTGATGATGTTGACGAACCTTATGAGTATCAATCTCTTGAGGTTGCGTTGGACGTGATAGGGGATCAAATAACAGAAGAAAAACCATATATTAATGTTCGAAAAATACATAGTGACGCTTTCCAACAAGAAACTTCGGCTGGAGGAAATCGCTATCCTGAAGTGAATAATGCCATTGCGCAAGGCTTGGAAGTAGGCTCTTTAATTACCAATTATTTGGGACATGGGGGAGAAGATGGTTTAGCAAAGGAGTTTATTTTTACCAAAGGTATGGCGGAGGAATTACAGAACACGCATAAATATACCTGTTTGGTTACCGCCACTTGTGAGTTTACAAGATTTGACAATCCTCTGCGTATTACCGGAGGTGAACTAACTTATTGGAATAAAAGCGGTGGGGCTATAAGCTTAATATCTACTACCCGATCCATAAGTGTTACAACAGCTGTTGAATTCAACCCAATTATTTCTCAGTACTTGTTTGGCTTTGGGCAGGAAACACCATTACCTCCTGCGGAAGGATTGCGACTTGCAAAAAATGATCTTGAAAGGCTGGATGAATTTGTAGTTTTTTTTATAGGAGATCCGGCTCTTCCACTTGCTTTTCCAAAACAAAGCATTCGTTTAACAACGCTTAACGATGTTCCCATTTCACAATCTACCGATGTTTTAAAAGCGCTAAGTAGAGTAAAATTTGGAGGCGAAGTTTTGGACCCTCAAGGAAATTTAATTACTAATTACAATGGGGTGCTTCAAGCCAAAGTATTCGATAAAGATTTACAAAGGCAAACGCTGGGTAATGATGGAGTAAGGGATACAGTAACAGGAGAATTGTTGCTTTTAGACTTTAAAACATTAGGCGAAGTCCTATTCAATGGTCAGGCTACCATCACAAATGGTAAGTTTGAGTTTGAATTTGTTGTGCCAAGGGATATTCAAATCCCTGTTGGAAATGGTAAAGTGAGTTTATATGCCGAAAGAAATGGGGTTTTGGAGGATCAAACCGGGTATAATTTAGACATATTAGTGGGAGGCATTAACGAAAACGCCCCCAGCGATACGCAAGGGCCAAACATTCAATTGTTTATGAATGACGAATCCTTTGTTTCCGGAGGAATTACTAATGATTCACCTATTTTAATTGCCAAATTGCAAGATGAAAATGGAATTAATACTTCTAGTGGAATAGGCCACGACCTCATTGCAATTTTAGATGGTGATGAAGCAAATCCATTTGTGATGAATGAATTTTATATCGCCGATGTGGATGATTATACCAAAGGGAAATCCAACTATAAATTTAGAGACCTTGAAGAAGGTCTGCACACCCTTACCGTAAAAGCTTGGGACGTCTATAATAATTCCTCTATCGCCGAAATACAATTTGTAGTGGCAGGGGATGACAAATTGAAGATCGAACGGGTATTAAATTATCCAA
>JAGQZA010000018.1 GCA_020435805.1 Flavobacteriaceae bacterium
AAAAATTATCCATTCAGTTCCTAGCGACCCGTTAACGGGTGCTATTTCGGTGCCGGTGTACCAAACATCTACCTTTATTCAAGAAGCCCCGGGAGTAAATAAAGGCTTCGATTATGCCCGTAGTAATAACCCCACACGTAAAGTATTGGAAGACCTCGTAGCAAAACTGGAAAATGGCCATGGTGCCTTTGCTTTTGCCACAGGATTAGCGGCTATTGATTCGGTGTTGAAATTACTTTCCGCAGGCGATGAAATAGTAGCCGTAGATGATATTTATGGTGGGGCGTACCGATTGTTTACCCATGTGTACGAAAAACTTGGGATTAAAGTAACCTATGTGGATACTACCGAAGTTAACAACGTAGCACAAGCGGTTACTTCACAAACAAAACTGGTTTGGATAGAATCGCCTACCAATCCTACCTTAAAAATTTCAGACATTGAAGCAATTTCAATCATTGCAAAAAGTGTTAATGCCTTATTGGTTGTGGACAATACGTTTGCGTCCCCCATAGGTCAAAACCCTACAGATTTAGGAGCCGATATTGTTATCCATAGCGGCACAAAATACATTGGTGGTCACTCCGATTTGGTGGCGGGATTGGTAGTAACCAAAACGAAAGAGCTTTCAGAAAAAATTAAATTCATTCAAAACGCCTCCGGAGGAATATTGGGGCCTTGGGATTGTTTTTTAACCATTCGTGGTATTGAAACCTTGGATTTGCGTTTCAGAAAACAATGTGAAAATGCTTTAAAAGTGGCTCAATTTTTAGAACAACAAGAAGCTGTGGACCAAGTATTTTACCCTGGCTTAAAAAATCATAAAAACCACGAAATTGCTAAAAATCAGCAAAATAATTTGTTTGGCGGGGTGGTTTCTTTCAGTTTAAAAAATGATACGCAAGAAGCTGCCAATGCCTTTGTAACCCATACGCAATATTTCAAATTGGCCGAAAGCTTAGGAGGTGTAAAGAGTTTGTTGTGTTACCCTTCACAAATGACGCATGCTTCCATCCCCAAGGAAAAAAGATTACAAGCAGGGATTAAAGATTCGTTGATTCGATTGTCTTGTGGTATTGAAGAAGCGGAAGATTTAATCGACGATCTTAAGGAAGCTTTCAAAAGTGTTCAGAAAGTAGAAGAAATCTTATTTGTGTAAAAAGGATGAGCACAGCAGTATTAGAACAGCCCAAGGCACTTATTAATTTGAATGCCTTAAAAAAGAAACCTATCAATCTTGCCATTTTTGGGAGAGGAAATGTGGGTGCTACGTTAATCGATCAAATTCTGGAACGGCAAACTGAAATTGCCAAAAGAAGGGATTTAGAATTGAATATTTTTTGTATTGCCAATTCTACCAAAGCAGTATTGCGTAATTCCATTACAGGAAATTGGGATGATATTTTTCAGAAAAACGGGAAGAACTACACCGTAGCTGAAGTGATTGCGTTTGCAAAAGAATTGGATTTAAAAAATTGCATTGCCATAGACAATACCGCCGATTTAAAATTTGTGGAAAATTATACAACCCTAATTGCCAACGGATTTCATATCGTTTCTTCCAATAAAATGGCAAACACATCCCATTTAAGTTTTTATAAAGAACTTAGGGAGGTATTGGAAAAAAACCAAAAAGAATATTTGTACGAAACCAATGTAGGGGCGGGGTTGCCATTAATTGATACGATTAAGTTATTGCATCTTTCGGGGGAAAATATTACCCGAATTAGGGGTGTTTTTTCGGGCTCTTTAAGCTATATTTTCAATGAATTTTCCGAAAAAAATCTCCTCTTTAGCAGTGTTTTAAAAAAAGCGATTGAAAAAGGCTTTACCGAGCCGGATCCCAGAGAAGATCTTTGTGGGAATGATGTAGCCAGAAAACTCCTTATATTAGCCAGAGAATTGGATTTACACAATGAGTTTGAAGATGTTTTCGTACAAAATCTGATCCCCAAAGAATGGCAAAACATTTCAAAAGAAACATTCCTTAAACATCTTGAAGCGTTAGATGTAGATTTTCAGATTCGTAAAAAAAATCTTGGTGAAAATGAGGTGTTGCGGTATGTAGCAGATTTACGCGGAGATTTATCCAAAGAGGACGGGGCAATTTTGGAGGTGCAATTACAGCCTGTACCCAAAAGTAGTGCGTTAGGAAATTTGCAAGGAAGCGACTCATTGTTTGAAATTTATACCGAAAGTTACGGCCAAAATCCTATTGTAATTCAAGGGGCCGGTGCCGGTGCTAAAGTTACGGCCAGAGGAGTTTTTGGTGATATATTAAGATTAAGTGATAAAATAAATTAGCGTATATGAAAGTTAGCCTTAACAGAATTAACAATGAATACCTTTTGGAAGGTCAAGGAGATAATAAAATTTCCGTTTTTATAGATAATAAAACCAGCAATGAAGTAAAAGGAGCAAGCCCTATGGAATTACTCCTTATGGCAGTAGGCGGTTGTAATGCCATTGATATTATTTATGTGCTAAAAAAACAACGGCAAGAGGTTACTTCGTACCGAGTTGAGGTAGAGGGTACAAGGGAAGAAGTTAGGAAGGCGAAACCTTTTAAAAGCATCCATGTAACGGTGTATTTAGAGGGTGATATTGCTCCGGAAAAAGCCTTACGAGCTGCCGCTTTAAGCTTTGAAAATTACTGCTCGGTGTCCATTACTTTGGAAAAATCGGTTGTTATTACGTATGATGTGATATTAAACGGCTCTAAAATTTAATTTCAATCTATGATTTCACATAAAACCAAATACGGATTTAAGGCACTTTGTAATTTGGCTCGAAGAGAAAGCAATGATCCTGTGCAAATTTCTGTCATTGCAGAAGAAGAGAATATCTCTTTAAAGTTTTTGGAAAGCATACTGCTTACCTTAAAAAAAGCAGGATTTTTAGGTGCTAAAAAAGGAAAAGGCGGCGGATATTATTTATTGGATGATACCCGAAGTACCCCTGTGGCATCCTTCTATAGGGTTTTGGAAGGACCTATTGCTATGGTGCCATGTGTAAGTCTTAATTTTTATGAAAAATGCGAAGACTGCCCCGACGAAAATTTGTGCAGTGTCCATAGTTTGATGATTCAAGTACGTGATAATACCTTGTCGATACTTGAAAACACAACACTTAACGATTTTGTGAAAAATCAATTTATTTAAAGCTGTAATTTTTTTGAAAGTATTGGTGAAAACAATTTTATACCGTTACTTTGTACTAGTTCATTTATTTTTTGAAATGTTATTAAGAAAGGTGGAGGGAATAGACCCTTTGAAACCTTAGCAACCCTTTGTCTATCAAAGAAGGTGCTACATTCTATCTGAAATTTTTCAGAATAGATAACAAAATGAAGGCTCCTTCTCTTTTACGATAACTTTTTTTAAGGTCTAAAATTTATAGACACAATTTTGTTATGCATATAATTGAAAAAATAGTTCGTGAGAGAATTTTAGTGCTGGATGGTGCCATGGGAACCATGTTACAACGCTACCAATTCACCGAAGAAGATTTCCGTGGAGAACGGTTTAAAAACTTTCATAAATCGGTAAAAGGAAATAACGATCTCCTTTCACTTACCCAGCCGCAAGCCATTGCCGAAGTACACAAAAAATACTTTGAAGCTGGAGCCGATATTGTGGAAACCAATACCTTTTCTGGAACCACCATTGCCATGGCCGATTACGATATGCAAGATTTGGTATATGAGTTAAATTTTGAAAGTGCCAAAATAGCCAAACAAGTTGCCAATGAATTCACTCAAAAAGAACCCCATAAACCCCGATTTGTTGCTGGTGCCATGGGTCCCACCAATAAAACAGCAAGTTTGTCACCCGATGTGAATGACCCCGGATACCGCGCAATTTCATTTGATGCGCTTCGTATTGCTTACAAACAGCAAGCCGAAGCCCTTATTGATGGAGGAGTTGACCTACTTTTGGTGGAAACTATTTTTGATACCCTAAATGCCAAAGCAGCGTTGTTTGCCATTGAAGAAATCAAGGAAGAGCGAAACATTGATATTCCGGTGATGGTAAGTGGCACTATTACCGATGCTTCCGGAAGGACACTTTCGGGACAAACGGCAGAAGCTTTTTTGATTTCAATTTCCCACATTCCATTACTAAGTGTTGGTTTTAACTGTGCTTTAGGGGCAAAACAATTAACGACTCATTTAGAAGCAGTAGCAAGCCGAACCAATTTGGCCATTTCTGCCTATCCCAATGCCGGGCTACCCAATGCTTTTGGAGTATACGATGAAACTCCCGAACAAATGGTAAAACAAATTGAAGAGTACCTTCAAAAAAACCTGGTCAATATCATAGGAGGCTGTTGTGGAACTACTCCAGCCCATATAAAAGCCATTGCCCAAGCAGCTTCAAAATTTACGCCCAGACCCATACACAAATTTGAAGAAGTGCAATGATTCCCTCTAAACAGGACATATTAGACGCATACCAGCGGGTGAAGCCTTTTGTGCACCCAACGCCGGTGCTTACTTCTAATTTTTTGAATGAACTTTCAGGGGCATCCTTATTTTTTAAGTGTGAAAACTTTCAAAAAATGGGGGCTTTCAAAATGCGTGGAGCCGTAAATGCCATTCAATGCCTATCCGAAGGAGAGAAACAAAAAGGGGTGGTCACACATTCGTCAGGTAATTTTGGGCAAGCAGTAGCATTGGCTGCCAAAACTCTTGGGATAAAAGCCTATGTTGTCATGCCGGAAAATGCTCCTTCAGTGAAAAAAGAAGCCGTGGAAGGTTATGGGGCTGAGGTAATTTTATGCGAATCAACAATACAAGCACGAGAGGCTAGCTCAGAAAAAATTATCAAGGAAAAAGGAGCTGCTTTTTTGCATCCTTCCAATAATTTAGACGTCATTTTAGGAAATGCAACAGCTACTTTAGAATTGTTGGTTGATTACCCCGATTTAGATGTTGTAATAACTCCGGTTGGTGGCGGCGGATTGCTTGCCGGTACGGCACTTTCAGTACATTATTTCGGAAAAAATTGCAACACTTTGGCGGGAGAACCCATACAGGTAAATGATGCATATCGTTCCCTTCAGTCAGGTAGAATAGAAGTGAATGAAACTTCAGAAACCATTGCGGACGGATTACGAACTCATTTAGGAAATATCAATTTTCCAATTATTCAGAAATTGGTTTCTGAAATTATTTGTGTGGAAGAAAATGAAATTATTAATGCTATGAAGCTTATTTGGGAACGCATGAAAATGGTAGTAGAACCCTCATCTGCGGTAGCGCTTGCAGCGATTTTGAAACAAAAAGAAACGTTCAGAAATAAAAAGATAGGAATCATCATTTCAGGTGGAAATGTCGATCTGAAAAATTTGCCTTTTTAATAAAAATGTCTCCTCGAGTGCAGTCGAGAGGTTATTATGAATACTAAAGAACAAAAATATTTAAAATTAAGTGGACTCGAACCACTGGTCATCACTCCGGAGAGTAATTTTATTAATGTAGGCGAACGTACCAATGTGGCGGGCTCCCGTAAGTTTCTTCGCTTTATAAAGGAAGAAAATTATGAAGAAGCGCTCACCATTGCGAGGCATCAGGTTGAAGGCGGTGCACAGATTATTGATGTAAATATGGACGATGGGCTTATTGATGGAAAAGAAGCTATGGTCAAGTTTTTAAATCTGGTCGTTGCCGAACCCGATATTGCCCGAGTTCCCATTATGATAGACAGTTCTAAGTGGGGAATTATTGAAGCAGGGCTGCAAGTGGTACAGGGCAAATGTGTAGTAAATTCCATTAGCTTAAAGGAAGGAGAGGCGGAATTTCTGCGTCAGGCAAAACTGATAAAACGCTATGGAGCAGCAGTCATTGTAATGGCTTTTGATGAAGTAGGGCAAGCCGATACTTTTGAAAGACGTATTGAAATAGCCAAACGATCGTATGATTTGCTGGTCAATAAAATTCATTTTCCTCCTGAAGATATCATTTTCGATTTGAATATTTTTCCGGTGGCTACCGGAATGGAAGAGCATAAAAATAATGCCCTCGATTTTATTGAAGGTACCCGTTGGGTACGACAAAATCTTCCGCATTGTAGCGTAAGTGGCGGAGTGAGCAATGTGTCTTTTAGCTTTCGAGGCAATGATGTGGTGCGGGAAGCGATGCATTCGGTGTTTTTGTATCATGCCATTCAGGCTGGGATGAATATGGGAATTGTAAATCCTGCGATGCTGGAAGTTTATGATGATATTCCGAAGGATTTACTGGAACGTGTAGAAGACGTCATGCTTAACAGAAGAGATGATGCTACCGAACGATTGCTTGATTTTGCCGAAACCGTTAAAGGGATTCGTGAGGAGAAAAAAGTAGATTTATCTTGGCGTGAAGAACCTCTGCAAGATCGCATTACCCGAGCTTTGGTAAAAGGAATTGACGAATTTATCCATGACGATATGGAGGAAGCAAGGCAACAGGTTTCTAAACCTATCGAAGTGATTGAAGGTCATTTAATGATGGGGATGAACGTGGTGGGAGATCTCTTCGGAAGTGGAAAAATGTTTCTTCCCCAAGTAGTGAAAAGTGCTCGTGTCATGAAAAAAGCGGTGGCGTATTTGTTACCTTTTATTGAAGCAGAAAAAGATCAGGTTTCCTCTTCCAATGGAAAAATTTTAATGGCTACTGTAAAAGGGGACGTCCATGATATTGGAAAGAACATCGTTTCGGTAGTCTTGGCATGCAACAATTATGAAATCATCGATTTGGGAGTGATGGTACCTCCTGAAAAAATTATTGCTACGGCAAAAGAACAACAAGTGGATGTCATTGGTTTAAGCGGATTAATTACACCCTCACTGGATGAGATGGTGTTTCTTGCCAAAGAAATGCAGCGACAGGATTTTAAGGTACCGTTGCTTATTGGAGGTGCCACTACCAGTAAAGCGCACACGGCTGTAAAAATTGATCCCGAATATGCACAAACCGTAGTCCATGTGAATGATGCTTCGCGAGCCGTTACGGTAGTGGGCGATTTATTGCAAAAAGAACGAAAAGAAGCCTATAAAAAGCTGTTAAAAGAGGAATACAAAACATTTCGTGAAGGATTTTTAAAGCGTCAAAAAGTAAAAGAATTTTTAACTATTGATGAGGCACGCCGAAATAAGTTTCCAATAGATTGGAAGGCTTCGGAAATTATAAAGCCTAATCAATTGGGGATTCAAATTATTGAAGATTTGAATTTGGAACTATTGCAACCTTATATCGATTGGACTCCTTTTTTTCGAAGTTGGGATTTACATGGAAAATTCCCGGATATTTTAAATGATGAAGTCGTGGGGCCACAAGCTTCAGAGCTGTATAATGATGCCCAAAAACTTCTTCAGAAAATTACTTCAGAAAAACTATTGCAAGCCAAAGCTGTGTTCGGTCTTTTTGAGGCAAATTCTGTAAACGATGACGACATTGAAGTGACTGTCCGTTCGAGCGCATTCGAGAACTTCATGTTCAGAACCCTGCGCCAACAAAGTAAAAAAGCCGAAGGACGTCCCAATATTGCCTTAGCCGATTTCATTGCTCCTAAAACTTCAGGAATTCAAGATTATGTGGGTTGTTTTTGTATTTCGGTGGGCTTTGGCGCCGATGAGTTAGCCAAAACATTTGAAAAACAACATGACGATTATAACTCCATTATGGTAAAAGCCTTGGCCGATCGTTTGGCAGAAGCCTTTGCCGAATACTTACATAAAGAAGTACGAATAAACCATTGGGGTTATGCAGTTCAAGAAAACCTAACCAATGAAGAACTCATTGCCGAAAATTACAAAGGAATTCGCCCTGCACCTGGCTACCCTGCTTGCCCGGATCATTTGGAAAAAGTAACCATTTGGGAAGTATTAAATGTGCAAGAAAACATTGGTGTTTCCCTTACCGAAAGTTTAGCCATGTGGCCTGCTGCCTCGGTTTCTGGCTATTATTTTGCGCATCCGGAAGCACGGTATTTTGGTCTTGGTAAAATAAAAGAAGATCAATTGGAAGATTTTGCAAAGCGAAAAAACATATCAATTTCTGAAGCGAAAAAATGGCTTCAACCAAATATTGCAGATTAAATGAAAGTAACTGAACATATTGAAAATTCAAACGGAAAAACACAGTTTTCCTTCGAGATATTACCGCCTTTAAAAGGTCAAAATATTCAATCCATTTTTGACGGCATTGACCCACTTATGGAATTCAATCCTCCCTTTATCGATGTAACCTATCATCGGGAAGAATATGTGTATAAAGAGCTTGACAATGGCTTGTTGCAAAAACAGGTAGTGCGAAAACGTCCCGGTACCGTAGGTATTTGTGCCGCTATTCAAAATAAGTATGACGTAGATGCTATACCCCATATTTTGTGTGGCGGTTTCAGTAAAGAAGACACCGAAAATTTTCTCATTGACCTTGGTTTTTTGGGGATTGATAATGTGATGGCGCTTCGAGGAGATGCTGTAAAAAGTGAAACCTATTTCGCACCACAAAAGGATGGACATCAGTATGCGAGTCAGTTGGTGTCACAAATCTCCGATTTGAATAACGGAAAATATCTCGAGGAAGAATTGCAAAATACCACGCCTACCAATTTTTGTATTGGTGTTGCCGGCTATCCTGAAAAACATCTGGAAGCTCCCAGTATGGATAGTGACATCTTTTTCCTGAAAAAGAAGATTGCCAAAGGGGCTACATATATTGTAACCCAAATGTTTTTTGACAATGCAAAGTATTTCAGTTTTGTAGATAAATGTCGAAAAGAAGGGATTACAGTGCCTATTATCCCGGGATTGAAGCCCATTGCTACCAAAAAACAGCTTAATTTAATTCCGCATCGTTTTAACGTAGATTTACCGGATGATTTAATTATGGCAGTTGTTAAATGCAAGGATAATGATGCTGTTAGTCAGGTAGGAATTGAATGGTGTATTGCTCAAAGCAAAGAACTCATAGCCAGAGGAGTACCTGTTTTGCATTACTACTCCATGGGGAAGAGTAACAATATCAAAACAATCGCTTCAGAAATCTTTTAAAAAAAGTTATTTTTGCGGCATGTCCCAAAAATGGTTGTTGCTTATATTGCTTATGTCTTTCCAGCTTTTTTCGCAAGAAAAAGCGGTTTCAGATTTTAGTATAGACATACAGCATTTTTACGGAAAGATGTTGGGGCATAATAAAAATGTGGCGCATTTGGTGAAAGGTCATCCTAATGGGTTTATCCTTTCTTACAACCGAAAAACCTTTGGTGACAAGTATTGGCAACAATCCTACAATTATCCCGATTGGGGTGTTTCACTACTGTATGAAGATTTTCACAACCCGGTATTGGGACAAAACATAGGATTGTACGGGCATTATAATTTTTATTTTTTCAATAGAAATCTGCAATTCAGAATAGCCGAAGGTATTGCTTATAATACCAACCCTTTTGATTTGGAGACAAATTTTAAGAATAATGCCTACGGAAGTCATTTGGTAGGCTCTACCTATATTTTGTTCAATTATTACAAACCCCATATATATAAGGGTTTTGGGTTACAGGGAGGGCTGTCTTTGGTGCATCATTCCAACGGAAGTTTTAAAGCACCTAATTCCGGCACTAATGTAGCTACCCTAAATGTGGGTTTATTTTATGATTTTGAAGAAGAAGAGGCAAACATTGAATACCTTTCAGATGAAATTGATTCAAAAACTTTTTCAGAAAAAATTAAATTCAATTTCGTATTCCGTGGAGGGGTTAACGAAGGCGATAACATCAATTTAGGGCAGCATCCTTTTTATGTGTTTACTGCTTTTGCCGACAAACGAATCAATTACCAAAGCACGCTTCAACTTGGCGCCGAATATTTTATAGCAAAGTTTTTACAAAAAGAAATTGAATATAGGGCCGCTTCTTTCCCAAACAGTGGCTTAAAAGGGGATGAAGATTATACCCGTGCCAGTATTTTTGTTGGGCATGAATTTCGGTTAGGGAATTTTGCAATTCCAACGCAATTAGGATATTATGTGTATTGGCCCTACGAGTATGAAACAAGAACCTACACCCGCATTGGGGTAAAGCATTATTTTACCGAAAACATCTTTGCGGTAGGAACGGTAAAAGCTCATGCGGTTAATGCCGAAGCAATCGAATTTGGAGTGGGAGTTAGAATTTAAAAATGAAGAAAATTATTGCCATAGTAACCATTGGATTGCTTTTTTCCTGTAATAGTGAAAACGCCAACGATTGTTTTCAAACCGATGGGAAGATTATTACAACTGCATTTAATGTTCCTAATTTTCAAAAAATACGCATCGAAGATGATGTGAGTTTAATCATTAAGCAAGGAATTACACAGGAGGTTTTAATTGAAACAGGTGCCAACTTATTGAATGATATTTCCGTTGCTGTTGAAGGAGAAACATTGGTCATTAGAAATCATAATGGCTGTAACTTGGTACGGGATTTTGGAATAACAAAAGCCATAGTCACCGTGCAAAATATTACCGAAATACGCAATAGTTCTATCTATCATGTCGTTGGAGAAGGGGAGCTTAATGTTCCTTTTTTACGATTGGTAAGCAATACCACGGGAGGATTAACCGATTCCAAAAAAAGTGGCGATTTTACCTTAACCATTCGGTGTGAGGATTTCAGAATAGAGGCTAATGGGTACAGTGGATTTTATATTGATGGGTTTTCAGAAAAAGCAACCATTGCTTTTGAAGATGAAGTGCCAAGATTGGAAGGAGCCAATTTAATTGTAAACGACTTGTATGTTTTTCAACGAAGTGCCAATAAAATGATAGTGCATCCGGTCAACAGAATCCGAGGGGTTATACGAGGTACAGGCAATGTTATTTCTGTGCAAAGACCTCCTATTGTAGCGGTGGAAGAATTCTACACTGGACGACTCATTTTTGAAGATTAATGTATATTTACGGCTTCTAAAAAGCTATGAAAAATTTTTTTAGTCTGTTATTTTTGATGATTGTTGCTGAAATTTCTTTTGGGCAACAAAATGAAATCAAACCTTTCTCTATTGAAGCAGATTACTTTTATGGCAATATTATAGAGCATAATCCTGATATTTCTCACTTAATTACCGATTTTCCTGATGGTTTCTGGCTTTCCTATAATCGAAAAACCTATGGTTGGAACGAGTGGGAGGGAAGGTATAATTTCCCAGATTGGGGATTTACATTTGCCTATCAGGATTTAAAAAACCCTTTTTTAGGTGAAAATTATGGATTGTACGGGCATTTTAGCTGGTATTTTTTACAGCGATATCTTAGAGTTACTGTTGGGCAAGGAGTGGCCTATGCATCAAACCCTTATCATCCCGACAACAATTATGAAAATAGTGCATATGGGAGTCGGTTTTTAAGTTCTACTTTTATAAAAGCCGGGTTTGTAAAAGAAAACATCATTGACGGATTGGGAGTTCAACTTAATTTGGGCGTGTTGCACTATTCGAATGCAAATTTTAAAGCGCCCAATAACAGTACCAATACCTTTTTTGCCAGTGCCGGCTTAAGCTACCAGTTTGATGAAATAAATTTTCCTGCCCGAATACCCGTGGGCTCTTGGAGAAGTTCTAATTATGCTGAACGCATTCATGCTAATGTGGTCTTTAGGACCGGAGTAAATGAAGCCGATGTAAACGGTCTAGGGCAATACCCCTTTTATACCTTTTCCTTTTTTGCCGATAAGCGTATTAATTATAAAAGTACCTTTCAGGCAGGGGTAGATGTTTATTTTTCATATTTTTTGATACATTTAATTCGCTATAGAGCCATTGCATATCCCAATGAAGGATTAACAGGAGATGAAGATTACAGGAGGGTAGGAGTTTTTATTGGTCACGAACTTAGGTTTAATAGAGTCGCTTTTGTGTCTCAATTAGGGCGCTATATTTATCGACCTTACGAATTTGAAAATATTATTTATAATAGATTGGGCTTAAAACGTTATATGTTTAATGATAACATTTTTGCTGCTGTTACTTTAAAAGCCCATTGGGCAAAAGCAGAAGCAGTAGAATTTGGTTTAGGAGTGAGACTTTAAAGTAGTATGAGATATTTATATATTCTATCATTAGTGTTTCTTTTAGGATGTAATTCTGAAAATGCATCAGATTGTTTTCAGGCTTCTGGTGCCATTGTTGATGAAATTTATGAGGTTCAAGACTTCAATAAAATTATTGTTTGGGATCGGGTAAAACTGGTTTTGGTTGAAGGACCTGAAAAAAGAGTTATGGTAAGGACTGGTGAAAATTTATTGAATGAAATTAAAGTGCGTGTAGAAGATAGTATCTTAAAAGTAAGCGATAGAAACAGCTGTAATTTTGTAAGGGATTATTCCCAACCCACCACGGTATATGTTACTGCCCCTGTAGATACCCTTTATGTTAGAAATAGCTCAGGGTTAACGGTAGAAAATATTGGAAGAATAACAAATGATAGAATACATTTACTTTCTGAGGATAGAGAGGAAGAGGATGAGTTTCATACCGATGGCGATTTTAATCTTACTAATTTAGACGTGCAAATTTTAGTAATCAATGCTAACGGTAGCTCTACATTTCGCTTACAAGGTAAAACATGGTTGGGAGTCTTTGGTCTCTCTGACGGTGACTGTAGGATAGAGGCCGAAAATCTGGACGTAGTAAGGGTTGAATTATTTCACAGAAGTACCAACAAAATTATTTGTTCCCCAAGACAATCTATCAAAGGGAAAATTGTTAGTGTAGGAGATGTTATTTGTAAAATAAGACCCCCAGAAGTCGATGTTGAAGAACTTTTTCAAGGACGTCTTATTTTTGAGTAGTTATCTCGGTAAACAATTTTTCCAGCGAAGTATTTTTTTGATGTAGCTGAAGTATTTTTAGCCCATTGTCGTGTGCAAAATCAAATACTGCGGCACGCATATCTCCATCAGTTTCAAAATGTAAGTGATAGACAAACCCAGCTTTGTTTTCTACTTTTTTAATGAATTTAATTTGCTGAAGCGCCACCTCCTCCACACGATAATCAAATTCTACTTCAATAATTTGAGCGGTATTTTTCGATAATTCCTCAAGAGGCGAATCCAGCACAATCGTTCCTTTATTAATAATAATTACACGGTCGCAAATGGCTTCTACTTCCTGCATAATATGCGTAGAAAGTAATACTGTTTTTTCTTTTCCTACACGTTTAATTAAGTTGCGAATTTCCATAAGCTGGTTGGGATCCAGCCCTGTAGTAGGTTCATCCAAAATCAAAACCTCTGGATTGTGCAATAAAGCATTGGCCAACCCCACCCGTTGTCGGTATCCTTTGGATAATTGCTGTATTTTTTTATGGGCTTCGGAAGAAAGACCCGTTTGTTCTATAACAAGATCAATCTGTTTTTTTGAAACGCCATACACTTCGGCATTAAAAGAAAGGTATTCTTTTACATACATATCTAAGTACAAAGGGTTGTGTTCCGCCAAATAGCCCACACTTTTTTGTACTGCCTTTGCATCTTTTTGAACTGAAAAACCATGAACGCTTGCAGTACCTTCCGAAGCAGACAAATATGTTGTCAAAATTTTCATCATCGTAGATTTTCCGGCACCGTTGGGACCTAAAAACCCTACAATTTCTCCTTTTTTTATCGAAAACGAAACATTGTCTAATGCCTTTTGACTTCCGTAGTTTTTTGAAATATGATGAACTTCTATGGACATACTTTTTTAAAAAGGTAAAGCTACACAAATAAAAAAACGCAAAAAAGATTTTGTTGTTATAAAGTATTGTTTACTTTAGCAAAGACAAAGAAAACAATGAACACATTTTTTACATATTTCAACTTTTGGTTTTTTTACTTTGCTGGTAAAACCCGGGTTGTATTGTAATTAATGAGAACAATATGAAACAAAAACCCGGAATATATTTCCGGGTTTTTTTATGCAACAATGTAAAACAAAGTTTATGAAAATTGCAATACAAGGAATTGAAGGTTCTTTCCACCATGAAGCGGTACAAAAATTGTTTCCCAATCGGCAAGTAAATTTGGTAAAATGCGACACTTTTGACGGGGTTACTCAAAGTGTTAAAAATAACAAAGCCGATTTTGGGGTTATTGCTATTGAAAATACGCTTACGGGCTCCTTATTACCCAATTACAATCTGGTTGAAAAGGGAGATTTTGAAATTATAGATGAGGTTTTTCTAAACATCCAGATGTATCTCATGGCACTCGAAACCGAATCCATTATCGATATTTTTGAGGTGCATTCGCATCCTGTGGCCCTGCTTCAATGTAGAGAGTATCTGCGAAAATTTCCGCCCCAATTCAAAATTATTGAAGGAAACGATACCGCAAGTGAGGCAAAACGTATCCGTGAAAATAATTTGAAAGGAGTGGCCGCCATTGCAGGGAAACAAGTGGCAGAACGATTTGGATTAAAAATTTTGGATAGTAATATTCAGGATATGAAAGAAAATCAGACACGTTTTGTTTTAATTGGTAATAAAGGTGTAGCCGTAAATAAAAAACCCATTAATAAAGCTTCTATACGATTTCAGTTAGGGCACGAAGTAGGAACTTTGAGTCAAGCACTTCAAGTTATGGCTTCGCACGATATTAACTTAACAAAAATTCAATCTCTTCCTGTGGTCGATACCCCTTGGCGATATGCTTTTTTTGTGGATGTAACATTTACCAACCCTCAAAACTTTAAAGAGGCGGTATCTGAATTGGATCCCTATGTAAAGAATTTCAAAATATTAGGAACGTATGCTCAAAATAAAGAAAATGTTCCCAGTGAACTCTCAAAGATGCCCTAATGGAAAATACTAAAGAATTAAGAAATTGGCTGGAAGCCATGAAGTTGTCGCATCCTCTAGTAATTGCAGGACCTTGTAGCGCAGAGACTGAAGAACAAGTCTTAAAAATAGCCCATGAATTAAAAAATACCGATGCCACTGTGTTGCGAGCCGGAATTTGGAAACCCCGTACCCGTCCGGGAAATTTTGAGGGTGTAGGTGCTTTGGGGCTTAAATGGTTACAAAAAGCGAAAGAAGAAACAGGCATGCTAACCACTACCGAAGTTGCCAATGCACACCACGTAGATTTGGCATTACAGCATGACGTGGACATTTTGTGGGTGGGAGCTCGTTCCACGGTATCTCCATTCATTGTGCAAGAAATTGCCGATGCTTTAAAGGGAACCAATAAAATTGTCCTTATCAAAAATCCGGTAAACCCCGATTTATCTTTGTGGTTGGGAGCTGTGGAGCGGTTCTATAGTGCTAATGTGAAAAATCTGGGGGTTATTCATAGGGGTTTTTCAACCTACGAAAAAACCAAATACCGTAACAATCCCGAGTGGCAAATAGCCATCGATTTACAGCATAAATTTCCAGATTTGCCCCTTATTCTAGACCCTTCTCATATTGCCGGAAGAAGGGATATTATATTCGATTTGTGCCAGACTGCTTTAGATTTAAATTACGACGGACTTATGGTAGAAACCCATTATGATCCCGACAACGCATGGAGCGATGCTGCGCAACAAATTACCCCCGCTACCTTGAAACAAATGACTATTGACCTTAAAATTAGAAAAGAGGAAGGCGATGCGGTGGAGTTTAAAAATAAGTTGGCTACACTTCGAACAAAAATTGATGTTATTGACAATCAATTGATAGAAATGTTGGGGAAACGCATGAAAATTGCCGATGCCATTGGAGAATTAAAACGTAAAAATAATGTGGCCATTCTGCAATCGAAACGATGGAATGAAATTTTAGGCAAAATGATTTTGGAAGGAGAGGAGCACAACTTAAGCGAGGAGTTTATCCTTCGCATCTATAAGGCCATTCATCAAGAATCTATCAATCATCAAAATAAAATTGTTTCGCAAGAAAAAAGCCTGCATTAAATGCTTTTAATTGATATTTCAAACTTTAAAAGATTTATTTTTCAGATTTTTGCCTTGAATGAAAGGAACCGTCTATAAATCTACCGGAAGTTGGTATAGTGTAAAAGCACAAAATGGTGTTTTTTACGAATGCCGAATAAAAGGAAAATTCCGGATAGAAGGGATTAAGAGCACCAATCCAGTGGCTGTTGGAGATAGGGTTTCTTTTGAAATTGAAAAAAAAGGAGACGAAACCATTGGGGTAATTTACGAAATTGAAGAAAGAGACAATTATATTATTCGTAAGTCGGTCAATCTTTCCAAACAAACCCACATTATTGCAGCAAATATTGATGTTGCTTTTTTGTTGATTACCCTTAACAACCCAACTACCTTTACTACTTTTATCGATCGTTTTTTAGTGACTGCAGAAGCCTATCACGTAAAAGCCGTTTTGCTGTTTAATAAAATTGATAGTTATAATGAGGAGGAACTGCTGGAAGTAAAATACCTGGCTGCTTTGTACCGAAAGATTGGTTACGAGTGTATAGGGATTTCAGCAAAAACAGGAAAGAATATTGAAAAAGTAAAAGAATTGATGAAGCATCATGTCACTATGTTTTCGGGACATAGCGGTGTGGGAAAATCTACTTTGGTCAATGCCATTGAACCCAATTTGAATTTAAAAACTTCTGAAATTTCGGAACAACATCTGCAGGGCCAGCACACGACAACCTTTGCCGAAATGTTTGACCTCTCTTTTGAAGGACAAATAATAGATACTCCCGGCATTAAAGGCTTTGGTGTGGTAGAAATGGAGAAAGAAGAATTGGGAGATTATTTTCCAGAGTTTTTTGCCTTAAAACAAGAGTGTAAATTTCATAATTGTTTGCATCTTGAAGAACCCAAATGTGCCGTAAAAGAAGCCTTGGAAAATGAAGAGATCGCCTGGTCTCGCTACAAAAGCTACCTTCAAATTTTGGAAGGAGAAGAAGAACATTACAGAAAAGATATTTATAATAAAGAATGAGGGTTGTAATACAAAGAGTGAAAGGAGCTTCCGTAACCGTTGAAGGGAAAATAATTTCAGAAATTAAAACGGGTTTTCTTATCTTGCTTGGCATTGAAAATGATGACTCACAGGAGGATATTGAATGGTTAAGTAAAAAAATTGTTCAACTTCGAGTTTTTTCAGATACAAACCAAGCTATGAATCATTCATTGCTCGAAATACAAGGGGAGGTATTAGTGGTTAGCCAATTTACGTTACACGCAAGTACTAAAAAAGGAAACAGACCTTCTTTTATTAGAGCAGCCCGCCCGGAGGTTGCTATACCTTTTTACGAAAAATTTATAACGCAACTTGAAATTGATAGTAAACAAAAAGTTGTTTCAGGGCAATTTGGTGCTATGATGGAGGTAGCACTAATTAATGATGGACCTGTGACCATTTTAATAGATTCAAAAAATAGGGAATGAAATCATTATTAACACTATTTGCTTTAGGGATGTTACGTGTTTTTTATGCACAAGAGTATGCTGTTAAAGACATTAATCCCTTGCTATCCATAGGGGTTAATGCCGTCATTAGACAAAACGATACCCAGATTTGGCTTCATGACTATAATTCCATAACCATAGAAGATAAAACTGTAGTAACTGTTTTTAATCAAAAAGTCATGGAAGATCTACAATTTTACTTGCTCTACGATAGTTATGAAACGGTTAAAGACTACTATGCCATTATTTATAATGAGCAAGGGCAAAAAGTGAAAACTTTCAAGAAAAAAGATTTTATGGATATAAGTGCTACCGGAAGTAGTTTGTATTCCGATGATAGGGCTATTTTATTAAAACTTACGCCAACTTTTTATCCTTTTACCATAGAATTTTATTACCAAAAGCACACTTCTTCAACGGCATTTATACCTGCCTTTATTCCTTTTCCCTATTCAAATATGAGTGTGGAGGAAGCTTCCTATACCTTGCATAATGAAAAAGAAATCCCTATTTATTCAAAAAAAGTAAACTTAGAAGATTATTCTATTACCATCGAAGAAAGCCCTCAGAAGTATCACTTTCTCGCAAAAAACATTCGTCCTATTTTAAGTGAAGAATTATGCCCTTCCTTTTGGGAAGTTATGCCATGGGTAAGGTTCGTTCCTGAAAAGTTTCAACTTAAAGGAGTTACAACACAAATTAATAATTGGGAGAAATTTGCAGCCTGGCAACGCGATAAACTCTTAAAGGGAAGGGATCAGCTGGATGAAAGTTCGGTATTAGCCATAAATAATTTGGTGGCAGGTATCGAAGATCCCAAGCTTAAAACCAAGGCCATTTATGAATATATGCAAAATAAAACCAGATATATTAGCGTGCAGATTGGTATTGGCGGATGGCAACCTTTCCCTGCCAAAGAGGTAGATAAATTGGGATATGGAGACTGTAAAGGATTAACAAATTATACCAAGGCATTACTTAAAACCCAAGGGATAGATTCCTATTATACCATTGTAGATTCGGGCCCTTCAGGTTTAGATATCGATGAAAATTTTGTAGCCCTACAAGGTAATCATGTGATTCTTTCAGTTCCTTTTGAAGATGAACTCGTCTTTTTGGAATGTACAAGCCAAGATTTACCTTTCAATTTTTTGGGGACCCACACCGATGACAGAAAAGTACTTATGATAACACCCGAAGGAGGGGTGTTCAAAAAAACGCATACCTATGCACCAGAAATTAATAACCAAACAACTACTGTTAATGCGGTATTGGATGCAGACTTTATTGTAAGAGGACAAGTTGAAAGTAAGTCGTATGGCTTAAAGTACTATGAAATCTATGGAATCGAACAGCAAACGCAAAAAGACAAAGAACTGCATTACAAAGATAAGTTAGGTTTTCACAACGGCTTGGCAATTGATGGGATACAATTTCAGAATGATAAGGATCTTGTTTGTTTTACCGAAAAGCTAAATTTTACAAGTCCATCGTATATCACTAAGGCAGGGGACAGAATGTTACTTAATCCTAATCTTTATTCAAGAATAGTCAATATCCCCAAGAAGAATACTAATAGAACCCTACCTTTAGAAATTAGGAGAGGCTATTCGTATCATGATGAGGTTAACTTGCAATTGCCAGAAAACTATACTTTGGATTCTGTTTTTGAACCTTATAAGCTCACTACAGATTTCGGCTCTTATACTATTACCGTAGCTGTTTCGGGAAATGCGCTAACATATAGAAGAGATTTAGTGTTACATTCCGGAAGATGGCCCAAAGAACGTTTTAATGAGTATGTGGATTTTATAAAAGAAATTGCTAAAAGAGATAAATCCAAGATTGTTTTAAAATCACTCTAAACTTGTGAAAAATATCATGATAAATTTTAATAATCCTTTAATGTGAAGTTCCCATATGGGTTTCTGCCTTAACAAATGTTTTATTCCCATGAAATTTTTTAGTACTTGTCTTATTGTTTTTTTTTCTTTGCAACCTCTGTTTTCTCAGGATTTTAGATTCGGTAAAGTAAGCAAAGAAGAACTTTCAGAAACACAACATCCAGTCTATACCGAAAGTAATGCTGCGGTGCTTTATCGAGAAATTAAAACCAATTTTGATTATAATCAAGATGACGGGTTTTATGTAGTTACTGAAGTCTTTGAAAGAATAAAAATTTATAAAAAAGAAGGTTTTGATTGGGGAAATGTTGAATTGAGTCTCTATGATGAATCCAACCGCTATAAAGAAGACATTGGGAGCCTAAAAGGCTATACTTATAGCCTAGCGGATAATGGCAAAATTGAGGAAACCAAATTAGGTAGGAATGGTATTTTTGAAGAAAAGCAAAGTAAATACAGAAAGACTTATAAGTTTGCTATGCCGGCCTTAAAAGAAGGTTGTGTAATTGAGTATGAATACACCATGAAATCTCCATTAATTGGGAGTATTGATACCTATCGTTTCCAAGAAACAATACCTGTTAATAAAGTCTATGTGGACTTTAGAACTCCCGAATATCTAAATTACAAAAATCATAGGAGGGGTTGGATATTTTATAACGTAAAGCAAGATAGTAGGGAGCGAAGCTTAGATTATACCTACACAAGATCTGTGCTGGAAACAGGTAGGGCAGTAGCAACCAATGAGCGCCAAACGGTAAAGTTTAAAGAAAATATTTTTCAAGTTGAATTAAAAGATGTAGAGCCTATTATTGAAGAATCCTATTCAGGGAATATAGATAATTACACCTCTTCCATAACTTTTGAATTGGAGTTTACTCGTTTTCCAAATTCGCCATTTAAAATGTATGCCACCAATTGGGAAGCAGTTACCAAAACTATTTATGAATCGGATGAGTTTGGAGGCCAGTTAAGTAAGGAGAAATATTTTGAAGAAGATATTGACCAGATTTTAGCCGGCGTTTCCAACCAAAAGGAAAAGGCGATTAAAGTTTTTGAATTTGTAAAGGGGAAAATGAATTGGAACAAATACCTTGGGGTCTATTGTGATGATGGGGTAAAAGAAGCCTATAAAAGTGGTATTGGAAGTACTGCGGAAATTAATTTAATGCTTACTGCCATGCTTCGCCATGCAGGTCTAAAATCCAATCCAATCCTGTTAAGCACCAAAGCAAACGGAATCCCAATTTTTCCGACCCGAAGCGGATTTAATTATGTGATATCCTCTGTTGAACTTCCAGACGGGTTATTACTCTTAGATGCCACTAATAAGAATGCTGCTCCAAATGTTTTGGATGAAGAATTACTTAATTGGCAAGGGGTCATGCTTTGGGAAAGTGGTGCCTCAAATTGGGTGCCACTTCAAACCGCAGAAAAAAGCCAATCGGCCTATATATGTTCTGCTAAAATTAATGAAAATCTAGAACTTGAAGGCGAAATAAAAGCTCAATATACAGGTAACAGAGCCTTGGAGAAGAGAGATGCTTTTCGAGGGCTAACAACTGCCGAAGCAATCAATAAATTTGACTACAAAAATGTCCAAATTTCTAATCTTGAATTTTCAGAAATGGATAATCCTTACCTGCCTCTTAAGATGGCATCTAGTTTTGTTGCTTCAGATTTTGTGGAAGAAATTAATGAAGAATATTATGTAAGCCCTTTGGTATTTTTGGCGCTAAAAGAAAATCCATTTAAACTCAGCGATAGAAAATACCCAGTTGAATATGGGTATGCACAGCTTGATAGAGTCATTTTTACTATTGAAATTCCTCAAGGATATCAAGTAAAAAGTATTCCGGAAAGTACCAATATTATTGTAGGTGAAAATGAATATGAGTTCAAATATTTATTATCCCAAAAGGGAAATTTTATTCAATTAATGATGAATTTAGGAGTTAATAACTCTTCCGAAGCAGCAGAGAATTATCAATCCCTAAAAGAATTTTACCAAGCTATTGTCGATAAACAAAAAGAAAAAATAGTGCTGTCAAAATTGTAACTATGGATTTAAAAAACGCTCAAAAACAAGTTGACGACTGGATAAAAGAACACGGTGTTCGCTATTTTAATGAATTGACCAACATGGCACAACTTACCGAAGAGGTTGGGGAAGTGGCTCGTATCATTGCACGTAGGTATGGGGAACAAAGCGAAAAGGAAAGTGATAAAGAGAAAGATTTAGGCGAGGAACTGGCCGATGTGGTCTTTGTGGTACTATGCCTTGCCAACCAAACCGGAGTCGATTTGCATGAAGCCTTTCTTCAAAAAATGGAGAAAAAAACAAAGCGAGACCACAATCGCCATCACAATAACCAGAAACTAAAATAACATGTTTAAAAAAATCATTGGCCATGAAGGGTTTTGGAAATCGGTAGGGTCTCTTGCCATTGCTTTTGCATTTCTCTTCACCCTCTTTAAATGGATGCTCTCAAGATTTAGTTTTTCTTTTATTTCAGAAAGCCCTATTACTTACCTGTTAGCAGTGATATTGGGAGGATTTTTGTATGGTTTTTTTGTTACGTACGGAAAATTCTGGAAAAAATTGAAAGAGAAACAACG
>JAGQZA010000190.1 GCA_020435805.1 Flavobacteriaceae bacterium
TTGCTCCCTATTTACCTCAATTTTTGGACTTGGAAAATTTTTCGACTTCTAAACTTGCCCATTCTCGTATGCTCTTTCCTTCTTTCTGATGCAAATTTTGGCGCAATTTTTAACACGATGCAACTCCTTTTCTTCCTTTCTTGTATTCTTTTTTGCTCCTAACAACTAACAATATTTTTTTATTTTTAAACTAACCCGAACTTGATTATCATGTATGTAGTATTCAAAAATACTTTCCATGCAGGTTAGCAGAAATACACAGGCTGGCTAGGGTTAGTGTTCATTAGGGTTAGGGTTCGTGTTTATTAGGTTAGGGTTAGGGTTCATTAGGGTTACGGTAGCGCTAAGTAAGTAAGGTGAAGATCACAAATCAGGTTTTGAAGACTACTCCGCTTGATGAGAATTTTTCCTTAGCCAGTTGCAGCTAACTCGCATTACTTACGGTTAGTTGTTTGCTTGTTTGCTTGGACGTTTGGTTAGTGGAATGGTGTTCGCTTGCTTTCGTTTCTGTGTTTTTAGTTAAGATTTAGAAATTATTTTAGCGGTGAAAGTAGAAACAATTGAACTCGTAATTTAAGAAAGATTTATATCTCGATTTTTCGAGCAGTTTCACAAATTATTCCAGATTCCGAGGTGTCTGCCTACCCTACTGCTAGTAGATCTCAGAGCTTGTAGCTAACTTTATTTTTTGCTAGAAAAACGGGATAGTAATTTATCTTTGAATTAAAATGTTTCTTTATTTATATAAGGGAAATTGGATGGGCATTTTAGACAGAAAAACGTGAGGCGAAATATTGTTTGGATTTTGAATTGAATGTCTTTAGTTGTCCTGCTTCGGAATTTGCAGAGATTTGCCAATTCCGTACTATTTTTCTGCCCTAGCAAGCTCAGTTACCAAAAACACAGGGAAAAATATTAACAGTAAAACTAATTCCTCTATATGGGCTAAGATTTTGGCACGTTAATTGCAAAAAGTCTGCTTTGTGTAGGGAAAGCGGCACTGTTTGCTGGATCGGTTTGCACAAATATGGCTTTTTAAAGAGAGCAAGAAAATGAAGATTTATTTTCTTGCGCCAAAACCATTTTACCAAAAAGGGCTTTGACAACATTAGAAAGCTTCATACTTACCTGGCGCGGGGGATACCGTGATCAAGAAGGCGGTGCCTCCAGGACGAGGCCTGTACATTGCACTCCGTATGGGCTGACTCCTGCGACTACCCCAAATCGGGGTGGCTCGAGCGCATAATTTTTGGTAGTGGGGACAAGCGTTCGCGCTGTCCCTTTCCTAACAAACAAAAAATAAGCAGCTGCAAAAGCAAAAAGTTGTAATAATTTTTCTATAAAATTGCATTAAAAGTCTGCAACTTTAGGACTGAGAGTCTAGTCTAAGCAAAGGTAAGCTGGACTAGTAAATTAAAAGTTGAGAATTTATTTATTAGGTTACCGCAAGTGCCGCCGCAAAACAAGCAAAATGTACTACTGGGCATAGTAGAGGTAGTGTTGGTAAGT
Organism: Flavobacteriaceae bacterium; assembly: GCA_020435805.1. GTDB lineage: Bacteria > Bacteroidota > Bacteroidia > Flavobacteriales > Flavobacteriaceae > Halomarinibacterium. The sequence goes on from JAGQZA010000190.1 coordinate 1,510, forward strand.
GTTGTATAGTAGTGTTGGGTAATGGTAGTAGGGTTGGTCTAGAAAAAGAGAAAATTTTGGCGATCTAGTTTTTTTCTTTGCCGTAAAGACGGTCTCTTACTGCGAAGACTCAATTTATTGCATGGTAAGACACCGTTGATCCAATAATGGATCTATATTTTTAGCAGCCCTATATGGGCTATCTTATAAACGTAAAGACAAATGAAGAGAAATGGACGCAGTTTCCCTGTTGCTATGTTTGCCATGTTTGTCAGTTTGCTGTCCAAGTTGGCGTTCCTTAGTCTCAATATAGTCTCGATATATTTGATTCAGAGTTGTCAATAGATATCGTGAACAATATTTTGTTACTAACAACTTAGCACACTAGAATGCGTAAAAAATGAGAATCTTTTTTCTGGTTTATTCTGTACATGAAAATAATAGTTAGTCAGCGATTAATCGACAGGCAAGCAGGCAAATTTATTTTACTGGCAAGCCGGTCTTGTTTTTTGGAAAAATAGTATAATTTTAATACGCAGTTTTTCCGAATGAAAAAAACAAATTTTACAAGCCATGCGCGGTTGACACTAATTTTTGCGATTTTTTAAAAAGTAGTGTGCAAGACATTTGCGCGATAAAAAAATATCTTGTTCGAGAAATAGACTATTTAAAATAAAAAATATGCATCTTACTGAGAAATGAGCGGGAGAAATGAAATGAATGTGAAAAAATGGTGCAACATTGCGTGACATGAGAGTGAAAAGAAATCCGCGGTAGCATTCTTTTGCTAGGCTCGCATTTTTCGATGCAATCAACAGAAAAAATGTCATGCCCGTGAAACTCTACTTTTCTACTATTTTTTCGTGAGCGCCTGTATTGCGCTTGCCACGCTAAATTTATTTTTAGGCTCGAAAAATGAAGATAACAAATGAAAAAATCTCCTCTTCTGCCTGCCTCTTTTGGACACTGGAAAACACGGTTTCAGAGAGTAAACACGGTCGCTTTGCTTCATTTAATTGTGCCTAATACTGTTTAATTATAAATCCAATTCAAACCTGACAGTTTCTTATTTATGTTCACAAAACAAGCGCTTCATTTAGTTTGTAGTTTATAAATTCGAAATAAAAATGTGTTTGTTGTTTTCTTGACAGGGAGGAAATGTAGTTGAACTTGTACAGAGGCTGCTTGCTATCGAAACAATGGAAAACAAAGATGGCAAATGTCTTGTTGGATAAAATGTTGAAGCAAAATAGAATTAGCTTACTTTGCTTTAAGTTGAAGTATTTGCTCTTGGTTGGTGGTTATTTTATTTCAACGACACTGTTATCTTTTGGTCTCTTTACATTTGGCTGCTATATTTTTGCAAAGACAGTTTAGAAAGTTTAATTGAAAATTGTATATTTAACAATTTTTTCCGTTTTGTTTAATAAGCTTTTTAGGTAAAAACTGATGCGCAAATGCTGCTTCCTTTAGTAGAATCATACAGTATGAGTTCTGAATATGGGAAAAGTGAATAAAAACCGAAAATTAAAAAATGTAATTCTTGTTTCTGCTTTCAACTGCTTTCTGCAAAATGCCGCTTGTTTGGATGCTTTGTATAACTGCTTTGGCAGTTTCTGACAGCAAAATAATGGGGGAAAATTAAAAGTTAACTGCGGAACAACGAGTTGGGCAGATTTTGAAAAGTAAGCAGATTATTTAGATTTTAGTGAGCCCTTTCTAGAGTTTGTAAAATTTGCGAGCAAATAGCTGAAACAGAGCTCTACTCTTTTAGCAAATTCAGTTTGATAAAATTTTCCGCTTAGAATCAAAGAAACATTGATTGAAAAATAAATGGAAATGAAAAAATATTCGATATTCAGAATTAAGAAACACCCATCTAAATTAAATGTGCCCCTCGCCTGGGCTCTGGGCTCTGGGCTCTGGGCTCTGGGCTCTGGGCTCTGGGCTCTGGGCTCTGGGCTCTGGGCTCTGGGCTCTGGGCCTGCACGATGGGTCTGGGGGCGGCGGGAGAAGGAATGGAGAGGCCTGGGGCGGTGGGGTGGTTAGCTGGGCCGGGGAACTAAGCCCGCCACCCTGTAGGGGGGTGAGAGCCGCTAGAAGCCTTGAGGTGCAGGCTGTGTAGACAAGACTGGGCAAGTCTGAATAAGGCTTTCCCGGGCTTGGCTGGCGTGCAGAAAATCTGGTGCGGATAAAACACAGTTGTTCTATGCACACTCAACTCTCGAGTCAAACTGTTAGCAGTGCGTTTGGAGGCAAGTCTT
>JAGQZA010000191.1 GCA_020435805.1 Flavobacteriaceae bacterium
TTTTATAATCTTGATACATATCTTAAAATTTTAAACCGCCCTCACGAGCACCTTCTGCTAATGATTTTACTCTTCCGTGGTACAAATAACCACCTCTATCAAAAGTTACTGCCTCTACACCCGCTTTCACAGCTTTTTCAGCAATCGCTTTACCTACCATTTTGGCAGCTTCACTTTTATTTACTTTTGATACATCCATACCTTTATCTCTTGATGATGCTGCCGTAATAGTTTTACCATTTACATCATCAATAAGTTGTGCATAAATTTCTTTATTGCTTCTGAATACAGCCAAACGTGGACGTTGCTCTGTTCCTGAAACAGTTTTTCTAATTCTGAAGCGAATTCTTTCTCTTCTTTCTTGTTTAGATAATGCCATAACTTATTTTTATTATGCAGATTTACCTGCTTTTCTTCTTAATAGTTCTCCAACAAACTTGATACCTTTTCCTTTGTAAGGTTCTGGTCTTCGGTAACCACGTATTTTTGCAGCTACTTGACCTACCAATTGTTTATCGTAAGAAGTTAATTTAATAATAGGATTCTTTCCTTTTTCGGTAATGGTTTCAACCTTAACCTCAGGAGCAATGTCCATCACTATATTGTGTGAAAATCCAACAGCAAAATCCAATTTTTGACCTTGGTTAGTGGCACGGTAACCCACACCAACTAGTTCCAATTCTTTGGTCCATCCTGTAGATACACCTTTTACCATATTATTCACCAACGCTCTGTAAAGACCGTGTTTTGATCTATGATCTTTAGCATCAGAAGGACGCTCTACATAGACTTTTCCTTCTTCAACTTTTACGCTAACCCCATCAAAATCTTGGGTTAACTCGCCTAATTTTCCTTTTACAGTAATAATACCGTCTTTTACATCAACGGTTACACCTTCTGGAATGGCTACGGGGTTATTACCTATTCTTGACATTTCTTGGTTATTTTAGTAAACGTAACACAATACTTCACCACCTACATTTTGGGCTTTCGCTTGTTTTCCGGTCATTACTCCTGCTGAAGTGGAAACAACCGCAATTCCCAAACCGTTTAACACACGTGGCATTTCATTAGCACCTGCATACTTACGTAAACCTGGTTTACTTACTCTTTGAATACTTTTTATTACCGAATCTTTGGTAAGCTTGTCATACTTTAAAGCTATTTTTATAGTTCCTTGCGGGTTTTTCCCCTCTTCAAACTTGTAGCTTAAAATGTACCCTTGCTCAAAAAGAATTTTGGTAATTTCTTTTTTCACATTGGAAGCAGGCACCTCGACAACGCGGTGACCAGCTTTTACTGCATTTCTAATCCTTGTTAGAAAATCTGAAATTGGATCTGTGTTCATTTATACAAATTAGTGGATGTGGTTTTCCAGTTTCACTGAAACCTTCACCCGGTTAAATTATTTTTTACCAGCTCGCTTTGGTTACTCCTGGGATAAGCCCTTCGTTAGCCATTTCACGGAATAATACACGTGAAATACCGAAAGTTCTCATGTACCCTCTAGGTCTTCCAGTAAGCTTGCAACGATTGTGCATACGAATAGGAGACGCATTTTTAGGTAACTTTTGCAATGCTTCATAATCGCCTGCTTCTTTAAGGGCTTTACGCTTTTCAGCATATTTTGCAACCGTTTTTGCTCTTTTTACCTCGCGGGCTTTCATTGATTCTTTAGCCATCTCTTAGTTCTTTTTAAAGGGTAACCCTAGTTCGCTTAATAATGATTTTGCTTCTTGGTCTGTTTTGGCAGAAGTTACAAACGTAATGTTCATTCCTTCAATTTTCTTTACCTTATCGATATCGATTTCGGGAAAGATAATTTGCTCGGTAATCCCCAATGAATAATTACCTCTACCATCAAAACCGGTAGCTTTAATTCCTCCAAAGTCACGTACCCTTGGTAAGGCTGAAGTAATAAGCCTATCTAAAAACTCATACATTCTCTCTCCACGAAGGGTCACACGGGTACCAATAGGCATTCCTTTACGAAGCTTAAACGTAGCAACGTCCTTTTTAGAAAGGGTTGGAACCGCTTTTTGCCCTGTGATTTTGGTTAATTCTTCTACCGAATAATCAATCAGTTTTTTATCGGCTACGGCAGTTCCCACTCCTTGAGACACAACAATGCGCTCTAGTTTTGGAACTTGCATCACATTTTTGTAGCCAAATTCATCAGTAAGAGCATTAATTACTCTGCTCTTGTACTCTTCCTTAAGTCTTGGTATATATGCCATAACTATATTACTTGATTCGATTTTTTTGCAAATCGTACTTTTTTATCGCCTTCCATTTTATACCCAACACGAGTGGCAGCGCCAGATTTTGGGTCTTTTACTGAAAGGTTTGAAATATGAATAGGAGCTTCCTTTTCTGAAATTCCACCTTGAGGATTTGCCGCACTGGGCTTCTCATGTTTTTTTACTAAGTTGACTCCTTCAACTATCGCTTTGTTCTTGTCACGGATGATACGTAATACTTTCCCTTCAGATCCTTTGTGATCTCCGGCAGTAACAATAACGCTATCTCCTGTTTTAATTTTAAGCTTTCCCATCGTTGTTTTTTCGAATTAAAGCACCTCTGGTGCTAAGGATACTATTTTCATAAATTGCTTATCTCGAAGCTCTCTTGCTACCGGTCCAAAAACACGGGTACCTCTCATTTCTCCTTGTGCGTTTAACAATACACATGCGTTGTCATCGAAACGGATGTAGGAACCATCGGGCCTTCTTACCTCTTTAACGGTACGTACTACCACCGCTGTTGAAACGCTTCCTTTTTTCACGTTTCCATTGGGGGTTGCTTCTTTAATGGTAACTACAATCTTGTCACCAATAGAGGCATACCTTCTTTTGGTACCGCCCAAAACACGGATACAAAGTACTTCTTTGGCTCCAGTGTTATCTGCTACTTTAAGTCTTGATTCTTGTTGTATCATGATTACTTAGCTCTTTCAATAATTTCTACTAAACGCCATGTTTTGGTTTTACTTAAAGGTCTTGTTTCCATGATCCTTACCGTATCGCCTTCGTTACAGTCGTTTTTCTCGTCGTGTGCAACGTATTTTTTCGTTTTCAAAACGAATTTTCCATACATTGGGTGTTTTACTTTTTTTACTTCACTCACAACAATGGATTTTTCCATTTTGTTGCTGGTTACTACCCCAATACGTTCTTTTCTTAGATTTCTTTTAGTTTCTTCCATCTTTCAGCGGGTACAATTATTGCACTTCTCTTTTGGTTAGTTCGGTCGCAATTCTGGCTATCGCTTTTCTTTGCGTTTTTAGCTGAATTGGATTCTCTAACGGTGATATAGCGTGAGCTATTTTAAGATCGGTAGTAGCTTTTTTTATTTCGGCTAACTTTTCTTGCAGCTCTGCTGTGGATGCTTCTATTATTTCTGATTGTTTCATAGTGACAATTTCAAAAAATTAAGCTTGATAATCTCTAGACATAATAAACTTGGTCTTTACGGGAAGCTTTTGAGCTGCCAATCGTAATGCTTCTTTGGCAGTTTCCATAGGAACTCCTGCAATTTCAAACAACATTCTTCCCGGTTTTACTACAGCTACCCAATATTCTACAGCACCTTTACCTTTACCCATACGTACTTCAAGAGGTTTCTTAGTAATAGGTTTGTCTGGAAAAATCATAATCCAAAGAGACCCTTCTCTTTTCATATAACG
>JAGQZA010000192.1 GCA_020435805.1 Flavobacteriaceae bacterium
GTCTTTTTTGTAGCATCATTGTAGTAGTAATATTTTGTGGTTTTGGTTTCACTTTCTTCAGTCCAAAAGGTATGATCTTTTAATTGCTTTTTAATTTTATTTAGTTTTTTTCTTTCGGCATTGTTTGTAGAAAGTTTTTTGGGATAAAGGGTGTCACTTTCATCTTCTTGAGTATAATTGATTGTATCCATTTTGAAAGTTTTAAATACTTCCTCGGTAGTGGAATAACTGGTGTTTTCTTGAAATTTTGTAGTGCTATTGTCCCTATTTTCTATTAGTGAACCTTTTACCTCCAAGTTGTTGCTTTTCGTAGTTTTGGATACAAAAAGGATAAGTAACGCTAGCGAAACACCTGTTGTCATCCAAAGCAAGAAAAATTTTCTGCGCTTTTTCTTTTCCTTTTTATGTAAGGCATCTTCTAAAGCTTCCCAAGTATTTATAGGAGGAGTGGGGCGTAAGCCTTTTAGTCGCTCCGCCAAGAGTTTGCCAATGTCTTCTTTATTTTTCATGTGTGTGTGATTTAGAATGACCTTCTTTTCTAAAATCTATTATTTTTTGTTTGAGCTGTAATTTTGCCCTATGATAGTTCGTTTTTGATGTATTTTCAGAAATAGATAATATTTCTGCAATTTCTTTATGTGAGTATCCATCCAATTGATATAAATTAAATACCAATCGGTATTGATCTGGTAACTTTTGAATAAAATCCAAAAGTATATCTAATGAAATATCTAAGAATGTACTATCAATAGAAGTGTCATCGTCAGAATAATCAATTGGCTCTAAGGGTATTTCTTTTTTCCTTTTATACCTGTCAATAGCCTTGTAAATGGTAATTCTTTTCATCCAGCCTTCAAAAGAACCCTTGCCTTTGTAGGTTTTAATTTTTTCGAAAATAACCATAAAGGCATCGTGTAAATTATCTTGAGCATCAACTTCATTCCGGCAATATTTCAAAGAGATTAAATATAAAGTCTCTTTATACTCTGAAAAAAGTATACTTTGAGCATTCCTGTCATTTTTTTTACACTTTTTTATGAGTTCATCTAACCAGACCAAAATGTTAATTTTTGACTATTTTTTTTAAGAAATTTTCTTGGTTACTTATAATTTCAATCAAGTAAATCCCTGTTTGCAAGTTTGGGTTGATAATAATTTCTGAAGTTTTAGTAAAACCATCAACAAATACTATCCTGCTTAATGAATCGTATATAGTTACTTTAACAGTATCTTTTAGTTTACCTAGGTTTATAAAAATATAATTTTCTACTGGTGTAGGATAAATAATTACATTGTTTAAACTAAAATTTCCACTAGATAAAATAGTGCTTGGAAATTTTGTTATGAAACAATCTGTTACTCCTAGAGAAGTAAAATTGGTAACTTCATTACCAAATTGAAGATCAGCAGTTTCCCTAAAGGTTCCTGATAAAAAAACATAGTCCTGTTGATTCACAAAAATAGATGTTCCAACATCTCTTGCAGCTCCTCCAATCTTACTGGCATGGGTAAAATTGCCATTTGGCTCTAATTTTAAAAGGAAAATATCTTTTTCGCCAGAAGAGGTAAGTAAAAATTCTTCAGTGGGACTAGAATTAAAATCTACAGTGTCCAAAAACTTACCAGTACTATAAATGTTATTTTGTGAATCAACTGCTAAAGACCAAACTTCATTTGGTAAGGTTGTATTGGTAGAATAAAAAGTATATATCCATTCAAATGAGCCATTATTATCCAATTTTATAATAAAAGCATCTATATTTTCAGCATTTACTTCAAAATTAGTTGGAGAAGGATCAAAATCCATGGTTTCGCTGAAACTACCAGAAAGAAGTAAGAAATCTTCATGGTCTATTTCTGCATCCAAAATGTGATTTGTAGAGGAACTTCCAATAAAAGATTTGGCGAATAATAAGGTACCTGTATTATTTATTTTAACAAAAAATATATCTTTATTTGATGTGATGAGAGAATCAATGCCACTGGAGGGGTCAAAATTAATTTCTCCTTCAAAATAACCTATTGCAAAGATATTATTATTGGAATCTACCACAATCTGTTCAAGGAAATCACTCAAAATACTTCCAAATGCAATAGACCAAATATAGGAACCACTTTGATTCAATTTTAATAAAAAACTATCTTCTTCTCCATTGGAAGTAACTTCATTATTTGGATTATTTAAATCAAACTTTGTTGTTCCGGAAAATCCGCCCGTTATCAATAGGTCATTATTACTATTGCTTGCTAAATGACTAGAAAAAAAATTTTCAGTTCCTGAATAATGTAAGCTCCAATAGGTGCCTCCTGAACTTGACATGTGAACTAAACCGAAATCCATTGTTCCCATTGTTTGCCACTCAGAAGTTCCGGAAATATCTTGAAAAACAAGATTTTCTGTAAAATTTATTGCTACAGTAATATCCCCTTGCGTATCCATAGAAAGACCCCCAGCCGATACAATGCCATGGCCTAAAAACCCCTTTGCCCATTCAAAATTTCCATTACTTGTAAGTTTTATTAGGCAAGTATTCTGATTTTCACCTTCAGCGGTTAACAATATGCCACTTCCATCTGGGTCAGCATCTATGGTTCCATAAAATTCAACTAAGATAAAAGTGTTTCCCACTGAATCTACAATTATTTCAGATGGTGATTCAAAGTTTGCTCCCCCAATAGTTTTAATCCATTCTTGTTTTTGTGAATGGCTATTAAAGGTTAAAAAGATTCCAATTAAAAAGAATATATATTTCATGACATTGTTTTCAATACAGTCTAAAATACCCCAAAAAAGTTGCGCAGGAAATAAAAAGCCCTTCATTGCTGAAGGGCTTTATAATTTTCAAGAATTTAATCTCTCTTCTTATCTCTGTCTCTGTTGCGGTTATCGCGACCTCGGCTGTCACGGTTTCCGCCTTTGTCGTCACGAGGAGGACGCTCTTTGTAGCCTTCTGGTTTTGGGAGCAAGGCTTTACGTGATACTTTGTCTTTTTTAGTTTTAGGATCAATACCAAAGTATTTCACATCCAACACATCACCTAAATTTACCACATCGGTTACTTTATCGGTACGTTCCCAAGCCAATTCAGATACGTGTAACAGTACTTCGTTGCCGGGAGCTTCGGTATATTCTACCACAGCACCAAAATCAAGCAATTTAATTACTTTTACTTCGTAAACGCTACCTACTTCAGGCTTAAAGGTTAAGGAATCGATTTTCGTTAATACGGCATCAATACCTTCTTGATTGGTTCCTAGAATCTCAACAATTCCCTCTTCGGTTACAGGATCTTCGTTAATCACAATAGTTGTCTTAGTTGCTTTTTGTAATTCCTGAATCACTTTACCACCGGGACCAATAAGGGCACCAATATATTCATTAGGAATTGTAACAGTAATCATTTTTGGTGCGTGTGGTTTCACATCGGCATTCGGTTTTGCAATGGTTGCTACCAATTTTTCCAAAATGTGTAAACGTCCATCACGAGCTTGCTTTAAAGCTTTTACTAAAATTTCATACGAAAGCCCTTTTACTTTAATATCCATTTGGCAAGCGGTAATTCCTTTTTCAGAACCAGTTACCTTAAAATCCATATCTCCCAGGTGATCCTCGTCTCCGAGTATATCGGATAGTACCGCGTATTTACCTGTTATTGTATCAGAGATCATTCCCATTGCGATGA
>JAGQZA010000193.1 GCA_020435805.1 Flavobacteriaceae bacterium
TATTCATTTTGCTTTCTACAATAACAAACTCGTTAACATCTATTTCATTAATCTGAAGCTGTTGAAATTCTGCCAAATAATGAATATCAATGCTATCGTATTCTACATGTAAGTTTTTAATCAATTCGGTTGTTTCAATATACCCTTCAAACGGAATTTCTTGTACTTCCTTTTTTAAAACTTCGGGTTCTTCTTCAAAAAGTACGTGCTTTACAATGGGCTCTTCCTTAACCGCTACTTCTATCGTCTTTTTTGGAGCATCAAAATCTAATGGAATGGTAATAGGCGTTGCAGTAGGTTTTGCACTTAATTCCTGCTCTGCCCTTTGTTCTTCTTCCAGTGTGTGGATAATTTTTTTGCTTTCGGTATTCACAATTTCATGTTGTTGCTCCGGATTAAAACCAGTAGCTATTACCGTAATAGAAATGGCTTTTTCGAGTGAAGCATCCTCACCTACTCCCATAATAATATTCGCACTGTGTCCTGCTTCATTTTGAATGTGATCACTTATTTCTCCAATCTCATCGATCGTAATTTCTTCAGACCCGGAAACAATCAACAACAACACATTTTTGGCTCCCTGAATTTTATTGTCATTCAACAAAGGAGAATCCAAAGCTTTGGTAATAGCCTCATGGGCTCTTTGCGATCCTACGGCAGTGGCACTCCCCATAATGGCGGTACCGCTATTGGCAAGTACGGTTTTAGCATCCCGAAGGTCAATATTTTGTGTGTAGTGGTGTGTGATTACTTCGGCTATACCACGAGCAGCTGTGGCTAACACTTCATCGGCTTTTGAAAACCCTGCTTTGAACCCTAAATTACCATATACCTCACGTAATTTGTTATTGTTAATAACCACCAAGGAGTCCACATTTTGACGCAAATTTTCGACCCCTATCTGTGCTTGGTCGTTTCGTATTTTTCCTTCAAATTGAAAAGGAATAGTAACAATCCCCACGGTTAAAATATTCAAATCCTTAGCCATTTTAGCAATGATGGGAGCAGCACCGGTTCCTGTTCCACCGCCCATTCCGGCTGTGATAAAAATCATTTTGGTATTGGTGGAAAGCATATCTTGGATTTCCTGCATACTTTCTACGGCAGATTGTTCCCCAATTTTAGGGTTTGCCCCTGCGCCAAGACCTTCGGTAAGTGAAACCCCAAGCTGGATTTTTACCGGTACGGGACTGTTTTCCAAGGCTTGTGCATCGGTATTGCAAATAACAAAGTCCACGCCTTTAATCCCTTGGCTAAACATATGGTTAATGGCATTGCTACCACCCCCTCCTACGCCAATGACCTTTATAACGTTTGACTGATTTTTGGGCAGGTCGAATGAAATGTTATCAAATTCTGTGTTGCTGCTCATAGGTTTATTTTTTTTGTGAGGTTGTTATATATTATTTTTTAAGGATTTTCAATTATTCAGCGTTGTCTAAAAATTCTTTAAACTTTTCAGCCCACTTATCAAAAAAACGTTTCCCACTTTTATTGGCTTCTGTCTTTTCTAACTTTTTAATGGGTTGTTTTTCTTCTGCGCTCTCTACCACAGGGAGCTCATCCTGCTCCACCATCTTTGCATTTTGAACTTTTATTTTTCCGGATAAGCTATTTAAAACCAGACCTACTGCTGTAGCATACATAGGGCTTGTGGTTTCACTATCACTGTCCCCGGCTAAATGCTCGTTAGGATAGCCAATACGGGTATCCATTCCTGTAATGTATTCTACCAACTGCTTTAAATGCCGAAGCTGTGCACCGCCTCCCGTTAAAACTATTCCGGCAATCAACTTCTTTTTTTGCTCTTCGTGGCCGTAATTTTTTATTTCCAAATACACTTGTTCAATAATTTCAACCACTCTGGCATGAATAATTTTTGAAAGATTTTTCAAGGTAATCTCTTTGGGTTCTCTACCTCGCAATCCCGGAATAGAAACTATTTCATTGTCTTTATTCTCTCCCGGCCAAGCAGAGCCAAATTTTATTTTCAACAGTTCTGCCTGTTTTTCAATGATGGAGCACCCTTCTTTAATATCATCGGTAATGACATTTCCACCAAAAGGAATGACCGCCGTATGCCGTATAATTCCATCTTTAAAAATGGCTAAATCGGTGGTTCCACCCCCAATATCAATTAACGCTACCCCCGCTTCTTTTTCTTCCTGGCTTAATACTGCATTGGCTGAAGCTAAAGGTTCTAAGGTAATTCCGGCCAATTGTAGCCCGGCACTTTTCACACATCTTCCTATATTTCGGATAGAAGAAACCTGCCCTACCACTACGTGGAAATTGGCTTCCAACCTGCCGCCGTACATCCCAATGGGTTCTTTAATTTCAGCCTGCCCATCTACTTTAAAATCTTGTGGCAATACATGGATAATCTCTTCTCCGGGAAGCATGACCAACTTGTGCACTTGGTTACAAAGCCGATCGATATCGTCATCATTAATTACTTCATCGCTGTTAGAACGTGTAATGTAATCGCTATGCTGAAGGCTGCGAATATGCTGTCCCGCAATACCTACCACCACTTCAGAAATTTTCATCCCCGAAGAATTTTCGGCATCCTGTATTGCTTGTTGAATGGACTGAATGGTCTGCGTAATGTTGTTAACTACCCCTCTATGAACACCCAAGCTTTTAGACTTGCCAATGCCCAGAATTTCCATTTTTCCGTACTCATTTTTACGTCCAATCATCGCCACAATTTTTGTGGTTCCTATGTCCAGTCCAACCGCTATGTTACTGTTTTCCATGTCTTATTTTTTTGTGGCCACTACTTGGCTTCCAAATTGTAAATCCACTGTTTTATAGATGGTAAGCGTATGTTCTTTTTTTGCTTTTTGAAAAAAGGCTTTAAAATTTTGAAACTTTTTTTCCATCTGCTCTAATTTTCCAAACCGCACTTTAAAATCTTCTTTCCGAAGGAGTAACTCCACCTCTCCATTCGATTTTCTATGAATTCCCGCTACTATCTGATTCATAAACGGGTCATCCTTCAGTTTTAAGAGCAAGGGAGTTAGCTCTGTAAAATGGGTATTGGAAGTTCCTGTTACCGTTGGAACTCTTGCCGAATACACTGTTGAAAGCGGCATTTTTTTCCCGTCTTCGTCAATGTAAAAAGATTGGGTTCCCAACACTCGAGCAATAGGATTTCGTTGTTCAATTTTGGCTCCTAAACTCCCATCAATGGTTATAAACACCTGAGCATCACGCACCATAGGATGCTGCACCAGCCTATTTTCCATCTCTTTCAAAACTAAAATTTCTTTAGGGATGCTCGTAACACTATCGTTATTTTGTATTAACAATTTATTAACCGCCGAAAGTGTGATAAACGGGCTGTTTTCATCGGTAAACTTCACATCAATTTTCGATATTTTCCTTGCATTATTTCGTTCTCTTGTAAAGCCTACCAAAACTCCCATTCCAATAATGAGAAGTAGTAATTTTATGACACCCCAATTAGCTTTCATATTCTAAATATTTAGCAATTTTAGACACCTCTGCACCTATATCTCCTGCACCCACCAATA
>JAGQZA010000194.1 GCA_020435805.1 Flavobacteriaceae bacterium
ATTCAAAAAATCGGGTATTAAGTATATTGATTATAAAGATCCGGATTTCTTATTGAAATTTGTGAACGAGCAAGGAAAAATCCTTCCTCGAAGACTTACAGGTACATCTCTTAAATACCAGCGTAAAGTGTCTGTTGCTATTAAAAGAGCGCGTCATTTGGCTTTAATGCCTTACGTTTCCGATTTATTAAAATAAAAAGCAGAAGATTATGGAACTTATATTAAAAAAAGACGTTGAGAACGTAGGCTTCGCAGACGATGTAGTGACTGTAAAAAATGGCTACGGAAGAAACTACCTCATTCCCCAAGGGTTCGCTATTTTAGCAACTCCTTCTGCTAAAAAAGTTTTGGCAGAAACACTAAAGCAACGTGCCCACAAGGAGAAGAAAATGGTAGATGATGCTCAAAAACTTGCTGGAAAGTTAAACGGTTTAGAGATTAAAATTGCTGCTAAAACCGGAGAAGGTGATAAATTGTTTGGTTCTGTGAGCAATGCAGACCTTGCTGAGGCTATTGCGAAAGAAGGGGTGGAAATAGAGAAGAAGTTTATTGCAATTGCAGGAGGTTTAATTAAGCGTACCGGAAAATATGAAGCTACTATTCGCTTTCATAGAGATGTTGTAACCAATTTCTCTTTTGACGTAGTTGCCGAAGCGAAGTAATTCGTTTTTTAGATACAACAAAAACCCTCCCACTAAGGAGGGTTTTTTTGTTATCATAATTGTTATTCCTTATACTAAAGTTGAAAGTTACAGGTGGGCTTTACGTTGTTTATACTTTCTTTTTGTTTTAATCATTCTAAATCTCAAATCATCATAAAAAAGGCTTGTTATTAAAACAATTACTGCAAAAAAAAGGGTGTTAAGCCTTAACTCCATTCTTGAATATAAAAATCCTCCTATGAGTCCACCGAGAAAGAAGGATGAAATAATATAAATCCGCAATTTAATGGTTGCTTTTATTTTATTCTTATTTGGATATGCTTTTGAAAAAAGCAATTGCGATAATTCAATTCCTAAATCAGTAAATAAACCTGTTAGGTGAGTTGTTCTTACAATAGCATTTGAGATTTTTGTTACAAACGAGTTTTGAAGCCCCATGGCAAAAAGAAGGGAACAAACAATTAAGTCTGGATTTTTTACTTGTGTTGTAGTATGGATAATTGGGATTAAGATTAATACCAAGCATTCAATAATTGTTGGAAACACAAAAACATTTAGTTTCTTGTTATCCTTATATTTTTCAATCAAAAAACTTGAAATAAAAGAACCCAATAAGAAAGAAAAAATATAGAGAAAGTAAATAGTCCCTTTCCAAACATCAAATTCTGCAACATCATTGATGAAAAGGGCAAAGTGTCCGGTTACATTTGTGGTAAGTTGTTTAAATTCCAAAAAACCGGTAACATTTACAATTCCTGCTACCAATGACAGGATCGTTGCAATTCGCAAATTGTGTTTAAGTGTCCTGCTTTTTCCTTGATGTCGAAACATTCATTTGTTGGTTAGTTAAGTTTTTTTTGAAATGGTGTATCGTCTTTTTACGCCGCTTTGCAGTAGTGTTATTTCAAAGATACAAATTTGCCTCGTTGGATATTTTCAAAAGAACTTTGTAGTAAGACTAAGTAAGGTCTAAAATATTATTTTTTTTCTTCCTTCGAATTCAACAACGAAACATACACCCCTGCAGCTAAAGAAAGTACTATAAAGGTAAGCGAGAACCATTCGGGAATAGCTACCCAAGAGGCTGAAATCAATTTTAATCCAACAAAAATCAAAATTGCAAAAACACTAAACTTTAAATACTTAAATTTTTCCAGCATATTGGCCAAAAAGAAGTACAACGAACGAAGTCCCATGATGGCAAAGATGTTGGAACTAAACACAATAAAAGGATCTGTAGTAACGGCAAAAATAGCCGGAATGCTATCAAGGGCAAATAATAAATCGGTGAATTCAATAGTGATTAAAGCTCCGAATAAAGCGGTAAACACCTTTTTGCCCTCTACATGAGTAATGAATTTTCCCCCGTCAATAATTTTGGTAAAACGAAATATTTTCGAGAGCCCTTTCGGCTCATGAACTTCCTCGTGTTCGGCTTCCTTTTTCAACATTTTAAAAGCGGTAAACAAAAGGAAAAGTCCAAAAACAATACTCATTTGGTGAAACTTATTGATGAGGATAATTCCAAGGCTTATCAAAATTCCCCTAAAGACGAGTGCTCCTAAAATACCAAGAAATAATAGCTTATGCTGGTATTTCCCCGGGACTTTAAAGGAGGTAAAAATCACCGCAATCACAAATAAGTTATCTACGCTTAAAGAAAGTTCTATAATATATCCCGTAAGGTAGCTTATCCAAGCTTTGGTTGGGGTATAGTTATTAGGATTATCTACCCATCCCTGCTGAAAAAACCAAAACAATAAGCCCGAAAAAATTAGTGCGTTAACAACAAAAAATAAGGTTTCGTAAAGCGCTTTTTTGGAGGTAGGAACGGTTCCTTTTTTATGAAGCACAAAAAAATCTAAAATGAGTAATAACAGCACATAGGCTATTAATACTACCCAAGGGAGATAATGTGTTGGCATACGTAAAAGTACTAATTATCCACCAAATCCTTCACCATCAAAATCACCTCCATCACCGCCATTATTTCGGTTGCGTTGGCGTTCTTTTTTCTGATTAAAACGATAGGTAAACGAAAGGGTAAACTGCCGCTCCCGCCACTGAAACTCATTATCACTAATAAAGGAATTGGTTGCGGTTAACGATTGTCGCTTTCGGGTA
This sequence comes from Flavobacteriaceae bacterium, assembly GCA_020435805.1. Taxonomy (GTDB): domain Bacteria; phylum Bacteroidota; class Bacteroidia; order Flavobacteriales; family Flavobacteriaceae; genus Halomarinibacterium. The sequence goes on from JAGQZA010000194.1 coordinate 2,787, forward strand.
TTAAATAGGTCACTAACATTAAAACCAATAGTACCATTATCGTTGATAATATCTTTGCTTAAAGCAACATCTACAGAGAGTATTCCTTCGTTTTCGGTCTGGGCATTATTATTAGGGCCATGATAAAATACATTGGTTTGCCAGTCAATTTTAGTGGGTAAAGTAACCTTGGCACTCCCTCGTGTAAACCAGCTGGTATTTTTAACACCATAGTCTATGCCGTTGAAATCGCCTTTGGTTTCAAACTGAAAAAAGTTAAAACTACTATTTAATCGCAACCATTTTACAGGATTGTATAAAATTCCGGCTTCAAAACCAATACGCGTGTTTGTTGAAAGATTGATTGGAAGGGTTCTAATAATTGGGATGCCATTAGGCGTCACCTGTCCTGTTTCTTCTTGAACCCGTTCAAAAGCATCGGTTTCGTACTGATAATATACAGAAGTGGTTAACGTCAATTTTTTCCAACGGTTTAAATAACCCAAATCGAAAGCATTGGCATAGGCAGGATTCAAATCCGGGTTTCCTTGAAACACGTTAGCCTCGCTGGAACGCGAAGGAAAGGGATTGATAAACCAACTTCTGGGCCTGTTGATTCTTCGGTTGTAACCTAGCGTAAGGTTTTCTTTTTCTGAAAGCTCATATACCAGATTTACAGTAGGAAATATGCCTAAAAAA
>JAGQZA010000195.1 GCA_020435805.1 Flavobacteriaceae bacterium
AATGGTCAAGTTATTATTGCAGGAAGTGACGTGGATGGAGGTTCTACAGATGATAGTGGTTTTGTTTCTTTTTCAGTAACTCCAAATTCTTTTACCTGTTCCGATGTGGGGACCCCCATTACGGTTACACTCACTGTTACAGACCCCTCGGGAAATACCGACACCTGTACAGCCATAGTAACTGTAGTTGACCTTTTAGACCCTGTGTTTACTTGTTATGATGACGAAACCGTTGCGTTTGATGCAGGAGAAACTTACTATACCCTGCCAAATTATGTAGCCAATAACGATGTTACTGCTACCGATAATTGTCTTAGCCCATTAGCGATTACTCAATCACCGGTTCCAGGAACTCAATTAGGACTAGGCACACATACCATTACCTTTGAAAGTACAGACCCTTCAGGAAATATTGGCACTTGTTCTTTTGAACTAACCGTGGTAGAAATACTAGGTGTTATCGCTTCAGAATTTTCTAAAGGAATCACTATTTATCCTAACCCTTCTAAAGGAGACTTATCTATAGTATCCAAAAATGAATCCATTACCTCAGTTTCAATCTTCGATATTACTGGTAAAAGATTACTACAAGCAGAAAATCTGAACAGCAAACAAACTACTTTTGATATTTCCTCTTTTTCCGAAGGGATTTACTTCGTTCAACTCAATAATGAAGTCACCCAAAAAATAATCAAACAATAATTTTTAATTAAAGGGCGGTACAATAACCGCCCTTAATATTCGTTCTTAATTATAAAAGCATCATGAAAAAAATTACATGTATATTAAGTGTATTAATAAGTTCTTCTTTTTTTGCCCAAACTCCTTGTACCGGTGGTACTGCAGGAGGTTATCCGTGCAGTAATTACAACTTAATGTCGCATCTCTCTTTGGGGCAAATGAGTGCCAGCGGGGGTAACGATTCTTGGGGATGGACAGACCCAAATGATGGAAAAGAGTATGCCATCATGGGACTGGACAACGGTACCGCCTTTATTGATATATCAGATGCTGTAAACCCTATCTACTTAGGGAAGCTGCCTACACATACGTCTTCAAGTATATGGAGAGACATTAAGGTTTATAACAATTATGCTTTTATTGTGAGCGAAGCAAATGGTCACGGATTGCAGGTTTTTGACTTAACTCGTTTAAGAAATGTACCTTCCCCTCCACAAACATTTACTGAAGATGCCCATTTAGGAATATTTGGAAGTGCTCATAATATTGCTATGAATGAAGATTCGGGCTATGCCTATGTAATTGGTGCAAACCAGGCCAATGGAGGCCCTTTGTTCATTAATTTGACAAATCCATTAAACCCCTTTATGATTGGTAGCTATTCTGGAAGTGGATATACGCACGATGCACAAATTATTATCTATGACGGCCCGGATACGGACCATATTGGTAAAGAAATATTCTTTGGCAGCAATGAAGATAAAGTTGTTATTGTCGATGTAACCGATAAATTGAATCCACAATTAATATCTGACGTATCCTATTCTAACGTTGTCTATACCCATCAAGGATGGCTTACAGAAGATAGAAACTATTTTTTAGTGGGTGACGAAATCGACGAATCTACTTTTGGGTTTAACACAAAAACTATCATTTTAAATGTTTCAGACCTAGATAATCCAACTTTCTATTTTAATTACTTCGGAAATATTCCCTCTACCGATCACAATGGCTATGTGGTAGGAGATACTTTCTATATGGCAAATTACAGCGGAGGCATGCGTGCCATAGATATTAGCGATATTGCCAATCAAAATATGAATGAAATAGGATATTTTGATACTTTCCCTGCAAACAACAATGCCGGTTATGATGCCACTTGGAGTGTATATCCGTTTTTTGCCAGCAAAAATATTGTCATTAGCGGGGAAGAAGGATTTACCGTGGTAAGAGATGCCAACTTAGGATATAATGATAAGGAAACCGCTGGTTTTTCGCTTTTCCCAAATCCTGCAAAAGAAAATATCACTATTACCTCCAAGACTCCAATTCAAAAAATAGAGATTTTTAATGTAATGGGGCAAAAACTCTTAGAATTAGACCTTCCCCAAGATACTACCCAGACTATTAATACAACATCCTTACACTCAGGTGTATATTTATTAACTATTAATGAAAGTATAACCAAAAGGTTTGTAATTAACTAACCCCTCAAAAATGCTATTACAAAAGAAAATATATATATATGTTCCCCTCTTCTTATTAGGCATATTTCTCTACGTAGGATGCGCCAAAAAAGATGAAGCCCCTCCTGAAGATGATACTGTTATAACCGATGATGATACTGACGATATTCCAGTTGATGATGGCACCGGGCTTTTTACAGGAGAAATAGAGTGGATAAAAACCTATGGAGGAAGTAATATTGACCAAGCAATTGCTGTTGTAGAAGCCAATGACGGTAATTACATCGTCGCAGGAAGCACCCGAAGCACCGATGGGGAGCTTACCGGAAAACCAGAAAACGATAGCGACTATTGGGTATTAAAAATCTCTTCTTCAGATGGTGGTATTATTTGGCATAAATATTATGGTGGAAATGACGATGAAATTGCCACAAATATTACCAAAACAAGTGACGGCGGCTATATACTTTCCGGGTATAGCCAAAGCCCAAATAACCAATGCGGCAACCAAAGCAATGCAGGATTTTTTGACTATTGGCTGTTAAAAATTGATGCCGATGGAAGCGAACAATGGTGTCAAAATTTTGGATATTCAGGAAATGATCAAGCTTTCGACGTTTTTGAAACCCAAAATGGAGGGTACTTTGCCACCGGATATTTTGATGTCTCTGCCAGCGGCGGGGAAGGTAACAATGACCGTTCCGGTAGTGGAACCAATCACGGCGTAGGGGAATATTGGGCAATTAAAATGGATGCACAGGGAGATTTTATTTGGACCCGTTATTTTGGAGGAAATCATTTCGACAAATGCCATGATGCTATTGAAACTGCAGATCACGGCTTTTTATTAATTGGAACTTCAGAAAGCCTTGAGGAAGCAAATTCAGACATCATCAATCCTCACGGAACCTTCGATTATTGGGTGGTAAAAGTAGATGCCAACGGAAATAAAGTTTGGGTTAAAAATTATGGCGGTGCCGAAATTGACCAAGCCTATGCCGCCTGTGCAACAGACGATGGCAACTATTTTATTGTAGGAGATTCAAGAAGTAGTGAACAAGATGTTTCCTCAAACTATGGCAATGCCGATGTTTGGTTCATTAAAATAGCCCCCTCAGGACAAATGCTTATGCAAAAAAATTACGGGGGCGACCAATTTGAATCTGCCAAAAGTATTTTCCCTACCTCCGATGGTAATTACCTAATATCGGGATCTTCAAGAAGCCAAAGTAATGACGTCTCCGCCAATCATGGCGAAAATGATGCTTGGGTATTTTTGGTAGATGCCCAAGGAACA
>JAGQZA010000196.1 GCA_020435805.1 Flavobacteriaceae bacterium
GATACCAGTTATGCCGATGTTGCAAAAAATAAAGCCTTTGGTCTCGATCCTATTAAAGGGGGATATTATATTGAAGATGTTATTATAGACACCCTACGTTTTACTAGTATTAAAGATTCTTTGTACAAAAAAACAGATCGTTACAAAACGATGATGAACGTACCTGATACTGATAAAACTTTCGAATTAAAAGCCGGAAAGATTGAGAAAAATGATGGCTCCTATTCTGTTTTTGAGGCAAAAGTTTCAAAAGATGTTATTCTTGAAGGACTTGATAAAGACTTAATTGCTCAAGAAAAACAAGTAAACTCTGTAGATGGTGTAAATGGAGCCTTCATTAAAGTAGGTTCTATGGATGATGTAAACACCAGTGGTAACTGGCCAAAATTATACGATTCTGCAAAAGACCAATAGTATAAATACCAACCAAGCAAACCGATTGTCCGTTCAAGTAACTTTGTACGGACTTTCTTTTTTATTTCATTCTTCAGAAAGCAACAGTCCTATTCTTATTGAAAAAGTGTTTGAGACTGCAATAACTCCTGAAGAAGTTTTGGACGAAATGAAAAAGTTTTTTAACGAGCAACATCTACTCCCAAAAAAGATTGAAACTATAAGTGTACTATTTTCTTCGCCTTACTATACATTGGTGCCTTCCTCTCTATTTGATGAAACCAAACCAAGCGATTATTTAAAATTTAACACAAAGATTCTTGCCCAGGATTTTGTGAGCTACGACGAAATTGAAAATCAGGATATTATATTGGTTTATATTCCTTATGTGAACATTAATAACTATCTCTTTGAAAAATTCGGGAATTTTCAATACTACCATAGTGTGGGCGTTTTATTGCAGTATTTTTTAAATAAAGAGAAATACTCCATAGAAACAAAAGTTTTACTAAACGTTGAAAAAGACTGGTTCGATTGTATTATTCTTTCCGGTGGTAAAGTACAGCTGTGCAATAGTTACCCTTATAAATCTCCGGAAGACTTTCTTTACTTTACCCTTTTTAATTTTGAACAACTTTCCATAAATCCCGACACCGTAAAAGTATTGCTATGTGGCCGGATTTCTGAAAATGATCTTTTATTCGAGTTTTTATACCGATACATTCGAAATGTATCCTTTCTGGAAGAAAACCTGCTGCCATTAAACAATGAGCCCAGCCATAAAAATTTTGTACTTAAAGCCCTTCACTAATGCGAATTATTTCGGGTATTCATAAAGGAAGAAAGATTACTCCCCCAAAAGGCTTGCCGGTACGCCCCACAACCGATTTTGCCAAAGAAGGATTATTTAATATCCTTCGAAACAGAGTATCATTCAGCAGCATTAAAGCATTAGATCTCTTTGCCGGCACGGGAAATATTAGCTTTGAGTTAGCTTCGAGAGGGGTCACTAAAATTACAGCCGTGGACGCCGATTTTGGATGTATAAAATTCATTAAAAAAACATCCGAAGAACTAACACTTCCCATAACTGCTCTCAAAATGGATGTGTACAAGTATTTAGAAGCACAAAATGAAAGTTTCGACTTTATTTTTGCAGACCCCCCCTATCTATTCCAAATAGAAAAACTTCAAGAAATAGTACAAAAAGTTCGAGAAAATTTATTGTTAAAGGAGGAAGGCTTTTTGGTACTCGAGCATTCAAAATCTATAGATCTTTCCCAAGTTCTCGGCTTTACTGAAAGCAGAAAGTATGGCGATTCTGTTTTTAGCTTCTTCACCAATTAAATTTTTGTTACTTTTTTTTATTTAAATCACTGATTTTAAGTAATTTTAGTTTTACAACTAATGAAAGCCTTACACGAAATCGATCTTGATTTTGCCCATGTCAAATTGTATGACACCTATGTTATTTCTTCTATAAAAGAGGGAGTGTCTCTTAAAAAAAGACAACTAAACGAACTTTTTGAAATTTTTAATCTCTATTACGAAACTACCCCTTTTGTCTCCATAGCCAATAGAGAGTTTGATTATAGCATTGATCCCAATCTGCTGAAAACCAAAAGCCACCCCAGTATTCTCGGCATAGCGGTGGTCTGTTACCATAGCCATTCAAGAGCGATGGCTCAATTTGAAAAAAAGTTTTACCCGGCCCCTTTTGAAATTTTTGAAAATTTAAAAGATGCCATTTCTTGGTCACATCGATTAATCAACGAAAATAAAAAAGCAGGTCTATAAGCCGGATTCTGTATTACGCCAAGGGCGCAACCCTTATCATTTATCTAGTCTAACCATTACTGGAAAGATCTATCTGCCTACCCTCCTACATTGGGCGGGTACCCTCAAGCGTAGGTTTACGTGGCATTTCACCGCATAGAGTTTACATGATTTCACTACAGCATAACCTGTACATTCTTTCTGTTGCACTTGTCCTATCCCGAGTACTCGGGACGACGGCTGTTAGCCGCTATGCTTCCCTGTGGTGTCCGGACTTTCCTCTCCAGCAAAGTGGAGCGATAAGGCGACCTGCAGGGGCAAAAGTACTTTAAAATGTTAATAACTCAACGAAAATAGCATCTCATATTTTTAAAAAACTACGGGTAGCTTTTTATATTTGTTTTTCTTCTATGGAACATTTTATTGTATCTGCAAGAAAGTATCGTCCCGCTACATTTAATAGTGTTGTAGGGCAGCGTGCTATTACCAAGACCTTAGAAAATGCCATTGAAAACAATCACCTTGCGCAGGCTTTATTGTTTACCGGGCCCAGAGGTGTTGGCAAAACTACCTGTGCGCGTATTTTGGCAAAAAAAATAAATGATGATGGTACTCATAAAGAAGAGGAAGACTTTGCCTTCAATATTTTTGAACTCGATGCTGCTTCCAATAATTCAGTAGATGACATACGAAATCTCATAGACCAAGTGCGTATTCCGCCTCAAATTGGAAAGTACAAAGTATATATCATAGACGAGGTACATATGCTCTCTTCGGCAGCGTTTAATGCGTTTTTAAAAACTTTGGAAGAACCCCCTAAACACGCCATTTTTATTTTAGCAACTACCGAAAAACATAAAATTATTCCCACCATATTATCCCGTTGCCAAATATTTGATTTCAAAAGAATTACCGTAAACGACATCAAGCAACAATTAGCCGAAGTAGCTAAAGCTGAAGGAATTGACGCCGAAGATGATGCGTTACATATTATTGCTCAAAAAGCAGACGGAGCCATGCGGGATGCGCTTTCAATTTTTGACAGAGTGGTTAGTTTTTCAGGGAAAAGCCTAACACGGCAAGCAGTTACCGAAAATTTGAATGTTCTTGATTACACCTATTATTTTGAAATGACCCAATTGCTTTTGGAAAACAACATTCCTTCTGCATTGGTTAGGTTCGATGAAATTTTGGCGAAAGGATTCGATGGGCATCATTTTATTTCAGGAT
>JAGQZA010000197.1 GCA_020435805.1 Flavobacteriaceae bacterium
AATGAGAGTAACGCCAAATTTAAGTTTGAAAACACCGAAATGGTTTGCCGTTTAATCGATGGGAAATATCCTAATTACGAAGCTGTTATTCCGAAGGAAAATCCGAATAAACTAACCATTGACCGAAATCAATTTTTAAACAGTGTTCGCCGTGTAAGCATTTTCAGTAATAAGACCACGCATCAAATTCGTTTAAAAATTGCCGGTGCCGAATTAAATATCTCTGCCGAAGATATTGATTACAGCAACAAAGCCGATGAACGCTTAACTTGTGCCTATCAAGGGGATGACATCCAGATTGGGTTTAACTCACGCTTCCTTACCGAAATGCTGGGTAACCTTACCAGCGATGAAGTATCATTGGAAATGTCGCTCCCTAACCGTGCCGGAATTTTAACTCCTATAGACGGGCTAGATGAAGGTGAGCAAGTAACCATGCTGGTCATGCCGGTAATGCTCAATAACTAAGTGTTTTATTCTAAATAAATACCCGCCAAAGAGCGGGTTTTTTTATTCACTGTGATGACCAATTTCTACAATTACGATGGTGTATTAATAAAAAAATACTAACTAATTATTTTCACATGAAAAATTTAAAAACACTTAGCCTCTTATTTATTACAGTAACATTTGTTTATTCTTGCTCTAAAAATAACGATGATAATGATAGTGATGCCACTGCCGAATTTTCAGCGACTATTAATGGAGGAACCTATAACAATTTTCAAGCAAGTTTAGGCAGTTATTCTGCAGATAGCTCCAACGGCTTAACCATTGCAGTGGTAGATGACAGTGGAAATACCATTCGGCTTTTTATGAATTCCACTGGAGGGTTTAGCAGTGGTGTTATCAAAGAAGTAGGGAATATCGATGATAATGGATTTCAAACCTCAGCCCTTTTTAGAGATACTAATACACAGGTGATCTATAATTCCATATCAGGAAATATAAAAATTACACAAAACAAAGAAAGTAATACAGATCCAAACAACAGAGTAGTAACAGGAACATTTAATGTCACAGCAAATGTAAATACTGGAACTACCATTACCATGGTAGGTACATTTAAAAATATCATTGTTTCTGGCTTGTAAGATTGTTCAAAGCAATAAAAAAGGGAAGCATTTTGCTTCCCTTTTTTAATTGCGGCAATACTACCTATTGTTCAATAGTGCCTACGGCTTTTTCTTTTTCAGGTAAAACGTTTCCTTTAATTTTTAAGGTAATAATAGGTTCGCTGGCGTTAGATGTTACCGTCACTGTTTTAGTAAACTGACCTACTCTATTGGTTGCATACTTTACCCCTATCTCGGCGCTTTCCCCCGGCATAATGGGACCATTAGGTTTAGTAGGCACCGTACAACCGCAACTCCCTTTTACTTGGGAAATAATAATAGGCGCATTTCCGGTATTTGTAAATTTAAAGGCTCGAATACCATCTGCATTATGTTCTATAGTACCGTAGTCGATTTCTTTAGATTCAAAAGAAAAGACTCCTTTATCTTCCAACAATTTTGAACCTGTTTGAGCAAACATACTGGCACCTAAAAGGAGCACAAGGGTAAAAAATACATTTTTAAAAGAAAGCAATTTGAAAGATTTCATAGTTAATATTTTAAAAGTTATTGATTGCACAAATATGCTTCAAATATACTAAACTGTTTAAAATTTTGGGTTGAAATAGGTACTAGACCCCCTATGAATTTATTTTTTTACTTTATAAAACGAAAGGTCGCAAAGTAACTTGGAGCCTCCCCATTACTAGCTCTCACAGCATTTACTATGGGCATTACAAAGCCTATGACACAAGCAAAGATTAAAATAAGAATTCCAAGGCCTAATAAAAGTATGGAAGGTACCCCAATAATAACATACAGAATTAAACTTATCTGAAAATTAATAATTTGTTTTCCATGAGCATCCATGTCAGCTACACGATCTTTTTGGGTAAGCCATAAAATTAGTGGCACAATTAATCCTCCAAAACCCGTAATATAGGTAAGCAATTGAGAAAGTTGGGTTATTACTAATAAGGGGGTATCTATCCTTTTTGCTGTATGTATTGTTTCCATTTTTAGTTTTTTTTTGATTGATGTACTTCATTAGTTGCAAATTTTCAGGAATGTTACACTAAAACCAGATTTTGAATTTATTAGCTGCATTTTTATGTTAATAGTGTCAAATAGCTATTTTCCGTATTTTTGCTCCCATGACACATCAAGACACTATTGTAGCCTTAGCCACTCCTGCTGGAGCGGGCGCTATTGCTGTTATTCGTCTTTCTGGAAAGAATGCTCTTACATTGGCGGCCGGAATTTTTAGTTCCATTTCGGGGAAAGCATTACAAAAACAGAAAACACATACCATCCACTTAGGGCATATTAAGGATGGCAATCGAGTGATCGATGAGGTTTTAGCCAGTGTGTTCAAAAACCCAAACAGTTATACCGGTGAAGATGTGGTAGAATTTTCCTGCCACGGAAGTCATTACATTCAGCAAGAAATTATACAACTATGCCTTCGGAAAGGAGCTCGAATGGCACAAGCAGGCGAATTTACCTTACGGGCATTTTTAAACGGAAAAATGGATTTAAGCCAGGCTGAAGCCGTGGCAGACCTTATTGCGTCAGATTCACAGGCCTCTCATCAATTAGCCATCCAACAAATGCGAGGAGGTTTTTCTTCAGAAATAAAACAACTGCGCGAAGAATTGCTCAGCTTTGCTTCTTTAATTGAGTTGGAGCTCGATTTTGCCGAAGAAGATGTAGAATTTGCCAATAGAGAAGAATTTAAGACCCTTATTTCAAAAATCACAACTGTTTTAAAGCGTTTAATCGATTCATTTGCTGTAGGAAATGTATTAAAAAATGGTATTCCGGTCGCCATTGTGGGAGAACCTAACGTGGGCAAGTCCACCTTACTCAATACCCTTTTAAATGAAGAACGCGCTATTGTGAGTGACATTGCTGGAACTACGAGAGACACCATTGAAGATGAAATTACGATTGGCGGGATTGGGTTTCGGTTTATAGATACTGCAGGAATTCGTGAAACTAAAGACACTATTGAAGGCTTGGGTATTCAAAAAACGTTTCAGAAGATGGAGCAGGCACAAGTGGTATTATTCATACTAAGTGCACAAAAACTTTTGAAAGATACTTCAGAAATTCTTTCAGAAATTGAAACCATTAAAAATAAGTTTCCTCAAAAAGCATTAGTACTCATCGCGAATAAAATAGATATTCTTTCAAAAGAAGAAATCGTACTTCTTACATCGCAAGTTGCAAATCTTATCATCCTTTCGGCTAAAACAGGTGAAGGTGTTGAAGAATTAAAAAACACGCTACTTAATTTTGTGAATACCGGTGCGCTA
>JAGQZA010000198.1 GCA_020435805.1 Flavobacteriaceae bacterium
CTTTGCAGAAGATACTTTTAGGACATTAACTGCCGTAGATAGTGTTATTGTAGTAGTTGATGTAGCAAAAGGGGTTGAGGAGCAGACCGAAAAGTTAGTAGAGGTATGCCGTATGCGAAACATTCCCATGATTGTCTTTGTAAACAAACTGGATCGAGAAGGTAAAGATGCTTTTGAGCTTTTGGACGAAATTGAGCAAAAATTACACTTACGCGTTACACCCCTATCTTTCCCTATTGGTATGGGATATGACTTTAAAGGAATCTATAATATTTGGGAAAAGAATGTAAATCTTTTTAGTGGAGACAGTAGAAAAAATATCGAAGAAACCATTGAAATTAAGGACATTACTTCAAAAGAACTGGATACATTAATAGGCGAGAAAGCAGCAGAAAACCTTAGAAGCGAATTAGAACTTGTATATGAGGTGTATCCAGATTTCAACCTTGAGGAATATTTAAATGGAAATTTGCAGCCGGTATTTTTTGGATCTGCACTCAATAATTTTGGTGTACGAGAATTACTAGATTGTTTTATTGAAATAGCACCAAAACCAAGACCTAAAGAAAGTGACACAAGACTTGTGAAGCCCGAAGAAAAAGAATTTTCCGGCTTTGTATTTAAAATTCATGCTAATATGGATCCCAAGCACAGAGATCGCTTGGCATTTGTAAAAATTGTTTCTGGAACTTTTGAAAGAAACACACCTTATTTACATGTAAGACACGGAAAAAAATTAAAGTTTTCCAGCCCCAATGCCTTTTTTGCCGACAAAAAAGAAATTGTAGATGTTTCCTATCCTGGAGACATCGTAGGGCTTCACGATACCGGAAATTTTAAAATTGGCGACACCCTTACTGAAGGCGAAGAAATGCAATACAAAGGTATCCCAAGTTTTTCCCCAGAGCATTTTAAATATATTAATAATGCAGATCCTCTGAAGAGCAAGCAGCTTGAAAAGGGCATTGATCAATTAATGGATGAAGGAGTTGCCCAGCTTTTTACACTGGAACTTAATGGAAGAAAAGTGATTGGTACGGTAGGGGCATTACAATTTGAAGTCATTCAATACCGATTAGAACATGAGTATGGCGCCACTTGTTCATACGAAAACCTTAATGTTCATAAAGCTTGTTGGGTAGATCCAAAAGACCCCAAAGGGGAAGAGTTTGCTGATTTTAAAAGAGTAAAATCAAAATTTTTAGCGAAAGATAAAAGAGGCCAATTAGTCTTCTTTGCAGATAGTGCATTTACCTTACAAATGACAGAACAAAAATATCCTAATATTAAATTTCACTTCGTGAGTGAATTTGAAAAAATTTCATAAAAAAAGCCTGCAAAAGCAGGCCTTTTTTATGCTTCTCCTGTAGGGCCAAAATTAATGGGCAATGAAGGATGTTGATAATCTTTTATTTCACCGTGCGCATTTTCAAATCTGGATACATTATCGTGTAACGCTTTTAAAAAACGCTTGGCATGTTGCGGTGTAAGTACAATTCGGGATTTTACTTTACTTTTAGGCACTCCAGGCATAATAGTAACAAAATCTACCACAAATTCCGATTGCGAATGATTAATGATGGCAAGGTTACTGTAAATACCTTGCGCCACAGCTTCGTCTAATTCTATATTTATTTGCCCTTGTTTCGGTTTTTTATCTTCAGCCATACTTTATACTTTAAAAAAATTGCGCTCCATTTAGGAGCGCAATTTTCAGATTAATTATAATTTACTTCTTGTTTAGCTCTAGTCATTTCTTCAAACTCTTGCTTTGAGCCAACAATAATGGTATCGTATTTTCTCATACCGGTACCTGCAGGAATCTTATGCCCTACAATTACATTCTCTTTCAATCCTTCAAGGTCATCAACTTTACCACTTACCGCTGCCTCATTCAATACTTTGGTGGTTTCCTGGAAGGAAGCCGCAGAAATGAAGGACTTGGTTTGCAACGAAGCCCTGGTAATTCCTTGTAAGATAGGAGTAGCCGTTGCAGGAACTGCATCTCTGGCTTCCACTAAGGCCTTATCCTCTCGCTTCAAGATGGAGTTTTCATCTCGTAACTGGCGGGAAGTAACAATTTGCCCTTCTTTCAAGTTAGCAGAATCACCAGCATTTTCAACCACTTTCATTCCGAAGATTTTATCATTTTCTTCCACGAAGTCATCTTTGTGAACCAATTGATCTTCTAAGAATAGCGTATCTCCGGTATCCACAATTTGAACTTTACGCATCATTTGACGCACAACCACTTCAAAATGTTTGTCGTTGATTTTTACCCCTTGTAAACGATACACTTCCTGAACTTCATTCACCAAATATTGCTGTACTGCAGATGGTCCTTTGATATTCAAAATATCATCCGGCGTTACAGAACCGTCAGATAAAGGCATACCGGCACGAACGTAATCGTTCTCTTGTACTAAGATTTGGTTAGATAATTTCACCAAATATTTCTTTACTTCTCCTAGTTTAGACTCTACTACAATCTCGCGGTTACCACGCTTAATTTTTCCGAAGGAAACCACACCATCAATCTCACTTACCACAGCAGGGTTAGAAGGATTACGCGCTTCAAATAATTCGGTTACCCTTGGAAGACCTCCGGTAATATCCCCTGCTTTTGCAGATTTACGTGGTATCTTCACTAAAATCTTACCTACTTTAATCTTGTCGTGATCATCCACCATTAAGTGGGCTCCCACAGGTAAGTTATAAGATCTTATAATTTCTCCTTTTGAATCAAGAATTAACAGGGTAGGGATTTTACGTTTATCTCTGGATTCAGAAATTACTTTTTCCTGGAATCCGGTTTGCTCGTCAATTTCTACCTGATAGGTAATTCCTTGTTCAATATTTTCGTATTTAATCTTTCCGGCAAATTCTGAAATGATTACCCCGTTATAAGGATCCCAAGTACAAATTACATCGCCTCTTTTTACCTTCTGTCCATTTTTAACATTCACGGTAGAACCGTAAGGAATGTTATTGGTACTCAAAGTAATTCCGGTTTCTTCGTCGATTAACTTGGCTTCTGAAGTTCTGGAAATCACAATATCGATTTCTTTTCCTTCGTTATCTTCTCCTTTTACCGTTTTAAGGTCTTCAATTTCCAAACGACCGTCAAACTTAACGGTTAATTTATTCTCTTCTGAAATGTTACCCGCAATACCTCCTACGTGGAACGTACGAAGCGTTAACTGAGTTCCCGGTTCACCAATAGATTGTGCTGCCACAACACCTACGGCTTCACCACGCTGAACCATCTTATTGGTCGCTAAATTTCTACCCGACCACCGTGCACATCTTCCTTTTTTCCCTTCACAGCTCTCCTCAGAT
>JAGQZA010000199.1 GCA_020435805.1 Flavobacteriaceae bacterium
TTTTCGGGGGTATCTACATCTCCATTCCCAAAAACAGGGATATGCATTCTCGGATTGTTTTTTACTTGCGCAATGGGAGCCCAATCTGCCTCTCCTTTATACATTTGAGCGCGGGTTCTTCCGTGAATAGAAATAGCCTTACAGCCTACATCTTGCAATCTTTCGGCAACCTCTACAATTTTTATGGAATCTTGGTCCCAGCCCAATCGAGTTTTTACCGTAATGGGAAGGTTGGTGTGTTTAACCATTGCTTCGGTAAGGGAAACCATTAAATCGATGTCTTTCAGAATCCCGGCTCCTGCGCCTTTTGAAACCACCTTTTTTACCGGACACCCAAAATTAATATCGATAATATCCGGACCACTGGCCTCCACAATTTCTACGCTTTGCAGCATGGAGTCCATCACGGCTCCAAAAATTTGAATACCTACCGGACGTTCCTTCTCATAAATATCGAGCTTCATCACGCTTTTGGCGGCATCACGAATAAGGCCTTCGCAAGAAATAAATTCGGTAAAAACCACATCGGCACCTTGTTCTTTACAAAGAGCACGAAAAGGAGGGTCGCTCACATCCTCCATAGGTGCGAGTAACAAGGGAAAATCTCCTACGTCTATGCTTCCAATTTTTGCCATGGCTGCAAAAATAGGGAAATTCTGGCATTAAGGCTTATTAAGTCTATCGCCCTCTTTATTAGTAATGGTTTTCTTATTCTCACGAAGAATATAATTGCCAAAATTATATTTGAAGCCAATCCAAAATTTACGGGATTCGGGTTGTGCAAAATAGGAGTTGTCTTGGTTTAAATACCTTGAAGCAACTTGTACGTTGTTGGTTTTGAAAATATCATCGACTCCTGCGGAAAGGCTTGCTCTTTTATTCCAAAGTGATTTTCTGAAGGAAACCGAAAAATCGAAGATGTTTTTATAGTCCAACGAGCCCGAAATTAAGTTTGAAATGTACCGAGCAGACACGTCTGAAGTAAAACCCCCTTTTTGAGAAAATGTAATTTGATTGTAGGCCTGTACAAAAACACCCATGGTGTGGTTTTTGGCTCGTTGTGAAATACTTTCTACAGCAAAAAATTCATTCTCTAAATAGTAGGTTGAGGTAACAAAACTGGCATACCAAAAATTACCTATGGGGGCGGCATAGACGGCGTCAAAACTGTATTGAAAAAAGTCTATTAAGTTAGCATCCAATTGTCTAAAAGTAAAGGTTTCGTTATCCTGAAAATTTAAAATCTCCAGAGAATTTTCTATGGTTTGATAGTACAATTCAAAAAACCATTTCCCTTTGTGGGAATAGCTTAACGTAATTTTATCTTCAATAGAAGGGACTAAATTGGGGTTTCCTTCGTTAAAATTGTTTTCGTTCAAAAAATACCGGAAGGGGTTTAAACTTTGATAGCGCGGGCGTTCAATTTTTCGTGCATAATTAATTCCCAGCGAATTATTTTCGTTTAATTGGTATTCTATCGAGGCCGAAGGAAATAATTTAAAATAGTTTTGGGTATTCACATTTCCTAAGGAAAGTGAAATTCCTTGAACATCGGTATATTCGGCTCTCGTTCCTGCACTAAAATTCCATTTTTCAAACTCTTTTGAAAAAGTAACATACCCTGCAAAAATGGATTCTTCATAATTAAAGTCGTCTGAAAGTCCTATGTTTATTTCTGGGGTTCCGTTAATAAGGGTAAAATAGTCTAACCCCGTTTGGGTATCGATGTTAGCATATTTAAGTCCGGTTTCCAGAGTTCCGCTAAAAAGAGTTGAGTTAAAATCAATATACCCTGTAGCAATTTTGGTGTCTTGCGTAGAGTTGGTTTCAAAAGCAATACTTTTCAAAAAGTCTCCGTTGGGTAAAAAATAATTACTTTTCAATTCTTGAAATTGATCGCTTACATAAGCAATGTAATTTCCTCCTATTTTTAATTCGCTTCCGGCATCATTTAAAAGTGTTTTGTATTCGGTTCCAATAGCAATATTACTAAGGTCGTTGGTAATGGTGCTGTTGGTAAAAAAAGTAGAGTCTATTTGTCTTTGGGCGTTTCTTATGGTTGTGTGCTGCCCATTTTTGAAATTCTTGTTCGGGGAAAGAAAAATATTTGCAGTAAGGTTAAGTGAATTTTTACTGTCAAAATCAATATCTGCTACAACATTTCCTTGATGTCCATAGCTTTTTGTAATTCGGTTAAAGTCACTTTCCCAGATAGCGCTAGTGGTCATTTCGTCTGCTTCAAAAAAACGAATGTAAGAATCTTGATCTTTGTTTTCTTTTCTTGGACTAAAGCTGTACCCGGCGTAGAGGTTTAGCCAATTATTTTTGAAGAAATGGCTCGTTCCTAAAGTATATTTTGAAAAAATGGCTTGCTCATAGGTTCCGTTGAAGGAGCCTTTGTATCCCGGCGAAACATTTTTGGAGGTGATTATATTAAGAACGGTACCGGATTCTGCATCAAATTGTGAGGACGGATTGGTAATAACTTCTACTTTTTTAATGGCAGAAGCATCTAAATTTTGAAGAAATGATACTGTTTCTTGCGAAGATAAATATACTCGGCGACCATTCAGATAAATTGTTGTGTTCTGGTTTTTGATGCGAATGTTGTCCCCAATAACTAGAACTCCGGGCGTTTTGGATAAAAGGTCTAAGGTATTACCATTAGATAGTGAAGTGTTTTCTACATTAAAGATTAATGTTCCGGCATTTTTCTCAATTGTAGGTCGTTTAGCCGTAACAACCGCTTCATTCAATTGTTCCCTATCCTCTTCTAAGGAGACCGAGCCTAGTGATGTGTTTTCTGAAAGTGTCACCGTTATGGATTTGGTTTTAAAGCCAATCATGCTTATTTCAACCGTATAAACACTTGGGTTTAAAGATTCTATGACAAAGGCTCCTTTTTCATCTGAAGAAGTCCCGGTAACCGCTTCTTTGGTTTCTTCTTCGTATAAAATTACATTCACAAAAGAGAGGGGGGCATTATTTTCATCGACAATAATTCCCGAAATTGAAAAATCTTGAGATAACGCTACAGTCCCAAAAAATAAAAATAACAACAGCGATTTTTTACACATATTTTTATGTCATAGAAAGACATCTTTCATGTCTTTTGTAAAACAAATTTCACTGAGGGGCTATAATAGAGTTACAAATATCTACTTTTTCCTTTAACATTAAAATTCTTACAAGTCAAAATTTAAATCTTTAGGCATATTTTTTTAATCTATATTTGCAGCCTTATTGTATTGATGTAGTTGTTTATGAAGAATATTCGCAATTTTTGTATCATCGCTCATATTGATCACGGAA
>JAGQZA010000019.1 GCA_020435805.1 Flavobacteriaceae bacterium
CTCTGGGATAGCCAATTAATAGCTTGGTGCTTTTATTTGAAAACCGCTCAAATCGAGCGGTTTTTTTATGCTATATTCGTAAGTGAATTTATTAATGATTGCTCTTGTTTTACTCTTTTTATGCATTTTTTGTATCCTATTTGTTGCCCAAGCACGTAAAACCCTTTAGTTTAAAGAAAAGTTAATTATTGTATCGGGAAATAAAAAACGCCAGGTTAACTACTCCCGGCGCTTACGTTAATTACTGATTCTTATGGATATGTAAGAGGATTAACTTTTAAAACCATGACAAATATAGGGCTATGAAGAATACCATGGAGTTACTGAAAAACTAAAAACATTAATGAAAAGTTAAGCATTATATAATAAGAAAAAAAATTAGTAATATGGCTGTTAAATTTGAAAAAGAGAACACTTTATATTATCATTTTGGTGGTTTCGGTATTAGGGCTCTTTATAGTGCAATACCAATACCTTACCATTGGCATTAATTTGGCCAAGGTACAATTCCAAAGAAAAATTGGCAATGCCTCCAAAGACATCAAAACAGATCTTGCCACTCAAAACCAACTTACTTTTTTAATAGAACAGGCGATAAAACAAGACAACTCTTATTTTAATACCAGTGTGGATAGTATTAAGGATGCCTCCCGTCATTTCTTGAACGATTTTATTACGCACAGACTTACGGAAAACGGCATTGAAAGAGATTTTTCCTATCGGTTATATACCAAGGACACCAGCGATTATTTAACCGCTCCTTCTACTTTTGATTTTTCTGAAAAACTAAACACCTATCCTATTGAATTAGAAGGTTATCTACCGCTTGTTCTAAACAAAAACTTACTATTGGAACTTCAATTTAAGGATGTTCCCAGTTATTTCTTTTTTCAGCTAAACGGACTCACCATTCCAAGCCTTATTTTTATAACAGCAATTATTTTTGTAATTGTATGGGTGCTTCGCTCTTTCTATTGGCAGCGAAATGTAATTACCACCACCAACAATTTTATTAATAACCTCACGCATGAACTAAAAACACCGCTGTTTTCAATTGGACTTGCTACTAAAATTTTAGAAGAACACGCTTCGGAAGACCAGAAGCCAGTATTGGCATTAATTCAGCAGCAAACGGAACGCTTAAAAAACCATACTGAAAAAGTCTTGGCACTTGGAATGTTGGAGTCTAAAAAGGGCTTATTTGAATTAAAAAAAGTTAATTTCACCCCTTACTTGGAACAAGTATGTGAAAATTTTAAGCAACTTTCTACTCTTGAAAAAATAGACTTTTCATTCCATATTGAAAACAAAGAGTTTATGATTGAAGCAGATACCTCACACTTGGAAAATGCTATTAACAATCTTTTGGATAATGCCAAGAAATATGCTAAAGAACCTCTCATTATACTTAAAGCTTTTCAAAAAGGGAAGCGTTTAATAATAGAAATTCAAGACAACGGTATAGGTTTAACAAAAAAAGAACAAGAGCTCATTTTCCAGAAATATTACCGTGTAACACGAGGAGATACCCACCCTGTTCAAGGATATGGATTAGGACTTAGTTATGTAAAAGAAATTATGAAAAGACATAAAGCATCCATTACACTGGAAAGTGAAGTGGGTAAAGGAACACTTGTAAAACTTAACTTACCCTTAGTGTATGGATAAAAAGGAAATCACCCTCTTATTAGTAGAAGACGATCCCACCTTGGGGTATTTATTACGGGAATACCTTACTATGCATCGATTTCATATTTTGTTGGCAAAAACTGGTAAAGAGGCTTTAATATTACTGGCTGAACATAAATTCGACCTTGCTATTTTAGATGTCATGCTCCCCGATACCGATGGTTTTGAGCTGGCAAAAAATATTCAATCTATCCATCCATCATTACCTTTTCTATTCTTAACAGCGCGTTCTTTAAAAGTAGATGTACTTAAAGGATTTTCATTAGGCGCCGTTGACTACCTAAAAAAACCTATTGATGAGGAAGAATTGGTGGTGCGCATTAAATCGTTACTCACTCGAATACAACCCACTCAACATAAAGAAAAGACAACTGAAATTTCAAAAATTGGTAAGTATCATTTTCATTACAAAAACCAGACCTTAGATTTCCAAGGGAAAAAAACCACACTTACCAAACGTGAGGCTGAGTTACTTCGGTTTTTAGACCTTAATAAAAATAATCTTTGTAGTCACAAAGAGATTTTAAATACCCTTTGGGGCAAAAGTGACTATTTCAATAAAAAAAGCTTGAATGTGTTTATTACCCATCTTCGGAAATACCTTCAAGAAGACACGTCCATTTCTATTGAAAATATTCATAAACAAGGGTTTATTTTAAGAGTTGAAGAGCCCCTTAACGAATAGCATATTGATACCCAAGTCCAATCCCCCATAGGGTATTATTAAGATTGCTGGTATCTAATCCGCCCAAAAATTTAAACGTACCATACTTTTGTGAGGGATACTCTACTAATAGCATTTGCGACCAGCTTTTTAATGGAATGGGTAGTGGCTTACGGTAACTACCCAGATTCTTAACCAAAGTTGTCCTTACCTCCCAATTGCATTTATAAGCTGTTCCTGAAACTCCCAGATGGTGCGCATTTAATCTATTACTTATCACTGGAGAATTTGTTTCATTCACTTCCAAAGAAGGATTATACAACATTAATGGGAGCCCAATAAAATTGCCTTCATACACCCAGCCGCTTCGATAAATATTATTTCCGAAATAACCATCAAATCCCGAATCACTGGTGTTTCCGCTTTGATCGGAAGTTTCTACAAATTCATAGACAAGTTTTTCAATAAATTTTGAAGCGGCAGGTTTAAAACCGATGCCCCAAATCCCATCGGGAAAATTTTTCCAAGCAGTCCCGGAGCCGTCTTCAAAAGGATGTTCGTGATACAAATTGAAAGTTCCTGAAGTTGACGTATAGTAATAATCAAATAAATAAGACCCCAAATGATTTCCTACAGCATTTAAAATTTCTCCATCTGCCCCAATTTCGGGAGACTTCCGTGCCGTAAAAACATCAATAAAAGCACTAAAATCATCATTTAAATCGCCATGGACGGGAGAGGTTCCGCCCCATTGTACATAGTGTTGCAATCGCAAACGTAATTCGTGGCTTTCCGAAAACCGAGTATGCAAGCCTAATCGTTTGTAATGCACCCAAGGGTTTTCAACATACCGATGGTCATCATTTAAAAAAAAATGTCCAATCCCCCAGTCTATAGAAAATACTTTTGAGATTTTAAAGGGTGTTTCAGCCTCAATTAAAAGACCCGGCATGGGCCTGCTATTTCCAGAAAATAAAAAGTTTTTATTACTTACGGAAAGTTTTTCCTCTTCCTTAATGGTAGAAAAAGCCCCTGCAGAAATTCGCAGCCAAGTGTTGGAAAATCGTATAAAAGATTCTTTTCGCTGAAATTCATTCGGAACCTGATCTCTATAAAAAATACTCAACTTTCCGGAAAGTTTTGCCTTTTCGGAAATAAGATAATCCCCCTCAACTTCGCCCAATAATGAAACATTTGAATGTCCTCCCAAAGCTGTTTCAGTGTTTGTGTAAAACCAAAAAGGGTTTTGATTTTCAGCAACCATTGCCAAGGCTTCGGTACGAGCCTTCCAAGATATTTCTTGGGCAATAAAAGGGATATAAAAAAAAGACGATACTAAAACAAAAAACCGTTTCATGTTAGCGCTTAAATAATCGATTCCAAAAGCTTGGTTTTTCATCGCTGTAGCTGTATCCATACTTATTTCCATATCCAAAATTACTCATAGACACATTATTAAGAACCCCGGCAACATTTACAAGTCGGCCATCTTCTATAGCATCTTTCACAAATTCCAACAAGTTCTTTTCGGTATATCCCGCCCTAAAGACATAAAGGGTAACATCTGCCAGTTTATTGATTAAAATGGTGTCGGTTACCAGCATAGAAGGTGCCGTATCCACTACTACAAAATCATAGATTTGGCGCAATTCGTCAAAAAATTGCTTTGTTCTGTTTTCCATTAGTAATTCTGCAGGGTTGGGAGGAATAGCTCCGGACAGAATAATGGAAAGATTTTCGTTTTCTTTGCTTTTTTCTGAAATATCTTGGATGGAAATTGTAGGATCGATAATAAATTCTGTAAGTCCTTTAGAACTTTGCGACGATTTTGAAAGATAGCGATGCAGCTGAGGGTTTCGTATATCACCACCCACTAAGACTACCTTTTTGCCTGTAAGGGCTATGGTTAATGCTAAATTAAAGGCGACAAAAGTTTTTCCCTCCCCTTTAATGGTAGAGGTTACAAATACCGTATTGGACTTATGTGTGTTTTCAAGTTTGTTAATAAACAAATATTGAAGATTGGTTCTTAAAATCCGGAACGATTCGGCTAAAATACTTCGATCGTTTAATTGAATAAGTTGTTGCTCATCCTTCTTTAATTTCGGGATTTCGCCTATTAAATTTAGATAAGGCATACTGTGTTCAATATCTCTGCGATTAGCAATTTTATTGTTTAACAGATGTCTTAAATACAAAAATAGGAAAGGTAACAACAGACCGGAAAGTAATGCCCCTAAGTAGATAACCGATTTCTTTGGCGACACCGGAAATCTACCGCTGTCGGCCTTATCTACCACCTTTGCTTTGGGTGATGTAACCGCTAACGAAATAGCAGCTTCTTCCCTTTGCTGAAGCAAAAACAAATACAATTGCTCTTTAATTGTTTGTTGGCGCTCAATCCCACGATATATTTTTTCATTGGTGGGAACTTTGGATAGCTTAGAGTTTAAAACCGACTCTTGAAAATTTAAATCCCTTAAGGAAACTTTTAGGGAGTTGGTTGTGTTTTTTAAAGTATTTAAAATGTTTTGCCGTATTTCTTCAATTTGGCTATTTACATTAATTACTACCGGATTTTTTGTAGTTGAAGATTTTAAAAGTCTATTGCGCTGTAATACCAATTCGTTGTAATTATTAACAGACTCCGAAACATCGTCTCCTTCAATGCCTAAATTGGCAGGTAATAAATCGTTAAAAGAGGAATCTTCCATGTACTCGATCATGGTATTTGCCAATTCCAACTGTGTATTTACATTAAATTGACGCTTTTCAAAGTCACTGGCATTTTCAAGAATTAATTGCGCTTGTGCTTCAATATTGGTAAGTCTATTAGAGCTTTTAAAAGTTTCCTTATTGGTTTCTACTGAATCTAGTTCTTTGGTAATGATTTCTAATCGGGAGTCAATAAAATCGGAAGTTTTTTTAGCCACTTGCCCTCTATCATCAATGGCATCTTTATTATACTGAAAAACCAATTCGTTGATAAAGTCTTCTGCTTTACTTCTTACCGGGCTTTGCAAACTTATACGTACTACGTTGCTGCTACTAATTTCATTAATAACAACAAGATTTCGTTGGTAATTGGTAGCAACTTTATCTAGATCACTAAAAGAAACGGATATGGTTTTTAAAAAGAAACTTTTAAATTTTGTTGCATTGTCTAAATTGGGAATTACAGTAATACTGCCAAACGGGAGATCTACTTTAGTACCAAATTTATAAATAGTATCAATAGATTTTGAATCGTTATAAAGCCTAAACTGGGCTTCATCTTTAATTTCAAAAAATAGTTTTGGGAAGGTTCCTTTTTCACCAAGACTATCATTTACGGTTAAATACTGTACTTTAAATGGTTTGTATTCGTATAGTTCGGTTGTTTTAATGGTACCAATGGATTCATATAAAATATTCAAATCTAAAGCCATAACGACTTCTTTTATAATTCGTTTCGATTTGAAAATAGCAATTTCATTTTCAATTTTATTGTTGTTAAATTTTGACAAAAACCCTCCAAGGCCAGAAAAAGCTGCCAGTTCTTCGGGACCACCACCAGATTTTTCATCTTTTATTATTACTGTTCCTGTAGATAAATAAGAAACAGTAGTATATCGCAAATAAATAAATGCCAAACCAATTGCTATCAATGCACCTAAAACAAATAAGTACCAATACCGTGTATATTTTTCTACAATTTCTCTAACGGAAAGTTCATTATCATTACTTCTAT
The DNA here is from genome assembly GCA_020435805.1 of Flavobacteriaceae bacterium. Lineage (GTDB taxonomy): Bacteria > Bacteroidota > Bacteroidia > Flavobacteriales > Flavobacteriaceae > Halomarinibacterium. The sequence continues at coordinate 6,084 of JAGQZA010000019.1, forward strand.
GCGCTGTTTTCATATTATCTGGTAAGGATGATTGTGGTGCTTAAAACTACCGTAAATAGGGATAATAATGAAGGGATATCTGGTAAAAATCCAGATTTTTTCACCCCTTTAAGTGATGGTTCAACATACACTACATCATTTTGTTTTAAAAAGTAATAAGGACTTTTGAAGAAATCGGTTTGTGTAAAATCTATACGAGCCACTTTTTGTTTTCCATCCTCATGCCTAATAATCATAATTTGAGTTCGCTTTCCATCTACCGAAATATCCCCGGAAGACCTATAGCTTGGGGCAAAGTAACACGCTCATCGGCAATGGTATAAACCCCTGGGTTATTAACCCCTCCAATAACGGTTACTTTAAAGTTCATAATACGAACATCTACCACAGCATCCTTTACATAATCTGAAATTTTAGAAGTAAGCAAGGTTATTACCTCTCCTCTAGTTTTACCGGCTACGGCAATTTCGCCTAAAACGGGAAACTGAATGGTTCCAAGATTGTTTACAAGATATCCCCGCAATAAAGAATTTTGATTATTTACAGCTCCTTCTTGCTCGCTCATTTTAAATGGTGCTACAACGGTTTCATCTAAAGAAGAAACGGAGATGTGCAATATATCATTAGGCTCAATCTGTGGCTCAAAAATATTGGAAGAAAGAAGGTTGTTTAATTCTTCAGCATTCTGAAAATAAAGAATTTGTTTTTTTGTAGCACAAGAAGAAAGAAGTAAAACACTGAAAATTACGAATGCGATTTTTTTCATCTGAAAAGGAATAATACGTGTAAATATACACCTTAAATACAAAAACTTTTAGACAGGAAAAGATAGTTTTCCAATTGTTATTCACTTTCAATAACAACATCAAGGTCTTCAAAAGTTGAATTTTCACTTTTAAACTCCGGCACCAATTCCTTCAAGAGTTTCACTACTTTTCTGTCATCATGTTTGGTAGCGGTTTTAATAATGGTTTTAATCTTCATTTTTATTTCAGAAAAATCACCTGTAGGCACTTTCGAAATCATGATTTTAGGATGATGGGTAGGCAACGTGGTGGCCACATCATTTAAAAGCTCTTCATAGAGTTTTTCTCCGGGGCGCAGTCCTGTAAATTTAATGTCGATATCTTGATACGGCTCCAGACCGGAAAGGCGGATCATTTTTTCGGCCAAATCCAAAATTTTAATGGGTTCGCCCATATCAAAAACAAATATCTCTCCACCTCTACCCATAGTTCCTGCCTGCAATACCAATTGGCAGGCTTCTGGAATGGTCATAAAATATCTAATAATATCTTTATGGGTAACTGTCACGGGGCCGCCTTGCTCAATTTGCTTTCTAAAATGAGGAATTACAGAGCCGCTTGAACCCAAAACATTGCCAAATCTTGTGGTAATAAAACGGGTATAAACGCCTTTTTCATTTTGCAATGATTGCACATACATTTCTGCTGCTCTTTTGGAGGCTCCCATAACATTGGTAGGGTTTACAGCTTTGTCTGTAGAAACCATGACAAACTTCTCAATTTCGTAATTAAGTGAGAGAATAGATAGATTTACCGTCCCCAAAATATTAACATAAATAGCTTCATGCGGGTTGCGCTCAATTAATGGAACATGTTTATACGCAGCTGCATGATAGACAATATCGAAAGAATATTTTTTAAACATTAAATCTAATCGATACATATTGCTGATGTCTGCCAACTCAATAATGAAATTGAGCTTCGGGAAATTTTGTATGAGGTATAATTCCAACTCATGCAAGGACGATTCAGCCTGATCCAAAATAACAATTAGCTCTGGTGAAAATTCAGCCAATTGTTTTACTATTTCACTACCAATAGAGCCTGCTCCACCGGTAACCATAACCGTTTTTCCGGATATGTCCTTTTTAATAAGATCGTTATCAATTTTAATCTCTTCCCGCTCCAATAAATCCTCAATTTGGATAGGCGCAATTTGTTTTGTAATATCTTCTTTTTTGTTCCACTTTTCCATAGAAGGAACATTAAAAACTTCCAAGCCTAAAGAGAGACAATCTTCTACAATTTCATTTTTTACTTTACCGTTTAATGAGTCACTTACAATAAGCACCCCGTCAATATGTAACTGCTCTAAAGTTTCTTTAAAGCTTGTTTTAATTGGAAAAACAGGTTTCCCTACAATTTTATATCGCTTAGACTCTATGTTTTGTGTAACAAATCCTACTAATTTAAACGGGAGTGTAGATTCGGTAGTAATGGCTTTTCCTAAAGAAATTGTATCGTCATGAACTCCCACAATAGCCACTTTCTTTTTAGATAAACCGGAGGAAAACCCTCGCAAATATTGGTATGTTTCTTTTACGATAATGCGAAACAACAACATGGCTGCAAATGAGAGCAGCATGTAAAGAATTAAAGAAGTATTTAAAAAAATCTTTTCCCCTTTTGTTATTTCATATCCAAAATTAAAAGCACCAAGGGTTAAAAAAGTCAATACGGAAGAAAAGGCAAGTTTGGTAATATCGGTAAAGGTTGAATGACGAATAATCCCCGAATAGGTCTTAAAAACAAAAAAGAGCAAAGTGTTACGGCAACAATCACTAACCCTTGTTGCTGAATGGAAAGAATTTCGTGAAATTTAATGGGAGTACCCCTTAAAATAAAAATGACCGTAATAAATGAGACTATGGCAATAAGCGTATCTAATAACACCACTATCCATCTTGGCAAATAGCGTTGGTCAAGAAGTTTTAGTTTATTATCACCACTGTAAAGGCTCTGGAATATAGGCACTTTCTTTTTCAAATTATCAAAACAATAGCAGTGCAAATATACATATTCTCTAAGCTAATTTTTGAATTACACTGTTAATCCTTTCCAAATCTTCATGGGTTAGATTTGAACCCGAAGGCAGGCATAACCCGTCTTGAAAAAGAGTTTCGGAGATAACTCCTCCATAATACAGTGCGTCTTTGAAAACAGGTTGTAGGTGCATCGGTTTCCAGAGGGGGCGAGATTCTATATTTTCATTTTCCAGTGCTTCCCGAAGTTGTTCTGGGGTAAACTTTGCTGCATTGGAATCTATTAAAATACAACTCAACCAATGATTTGAATAGTAATCGGTGCTAGGTTCTTCAAAAACGGTAATACCTTCAAAATTGGAGAATACCTGTTTGTAAAAATGATGATTTTTTCTTCTTGAAATAACTCGTTGGTCAAGTACTTCCATTTGGCCACGTCCAATTCCTGCGCAAATATTACTTAACCGATAATTGTATCCAATTTCTGAATGCTGATAATGAGGTGCTTCATCACGAGCTTGTGTGGCTAAAAAAACAGCTTTCTGCTTTATTGCTTCAGATTTTGAAACCAATGCACCTCCTCCAGAGGTAGTTATAATTTTGTTTCCGTTAAAAGAAAGTACAGAAATATCCCCAAAAGTTCCGCATTTTTGACCTTTGTATGTACTTCCAAGGGCTTCGGCACTGTCTTCAATGATAGGGATTTCGTATTTATTCGAAATAAGGCGCAAAGCCTCAACATTAAAAGGCATTCCATATAAATGAACGGCAATAATTGCTTTGGGTTTTTTCCCTTTAGAAATTCTATCTTTTATAGCACTTTCGAGGGCAGACGGACAAATATTCCACGTATCTTTTTCACTATCCACAAAAATGGGGGTTGCTCCTTGATAGACAATAGGGTTTGCAGATGCTGAAAACGTCATGCTTTGACATAATACTTCGTCACCCCATTGTACCCCTACTAAAATTAAAGCCAAATGCAAGGCTGCAGTGCCTGAACTTAAGGCGGCAACATACGTATTATTGCCTAAGTAGTTTTCGAGGGCAACTTCAAAATTGGTTACATTCGCCCCTAAGGGAGCCACCCAATTACTATCAAACGCTTCTTTTACATAAGCTTGCTCGGTATCTCCCATATGAGGGGAAGAAAGGTAGATTTTAGGTTTCACGGGCTATTTTCTTTATCACTAATTGAACGGCATATTTGTCTTTTCCTACTTCAAAATACGCAGCCTCTTCTATTGAGTTTGTGGTTAATGCTCGTATTTTATCAATAGCTTCTTGAAAGCTTACCGTTTCATCAAGATTAATTTTTTGAACTTTTTGTAAATCCTTTTTACTATGCGACGTTCCCTTTTCGGTTTGTGCTTTTCGATCGGGATTCAATTTTTCTAATTTGGGAAAAGCCTCAATAAAAATTTCTTCTTCTAATTTTAATGTACGCTCATATAATGTATGAGCGGTTTCGTTTGGCAATATTTCAATTTCTTTTTGATGAATAATAGCTCCCGCATCCAATTCTTTTGCCATAAAATGAAGGGTTGCTCCATAGGGTGTTTTTTCCAAAATTGCCCAAGAAGGTGTATTCCACCCTTTGTTAAACGGTAAAAATGCCGGATGCAAATTCAAAAAGCCAATTTTAGGCAGTTCCAAAACTTGCTCTGGGATTATATACGGAAAGTGAATTCCGAATATGTAATCCAATTCTAATCGTTTTAACTTTTCAATGTTTTGTTGTTCTTTAAATTTTTGTCCTGTAAAGACAGAAGCATCATCCAATCCCGAAATGTCGATTAAATTCTCTGAATGACTATTACTATCTCCTTCAACCACAAATAACGTTAAAGGCTTATGCCCTCTCTCAATTAAAAATCGCAATATGTTTACTGAAATTTGTCTATCCCCGGCATAGGCGTATCTCATAGCTTTTCTTTTAAATTTTCAATAAAATTTGATGGATAAGGAAGTGACCATTCCATTCTTTCAAAAACAAAACCGGTATCTAATTTTGGTTTTAATTCTTCTTCTAAAGCCCTAAATTGATGAAACCAATCTTCCAGATGAAAGATATAGTTTATATATAGGTCAACAGCTACATTATTCGGTTCATAAATACACGCTTCTAAAAGTCTATAAACCTCTTTGTTTGCTGAGAAAATTCTCAATGCTTGAATGTACTTTTTATCAACTAAATACGCTTTATAGGCACTGTTGGATCTAATAATTGAAGTATAGAGTTTTGCTTTGTTATTCATTCCCTTCAAAATAAGAAACGGTTTCGGTTTTAGCATCGGTAATGCCTTCACTTTTAAAGACCTTTGCAAAGGTTTTTAAAATGATTTTACAATCCAAAAGAAAACTACAATTATTCACATAGTAAATGTCTTTTTCAAATTTTTCGTCCCAAGAGATCGCATTTCTCCCATTTACCTGTGCCCAACCGGTAATTCCGGGCTTTACATGGTGTCTTTGTTTCTGAAACGAATTATATAAAGGCAAATATCGAGGCAATAGTGGTCTTGGCCCAACAAAGCTCATGTCGCCAACGATAACGTTTAGCAACTGGGGGATTTCATCTAAAGATGTCTTGCGAATAAATTTACCGACAGTAGTTAATCGTTCGGAATCTGAAAGTAAATTCCCTTCCGAATCTTTTTTATCGTTCATGGTTTTAAACTTGATAATGGTAAAAATCTTTTCGTTTTTCCCCGGTCGTTTCTGAAAAAAGAAAGGAGACCCATGATTTGCAAGAAATAGAAATAGGGTACAAAAAATAAATATTGGACTTAGAATCAAAAAACCAATCACAGCAAAAATCCTATCAAAAAATGGTTTTATTAATCTTACATACATGGGTACAGTTAATTTTGAAATAATAAGGCTTCATACTCCGCTAATAAATGGCTCCAGTACTTACTCCTTTCATAATTTTCGACAATTGAATTTCTCGTGTTTTTTGCCAAATCTTGATAAGTTTTTGAATCTCCCAAAAATACCTGCATTGCATTTGCAAGAGCATGTGTGTCTTTCTTAGGTATTATGAGCCCATTTACGTTATTGGTAATAATTTCATTACATCCATTAATATCACTTACAATGGCCGGCAACCCCATAGCCAATGCCTGCAGAACAACATTGGGAAAACCTTCTCGATAACTTGGAAAAACAAGCGCATTGCTAATTGCAAAAAAGGGCCTTACATCTTGCTGGTAGCCAACATGTACTATTTTTGAATGAGTTTTAATAGTTTGCAATGTAGCTAATGGCAAAGGGTCGAGATCTTCCTCAAAAGGCCCCACCAACAACAAACTTATAGTGGTACTTTGAATTGAAGTAAAAGCGTCAATAAACTCGACTATTCCCTTATCTTTCACAATCCTTCCCACAAAAATAAAAACAAAATCATCCTTTAGTATCCCCATTTTTTCTTTAAACTCTTTTTGAAAAAGAGTATTATATCCTTCCATTGAAAAATACTTTACATCAATTCCATTTGAGCTGCCTTTGCCTAATACACAAAGTTTCTTTGCAGAACAGAATTTATTTTCAACAATATAATCCTTTAATCCATACGAATTTGGATATACTTTATTGGCAAAGCGATATGTTAATTTTTCAATAATAACCAGTAGTTTCTTTTTAAGACCTTGGGTTTCCATTAAAGGCAATCCGGCAACTGTATGAAGCCTAATAGGCACGCGTGCAAACCAAGCCGCCATCATTCCAACAATACCTGCTTTTGGGGTATGAGTATGAACAATTTGAGGTTTTTCTTTTCGGAAAAAACGATACATTTTAATTAACACAGCAATATCTCTGAGGGGAGTTATTTTACGAGTAAGATTTACTGAATAATGCCGCACCCCTTCATTTTTAGCATATAAAGCCAATCGGTTTTTGTCTGAGCTTACGGCAATAACATCAAAATGATTTTTCATAAAGCCCAATTGCCCTTCCAACAACTTTTCCAGGGAAAGCGGTACTGTAGTCACGCGAATTAATTTTGGCTTTCCCATACTTGATTATAAAGTGAAATATAATTTGTAACCATTTTTTCTAATCCAAATTCCTTAGCTCTTTCTTGGCAATTAGTTACCTTTTGTGAATAATACAAAGTGTCGTTTAAAAGATGCTGTATTTCTTCGGCTAAATGGGCATCGTTATTTTCTTCAACTAAAATACCGGCTCCTTCAACTAAATTTTGCAACCCCGGAACTCTTGATGCAACAAAGGGTTTTCCTGATATCATGCCTTCAATGCTAGCTAAAGATAGCCCTTCAAAATGTGAAGAGAGTACTACAATGTCTGCCATTTTAAGCAAATTGGGCACATCCATGCGCAGCCCCAAAAAATGAACTCTGTCTTTAATTTTTAGTTTTTCGGCCAAGGTAATACAATTGGTTTTACTTGGCCCGTCCCCTACTAATAACAAATGAATGTGAGAAGGTAGTTTATTTATTGCCTTAATAAGCGTTTGTTGGTCTTTTTGAGGTGTAAAACTTGAAACTTGAATAATAACTTTATCTGACATTTTAAGCCCAAAATCTTCTTTATTGGCTGGTATTGCATTCTGAATTTTTTGCAGATCGACCCCATTATGTATTTTTACGAACTTACTGCTCTGGAACCGAAACTTATTTTTCAGTATTTCATTTATTTCATCGGTAATAGCAATTAGCTTTTCATATTTACGGTACACCCTTTTATCCATGAATGCAAAAAAAATCCCTTTTCTTCTGTTGGTTGTGTTATGTTCAGTTAAAAATAGTTTGCATTTTGAAAATGAAATAACCTTTGCAAAAACGACCCAATATATTGCCGGAAATAGGTGTACGTGCACCAGTGAATTTTTCTTTAAAAAAGGAATAATTTTAAAAATTAAAAAGGGATTGTAAACACTGCCGTTTGAAAGAACACTTATTGAACATTGCTTTTCTTCTTTCATTTTTGTTAAAAACGGATGTTCGGTTCCATTCAATAAAAGCAGCTCTACTGTAATTCCTCTTTCAATAAATTTTGGAATTGTATCTAAAACTAATTTTTCAGCACCTCCGGTGGCTAAACTATTAATTACGATTACTATCTTCATCCAATGTATATTTTGAATTACTATAAATTACCCAAAGCCCAAATACAATAAATATAGGGAACAGCATATTTTTCTGTCGCAACATTATACCAAGGTTTCCTAAAATAAGTGAAAAAGATAAAGTCCCGATCAAAAAAAAGATAGGCATTGCTTTTGTAACAAAATGTCCCTTTTTAAAGCCCAAAAAGGGTTTGCTAAAAATTATCTTTAATGTAAAAAGGATGAGGATTAGGTTTTCAATAGACGATAAAATTGCCAATACCCCAATAATATCAAAAAATAAAGGGCGATATAAAAATGTAAACACCTTTAAAATAAAGGGGTAGCTTGATACATCTATGCTAGATTCTGTTCTTCCTTTACTAAGGTCTAACGCTCTATTATTTGCAAAATTTTCAAGGGTAGTAATCTCAAAATTTTCAATTTGAATAAATACGAGTAAATAATCTGCCATGGTAAATAGTCCCACCAGAAAAACAAGGAAGAAAAATAGTTTTTGGTATCCTTTAAGTCTCCCATCTATTAAATACGCAACGGTAATTGCCCCAAATAGAAAAACGGCTATATGGGGTCTTATAATTAAGGTTAATAAACTAACTACAAGCAATAATTTGAAACGCTTTTTTAAATTTAAAAACCCATAGAAAAAGGCAATGCAACAAAAAAACAAAATAGCATCCTTACCAATCCCCGAAGACCAAAAATGCAGGTTAGGCAAAAATAAAATCCATGGAAAAAGAGGAACTCCAAAAAATTTAACCTTTAATAAACTATCGTAATCTATAAACAATTGTTTTACAATTTTGAAGATATAAACAAAACCCAAAAAGCCAACAACGGAATAAATTAAATTTCCTGTGAAAAAGGAAAGCGATAATACATTTGAAGGAAAATAATTTATAAAGTATATAAAACTGGAAGCGCGCCTTGTAACTACTAAATTCCAGACTTCTTGAAAAGTAGCAAGTTTTGGTAAATTCCAGTACTTAATGGCATCTCCCCCATTTGAACTAATATAAAAACTAAAAACAACGGTGATCCCTAAATGAAACAAAAAAAGCAGTCTTAACCACTTCTGCTCTCTTTTATCAAATCCTCTATAAAGCTTACCTAGATTAAGCCCAATAAGAATAAGTATAATAGTTATTGTAATGTCAAGAAGGGTCATACGTTGATTTCTGTGAAAAAATGATTTTTATTTTTTCGTTCAAGTTAGAACTCAAAGCTATTTCTTTTTTCTTGTTGGAAGAAACCATCTTAAAAATAAACTGTCTTGTTTTCTGCCCCACTATTTTTGAAAAATAATCTTTTAACCCCAATTGTTTCAGCCTATAAAATAATAATTGCCCTCTCAAATGCCTAGTTTCATTCTTTTTAAATTGTGCATTTACCCCTATTTGTTCTAAACCCAAAAAGGAAAAAACAGCTTGGGTTTCTTCCATAGGATTTTTCACAAGCTTTTCAAAAGAAATTACTTTTACATTTTTACCGAATAAAGCTTTGTAACGTTTAATCGATTCATCATAAAAACTCATGGCGAGATAGCTCTCCCAAGATAATGTACCCTCTTCGTATAATTTAATTTCTTTCTCCATAATTTCCGTAAAAGATGCATTTAATCTACCCAGCGAAAAATTCATTTGATAATCTGAAATCGCTCTTTTTAACGGGTCTCTAACTATAATCACAATTTTTGCCTCTGGATTATATTCAAAAATTAATTTTGCAGCTTCCGGCGCTTGAAGATAACAAGTACTGGCATCGAGTAAAAATTTTTCATGAGTTGCTAAGCTATATGCCTTTTGATACTGTTGTAGGGTTTCAATTTTTGTAATATGTAACGGCTTTGGAAAATCTTCTGTTAAGTATCGTTCTAGTTCAAAAAATTTTGAGGGTTGGTAAAATCTTGAAGATAAGTCTTTTACAAAAAAATGAGGCTCTTTAATAGGCGATGCGTAAATTTGAGGGTGCTGCTCCAATAATTCTGAAAAAAATGTAGTACCCGCTTTCATGGCACCTACCAGAAAAAGATTTACTTTTTTAGCTTCCATGGGGCTTGAAAATTTTAAAAAAAACATAGGTCTTCTTGTAGGGCAGTTTTGCTAATACTTGCAACAGGAGCAGATGCTTCCCATGAAGCAGCTTTCCAGCCCGAACCAAAACTTTTTTATCTTCTTCTTTACTGTATTTAGCGTAGTACTTTATATAATTTACCAAAACAAACCTATTGCAATACTTCTGAAAATAGGTACTACCATCTTTGGATAATGTACCCTTAATACTGATTAATGTATCTAGAAAACTACAAAAATCATCTGGATGATAAAATTTATTTGAAGCAGAGTTTTTATCGGTATTTCTATAAAAGGATAAGTTTTTATTCAAAAAAACTAATTCCCTTTCAACACATATTCTAGACCATAAATCATGATCTTCGTGTTTTTTTTGACGTACTTTGAAGCCACCATGACTAAGAATTTCTTCCTTTAGAACAACAGCATTTGAACAGTTTATAGGCGGTAATGAAGTGCTAATAGTTTTAAAATAATTAATCTTTTTGCAATCCCCATCTTGAGGAATACCAATGGCAGAATATCTCCAATTTTTAGTTGAAAAAACATGGGTTCTCCCGGTAACAAAGACCGTATCATTAGGATAATGAGCACGTTGCTTCAAAATTTCAGATAAAAAATCGGGATGCCACCAATCATCTGCATCTAAAAAAGAAACCCAATTAAAGCACGACTTTTCAAGACCAAAATTACGGGCATGGGAAACCCCTTTATGTTCAGTAGTATAGATTTTAATCCTTTTATCTGAATAACTCGAAATTAAGTCAAGAGAATTATCATCGCTTCCATCATTCACAACAATTAGCTCAAAATCAGTAAAAGACTGCTTTAAAACACTCTCCATGGATTGAGTAATGTATTGCGCTTTATTATATAGTGGAATAATAACAGAAACCATTAGCTCGCTATAATAGTTGAAATAAGATGATTATAAGCCTCTGTTGCTTTTTTTATACTAAAAGCTTTACTTCTCTTTTTACCATTTTCTGAAATATTCTCCCATACATCTTTGTTCTTTAGCAAAAAATCAATTTCAGAAGATAAATTACATGTATTGGTTTTTTCAGGGTTTTCAATAAGAATCCCAAAATCATTTCGAAAAGGCAATGGTACCTCTTCTTCATTATTAAATAGCAGTATTTCCCTTGGCCCACCACAATCTGTTGCAATAACCGGAACACCCAGTGCCATTGATTCTACGACTACCAAACTAAATGATTCTGACGAAGAATAAAGAACCGAAGCCTTTGCCTTTTTTATTACTGGGTATGGATTACTCATGTTTCCTAAAACCAGTACTTTTTCTTGCAACCCAAGCTTACAAATCTCTTTTTCAATGGCATTACGCAAAGGGCCATCCCCTAATAAAACTAACGAAATATCTTCCTCTTTGAGATAAGCTTCCAGTTGGTTTAGCAGTTTTATGTGATTTTTTACAGGACGAAACCCCGCTACATAAACAATATAAGTAGTTGGCAAGTTAATATCCAGTTTTTTAGTTGCTTGCTCTTCTACTGCGTCAATATCAATCCCTGCATAGATAACTTGATGAGGCACTTGCAACGAATAATATTCATCAAATCGTTGTTTAATAAAATGGGATACCGAAATAATCATATCGGCCCTACGGTAAATCCTTTTTATAAAATAATCGATAAATCTTCCTTTTCCAGATTTAATACTCCATTCTCCATGGATGACACAAATAGTTTTTTCATTTTTTTTAGTTAAGAGATTCAGCATATTAGCCATGAGCATGTGGCTAATAGAAACATGAAAGGAGTTCTTTTCTTTAAATGCTTTTATTTTCTTTTTTATAGAAAACTGTCTTTTTATTTTTTTAAGCACCCCATTTGTTTCTGCAACTTGTAGGTCTATCAATTTTCCCGAATGGGGGTATGTTTCTTCTGTTGTATTATAGATTAAAGTTAGTAGCTCATTTTCTTCCGAAATGCCAAAACTTAAATCTGCAGCAAATTTTTCGGCTCCTCCATCGTATAAACTTGGTATAATGGTTACTACTCGGTTATTCATTATTCAAAAGGAGTTTAAGGGTATTCTCAATGTCATCACTTAATTCAGAAATTGTTTTATCAGATTGAATATAATCTGCATTAAAAGATTTCAATTTTTCTGAAATTAAATAAGGCTCAACATGGCAACGGTATTTCATTCCCAAAATTAATGCGTGCATTCTCGCTGAAAAAACCACATTCGCTTTTAGTAAATAATTCTCAAGATCCTGTATGTTTTCAATTTCAGCATTATTTATTTTAAGATGGTGCTTTTCTGCAACATATTGTTGAAAAATCTTGCACTCTGCAGCATCTGTTAAGGTGGTGTAAAAAAGCAAGAGATGGTATCCTTTTTTTTGGTACTCTTGAACTTTAAGAAATAGCTGATCGTAATAACCTTCCCTTGTTACAGGGTTTTCTTTATTATATTTTAAAAATACTTCCTGAAAACTGGTAATGCCCAATAAGGCAATATTTTCTTTTTTATCTTCCGAAAGGCAATGGGATTTGGTTTTATAAAACGCAATATCCGGCATTACTTCTGCTTTTCGATAAAATTTTTCTTGCAATGCCAAATTTGAAAAATTATCGCGCACCCAAATAGAATCTATTTTTTTTATTGCCTTTTTATATAGATACTGCTCTATATAACCAAACTTATTTGCACAACCAACAGCTATTAAATACACAGCAGCATTTGAATGCTTCTTTATAAACTTTGTTATCCAAAAAAGCGATGTTGCAAAAGCACTAGGGTAGATTTTTCCTGAGGTATTAATAAGCTGTCCGCCCCCAAATACAACCATATCATACTGATTTTCTTTAAGCTTGGAAGCAACTATGTTTTTATTGATGCGCAACCAATATAAAACATATAACAGTCCCTTTAACTTAGAGGGTTTTGATGCCCCTTTGGTAACATGATTGGCATACCTATAGCTTGGCAAATGTTGGACGGAAGGTTTAGAAAAGTATAGAAAATCGGCTTCAAAGCGACGGTCTTGAAACAAAGAAACCATAGCCTTTTTTATGGCTTGGTCGCCAAAATTATCACTATACCCCTCATTTATTATTAAAACCTTTTTCATTGCATCAACTTGTTTCTTTGTTTTTTTGCGGGGAATTAAATCGTTCTAAAAGAAGTTGTTTCAAATCATTCATCAACTTCTAATTTAAACCCACAAACATCACCGAAGCAATAACTATTAATAAAAGGTTTAACCAAAATATATTAAAGCTTCCTAACGCTATAAAACCTATAGCGATAAGTGTAAGCAAAATAAATTTCAAATTGTTTGTCTCTACCGTGTAAAATTTACTGGAAAGTTTTCTTCTATAAAGATACACCAGCAAAAAGCTTATAAAAGTTCCTATTGCAGGGGCATAAAGGCCAATTTTATCTAACAGAAGTAAACTAATTGAAAAATTGACAATACCCCCTATAAAAGATGAAACAAAAATACCTTTGGTTTGTTTTGCCTTCTGAAAAAGCACTCCAAAATAAGCTGAAAATGCCTGAAACGCCACTCCTAAAAATAAAAGCGGAATATACTTCCAAGATTCAATATAGGCGGGGTCTATGAAAAATTTGATTAAAAAATAGGAAATAGATATAAGGAAAATGACCAAACTCAATTCGAAAGTAACATACACATTAAATAGGCGGGATATAAATTGAACAGACTTTTTATCATCTTCTGCATTTATACTATGATCTTGCCAAGCCAGAAGAAATATAGAATTTACTAAAGTAACTATGGCGGGGAATCTTGTAGAAACGGCATAGATTCCGTTAGATTCAACGTTCAAAAGCAATAAAATTAAATACTTATCAGACGCATTAATAAGCCACCAGCTTATAGAATTGGGTACAAGCGGGGCCGAATATTTTACCATTTCTTGTACTAGGGGATATTCAAAATTGTTTCTTGCAAAAACTTTCCCAACGTTAATATTTTTTAGTAGATAAAGAATTACTAAAAAACTAGCAATAATAGCCGCTAATAAAAGGCTGGCAATTCCTAAGTCGAGATAAAAAACAAAGAACAAAGTAAATACTAAAAAGAGAGACGTGTAAATAAGCCCAGATACCGCAAACTCTTTTGTTTTACCTAAGCCTCTAAGTACTTTCTGAAAAAAAGGAACATAACAACTAAATAGCAACAAAAGTGCAAAATACCAAGTATATTGAAAGTTGAAAAAGAAGGTTGCAACATAAAAAATAGCAAAAAAGCCAAGTGCAACTAGGGTAACGATTATAAGGCCATTAAAAATAATTTTTCCTTGTTGATGCACATTATCTTTTGCTTCAATCAACCACCGATACACAGATTCCGGAGCTTGCAGGGTAATTATCGGCACCAAAAGATTAATGGTTACAATAATTAAATCATAAATTCCAAATTCATCTTTTGTCAAATAAAACGAATACAGAGGAAGAAGCAGAAATACAAGCAGTTTGGATCCAAAATTACCAATAGCATAAATAAGGGTGTTTTTTAAAATACCTTTTCCTTGTCCCATTTTTTTTAAAAGAAGTAATTACAATAGCTTATTATTCAATAAGATTATTGTCTCAATAATGTGTTGCAAGATATTAAAACTATTACAACCTTTAAGGTGCATAACTCATAAAAACCACCATTAAAATAACCGTAATCTTAGTATATTGCTTAACAATTAAGTAGTATAAAATCTAAACATATTTTGATTTATTACCTTTTAAGTAACATCACCCGGTTTTTTTTAGCAAAACTTCGGAAATACCATAGAGAATATCCAAAAATGCTCGTTTATACGAAAGACTTTATTGGGGAAGAAATTTATGCTTTCGGTTTATATGAAAAAGGCAATATCAATATTATGCTTAACTGTTTGGATTTTCCTACCGAAGAGCATTCCATCTTAGACGTAGGTGCAAATATTGGAAACCATACCCTTCAATTTTCAAAACATTTTAAACAGGTATATGCTTTCGAGCCTAATCTATTGGCCTGTGATGTGCTTAAATTGAATACGGCAGGTATTCAAAATATAAAACTATTCAACTATGGTCTTTCAAATAAAAATGGCGAAGCCTTTTTGAAAATCCCCGAAT
>JAGQZA010000001.1 GCA_020435805.1 Flavobacteriaceae bacterium
TGGCAGGTGGTCAAAGGTCATGGGCCTTGCAATAAAGAACGAATAAAAGCACGTATAGATGCTTGGGAAGAAGGTGCATGGGTACGTGATGCCGCCATGACCTATGCTGAAAAACAAGAAAATAAGAAACTTAAAAAAGTAGGATAAATTCCCCCTTTGAAGAGCTTGTCCCGAATTTATTTCGGGAGGGTTAGGGGGATGTCTCTCACCTTTTAAAAATAGAAATATGAAAAAAAACTGGCCCCTTTGGGAAGTATTTGTACGAAGTAAAAACGGATTGGAACACCGCCATTTTGGAAGCCTTCACGCTGCGGATGCAGAAATGGCTCTTGAAAATGCTCGCGATGTCTATACCCGCCGTAATGAAGGCGTGAGTATTTGGGTAGTAGAGAGTAAATATATTACGGCTTCCAACCCGGCAGAGAATGGCGAACTTTTTGAACCTGCAAAAGACAAAGTGTATCGCCATCCTACTTTTTATAACCTTCCCGACGAAGTAAAACATATGTGATAATTATTTGTCTCCTTGAGCGCAGTCGAAAGGTTTTAGATAAATAAAAAAATTGATAATGAGCAACGAACAGTTATATAATTACATTTTAGGAATTGCAGACAATAATTTAATTCTTGGTCAGCGGCTGGGAGAACTTTGTGGTCACGGCCCTAATTTGGAAACCGATATTGCGTTAACCAATATAGCCTTGGATTTATTTGGGCAAACAAGAAGTTATTATCAGTACGCTGCAACACTTTCTGAAAATCACAAAACCGAAGACGATGTAGCCTTTTTAAGAACCGAACGAGAATACAAAAATGCGCTTTTAGTAGAGCAACCCAATACGCATTTTGGGTATGTGATTGCCCGACAGTTTTTGTTCGATGTGTTTCATTATTTGTTTGTGGAACAGCTTCAACAAAGTAAGGATGAAACACTTTCGGCTATTGCCAAAAAAGCAATAAAGGAAGTTAGCTATCATAAACGATTTTCGGGAGATTGGGTGAAACGCCTTGGCGATGGTACTTCCGAAAGTCACAAAAAAATTCAAGAAGCGGTACATGATTTATGGCCTTATACTCAGGAACTTTTTGAAATAACCAAAACAGATACATTGGCCATAGATGAAGGTGTTGGTGTAAATCTTTCAGAATTAAAATCGAAATATCAAGAGGAAGTTGCTGAGGTTTTTAAAGAAGCAACGCTAACAATTCCGGAAAATCCCTTCTTTCAAAAAGGAGGAAAACAGGGAATTCACTCAGAACATATGGGGTATCTTCTGGCAGACCTGCAATATATGCAACGCACATATCCTAATATGAATTGGTAAACAAATAAGAATGTCACCTCGAGCGCAGTCGAGAGGTCTCACAAAATGGTTTTAGAAAAAACACATATCGAAAAGCACTTAATCCCTATTCTGGAGGCAGTTTCCGATCCCGAAATTCCGGTGCTTTCCGTATTGGATTTGGGTGTTATTCGGGAAGCGGTTGAGGAAGAGGGGGTCGTAAAAATAAAACTAACACCAACTTATTCGGGTTGCCCTGCTATGGATGTGATTAGCGATGATTTACGGAAAGCCTTTTCAGAAATAGGGAAAAATGCGGTTGTAGAATTAATCCTTTCTCCAGCTTGGAGTACCGATTGGATAAGTGAAGCAGGACTCAAAAAAATGGAAGCGTACGGAATTGCTCGACCACTATCGGGAACTCATGATAAAGCAGTTTTACTGGGAAATGAAAAGTTAGTGAAGTGCCCTCAATGTGGAAGCAGAAATACCCATTTGGTAAGTCAGTTTGGATCTACCGCCTGTAAAGCATTATTTCAATGTGAGGATTGCCATGAACCTTTCGACTATTTTAAATGTTTAAAATAAAAAGATGAAAAGTATAGAAGCCTCTATTGAGAATAATGTAGCAACACTTAAATTAAACAGACCCGAAGTCTTTAATAGCTTTAACCGTGAAATGGCGTTGCTCCTTCAAAAAGAGTTGGATGCAGCTGAATCCAATTCCCAGGTTAGGGCGATTGTCATTACAGGTAACGGAAAAGCTTTTTGCGCAGGGCAAGATTTGAAAGAGGTAACCACACCGGAATTAAATCCCGGATTCAAAAAAATTTTGGATGAACATTATAATCCCATAATCGCTCGAATCCGCTCCATTGAAAAACCTATTATTGCTGCGGTAAATGGTGTAGCTGCTGGTGCCGGTGCTAATATTGCCTTGGCTTGCGATGTGGTCATTGCTTCAGAATATGCTAGTTTTATTCAGGCATTCAGTAAAATAGGGTTGATTCCAGATAGCGGCGGAACCTTCTTTTTACCACGACTGATTGGTTTTCAGAAAGCTTCGGCACTCATGATGTTGGGAGATAAGGTTTCGGCTAGTGATGCTGAAAAGCTGGGGATGGTATATAAAGTAATTTCTTCGGAAGAATTTGAAAATGAATTTCAAAAAATTGCCGCTACACTTTCCAAAATGCCAACCAAAGCCTTGGGAATGACAAAACGTTTGCTTAACCAATCAATGGTAAGCAACTTAGATGAGCAATTGGATTTGGAAGGAAAGTTACAAATAGAAGCAGCACAAAGTGATGATTATGCCGAAGGGGTTACTGCCTTTGTTGAAAAAAGAACCCCTAATTTTAAAGGAAAATAAAATGTCTCCCCGAGCGTAGTCGAGGGGTCTGTATATGGAAAAAATATCAAAAATAGGAATTATAGGAGCAGGAACCATGGGAAGCGGCATTGCGCAAGTGGCTGCCACAGGCGATTGTAAGGTAAAATTATTCGATACCAATGAATCGGCTTTGGAAAAAGCCAAAAATGCTTTAGCCAACATATTAAATAGACTCATTGAAAAAGGCAAGATTGATACTGCTGAAAAAAGCAGAATCGAAGGAAATATATCCTATGTAAATTCTTTAAAGGAATTAGCAGATTCGCAATTGGTTATCGAGGCGATTATTGAAAATCTGGAAATAAAACAAAAGGTTTTTCAAGAATTGGAAAGCTATGTTTCTGAAGACTGTATTATTGCAACAAACACTTCTTCATTATCGGTAGCATCCATTGCTTCATCACTTCAGAAACCGGAACGATGTATAGGGATTCATTTTTTTAATCCGGCGCCTTTGATGCAATTGGTGGAGGTAGTACCTGCCATTCAAACTTCAGGAGCAGTATTGGAAACAGCTTCAAAAACCATTAAAAATTGGGGAAAAACAGTTGCGATTGCCAAAGACACCCCAGGTTTTATCGTGAATAGAGTGGCACGCCCATTTTATGGGGAAGCCCTTCGAATTTATGAAGAAGGAATCGCTTCTTTTTCTGAAATTGATACTGCTATGAAAGATATGGGAGGATTTCGTATGGGGCCTTTCGAACTCATGGATTTTATTGGGAACGATGTAAACTATACCGTTACCGAAACAGTTTTTGAAGCTTTTTATTACGATCCGCGCTACAAGCCCTCATTTACCCAAAAGCGCTACAGCGAAGCTGGTTGGTTAGGAAGAAAATCTGGGAAAGGGTATTACAATTATGATCAAAACGGAAATAGAGAAGAAATTGAGACTGTCTCGTCGAGCGCAGTCGAGACGTCTCTTTCTAAAGTTATCTTCAACCGAATTTTAGTAATGCTCATCAATGAAGCAGCCGATGCCCTGTTTTGGAACATCGCCTCCGCAGAAGATATTGATAATGCCATGACCAAAGGAGTTAATTACCCTAAAGGCTTATTGGCCTGGGCCGATGAAAAGGGAATCGATTGGTGTGTGCAACAAATGGATAATTTGTATGAAACCTATCGTGAGGACCGTTATCGATGTTCCCCTTTGCTTAGGAAAATGAGTGTAGAAAGTAAAACCTTCTTTTAGATGAAAGGAGAACAAATTCCACATAAAATGTTATCACAAGATGCCTTTAGCCAATGGCTGGGCATTGAAATTTTAGAATGTGAAGTTGGACGATGCAAAGTGGCAATGACGGTTCGCAAAGATATGCTGAATAGTATGTATAAAGCACACGGCGGAATTAGTTATTCTCTGGCAGATACAGCTTTCGGATTTGCGGCTAATACCCACGGAAGGTACGCTGTGTCAATCGAAACGTCCATTAATCATATTGAAGCGTTGGAAGAAGGTGATATTTTGGTAGCCGAAAGTGTGATTGAAAAAGTAAATAATAAACTGGGTTTTAACGTAATTGAAGTAAAAAGAGGCGACGAGTTAGTGGCACTTTTTAAGGGTGTTGTATATCGAACTCAAAAAGAATGGACAGAATAGAAAAATAATTCCCCCTTTGAAGGGGGTTAGGGGGATGTTTTCCCTATTTGAAATAGTATATAAATGAAAGAATCTTTTATCATAGACGGAATTAGAACACCCATAGGAAGTTATCAAGGTACTTTGGGCACCGTCCGCACCGATGATTTAGCGGCAATTGTCATTGCAGAAATCGTTAAACGCAATCCAAACATCCCCAAAGAAGCCTTTGATGATGTTATTTTAGGATGCGCCAATCAGGCGGGTGAAGATAATAGAAATGTGGCCCGTATGGCGCTGCTGCTGGCAGGACTGCCTTTCACCGTACCCGGTGAAACAGTCAATAGACTGTGCAGCAGCGGACTTTCAGCCATCATTCACGCCAATCGTGCCATTAAAGCGGGAGATGGTGACCTCTTTATTGCAGGAGGAGTGGAGAATATGACCCGTGGGCCGTATGTGATTGCCAAACCCTCTTCTGCCTTTGGAACCGATGCCAAAATGTACGATTCCAGTTTTGGATGGCGCTTTGTGAACCAGAAAATGCACGAGTTGTATGGAACTGATGGCATGGGCAATACCGCAGAAAATTTGGTAGAAAAATATTCCATTTCCCGTGAAGATCAGGACGCTTTTGCTTTTAACAGTCAAATGAAAGCTTCTAAAGCGAAAGAGAAGGGACGTTTGGCTAAAGAAATTATTTCGGTGGAAATTCCGCAACGAAAAGGGGATTCTATATTATTTTCCGAAGATGAATTCATTAAACCTACTACTACCATTGAAATATTAGCAAAATTACGTCCTGCGTTCAAAAAAGAAGGTAGCGTTACCGCCGGGAACAGTTCCGGATTGAATGACGGAGCCGCGGCTACCATTATTGCTTCCGAAGAAGCCGTAAAAAAATATAACTTAAACCCTATTGCTAAAATTGTGAGTTCAGCGGTGGTAGGTGTAGAACCCAGAATTATGGGTATTGGTCCCGTGGA
Organism: Flavobacteriaceae bacterium; assembly: GCA_020435805.1. Lineage (GTDB taxonomy): Bacteria > Bacteroidota > Bacteroidia > Flavobacteriales > Flavobacteriaceae > Halomarinibacterium. The sequence continues at coordinate 5,248 of JAGQZA010000001.1, forward strand.
AGCCAGTAATAAAGCACTTGCCAAAGCAGGTTTAACGATGGCAGATATGGATGTGATAGAGCTTAATGAAGCCTTTGCATCTCAAGCCTTAGCTTGTATACGTGAATGGGGATTAAAAGATGATGATCCGCGTATTAACCCCAACGGAGGGTCTATTGCTATAGGGCATCCATTGGGAGTTACGGGAACTAGAATTGCATATTCTGCTGCATTAGAATTGCAACAAACAAATAAAAAATATGCCTTAATTACCATGTGTGTGGGGGTTGGACAAGGATATGCCATGATTATTGAGAATGTAAAACTATAATCAAGTCACCTTGAGCGCAGTCGAGAGGTCGTAATAGATGAATATGACAAAAACACAACATTATATCTTAGGAAATTGGAGGGATGGAGACGGCGAAGGAACACCAATTTTAGATTCAGTTACAGGAGAGCATTTTACCAACGTAACTACACAAGGGCTCGATATTCCTTCTGCTTTGCAATACGGTAGGGGTAAAGGCGAAGCACTCCGTAAAATGACCTTCCAAGAGCGTGGATTAATGCTGAAAAAATTAGCATTGTACCTCACTAAACGAAAAGAGGCCTTTTATGAATTGAGTTACCGCACTGGTGCCACCAAAATTGACAGTTGGATTGATATTGAAGGAGGATTTGGAAATTTATTTGCTAATGCTTCCCTTCGGAAATTGTTTCCCAATCAACCCTACCATGTAGAAGGGGACCCCATCGATTTATCACGGGGCGGTCGTTTTATGGCCCATCATATTATGGTACCCAGAAGAGGGGTGGCGGTTCACATTAATGCTTATAATTTCCCGGTGTGGGGCATGCTGGAAAAGTGTGCCGTAAACTGGATGGCAGGAATGCCTGCCGTTGTGTTGCCTGCGCCACAAACCGCCTATCTTACCGAAGCCGTTGTAAAGGAAATTGTGGCCTCCGGAATTTTACCCGAAGGATCCATACAATTGATTAGCGGAACGGCTAAAACAATTTTGGATACGGTGCAATCCCAGGATGTGGTGACCTTTACAGGTTCTGCAAGTACCGGAAAAATTTTAAAAAATCATCCGCAACTAATTGAAGAATCGGTGCCCTTTACCATGGAAGCCGACAGCTTGAATGCCTCCATTTTAGGAGAAGATGCTGTGCCGGGGACTCCTGAATTTGATCTATTTATCAAAGAAGTCCGAAAAGAAATGACCGTGAAAGCGGGGCAGAAATGTACCGCCATCCGAAGGATTTTAGTCCCCGAAAAATTGGTGGAAGATGTTCAAATTGCCTTGGGAAAAGAACTAGACAAAGTCACTATTGGCGACCCTCGCCTTCAGGAAGTGCGCATGGGTGCATTAGTAGATAAAAAACAATGCGAATCTGTAAAAGAACAGATTCAGAAAATTGCTAAAACGGCCAATATTGTTTATGGAAATTTAGATGAAGTGGAGACTTTGGGTGCCGATGCTTCCAAAGGAGCTTTCCTCAAGCCTATATTACTTCGGGAAGACCAGCCATTAAAACATGAAGCAGCACATATCACTGAAGCCTTTGGCCCCGTAAGTACCTTAATGCCGTATAAAAATCTGGAGGAAGCCATTCATCTTTCACAAATGGGGAAAGGATCTTTGGTTTCTTCCATAGTAACGTATAATGATGCCATTGCGAAAGAATACACCATCAATGCTGCGTCTCATCACGGTAGAATCCTTATTCTAAACCGAGAAAATGCGAAACAAAGTACGGGTCATGGATCACCGTTACCTACACTTATTCATGGAGGTCCGGGACGTGCCGGAGGCGGGGAAGAAATGGGTGGATTGCGCGGTATTAAACATTATCTGCAACGTTGTGCGGTGCAAGGAACGCCTACTACCTTAACAGAGGTAACCGGTATTTATCAACCCAAAGGAGCATATAAAGAAACCCCAAAACATCCTTTTCAATATCATTGGGAAGATATTGAACCGGGTATGTCCTTGCAAACGCATAAACGCACCATTACGGATAGCGATATTATCAATTTTGCCAATCTTACGTGGGATCACTTTTATGCCCATACCGATATTACCTCGCTCGACGGAAGTATTTTTGAAAAGCGAACGGCACACGGCTATTTCATTTTAGCTGCCGCCGCCGGATTATTTGTCTATCCCAATAAAGGCCCTGTTGCTGCAAATTATGGATTGGAAGATTGCAGATTCTTGCGCCCTATTTATCATAATGATACCATTTACGTTCGACTTACTTGTAAACAAAAAATAGATCGTGAACAACGTGGCGCCGAATTACCCAGCGGTATCGTAAAATGGTATGGGGAAGTTTTTGACGCCGATGATGAATTGGTAGCAATTGTTACCGTGTTAACGATGGTTCAGAAAAAGCAAACGGTTTTTACGGAAATGACTACTTCAAAAATTGAGGAATGTCTTTCAAAACTTTCGGAGAATTCTAAGCCACAATGGGGCAATTTAACACCGCAACATATGGTAGAACATCTGGAATATACCTACAGAATTGCTTCCGGGGAAATTCAAGATTTTGAGATTGCTACTCCTGAAAAAATTCTCGAAAAAGTACACGCTACCTTGTACAACTACGATAAAATGCCTCGGGAATATGATTTTCCGCTTCGGGAAAAATCTAAAATGGAGGAATTAAAACATCCCGATTTGCCTTCAGCAAAGCAAAAGTTGATGGAAGCCAGAGAGGCCTATCTTCAGTTTTTTAAGGAACATCCGGAGGCTAAAACCAAAAATGTGGTGTTTGGAGAGCTCAATAAATTTGAATGGTATTTAATGGAACGTAAACATTTAAATCATCATTTTGAACAATTTAATTTACTGTAACTCATGGAAACGCCTTATGTAAAACAATATACTCACAATGGTATTTCCACTATAGAATTTTACCATCCGGAGCATAACAGTTTGCCTGGAGATTTACTAGCTTCTTTGGTGGAAAATATCGATCATGCCAGTGAAAATGAGGAAGTAAAAGTCGTTATTTTGAAAAGTGGTGGCGATCGTACCTTTTGCGCCGGAGCGAGTTTTCAGGAATTAATAAGTATTACTAACCCTGAAACCGGGAAAGTGTTTTTTAGTGGTTTTGCCAATGTCATCAATGCCATGCGCAAGTGTCCTAAGTTTATCATTGGGCGCATACAAGGAAAGACCGTGGGGGGTGGAGTAGGTTTGGCTTCGGCGACCGATTTTTGTATGGCGACCAAATTTGCCTCCATTAAATTAAGTGAATTAAACGTAGGTATTGGCCCCTTTGTAGTGGGGCCCGCAGTACAGCGAAAGTTGGGGGTAAGTGGTATGAGCCAAATTGCCATCGATGCGAATACTTTTTATTCGGCGGATTGGGCATTGCAAAAAGGACTGTATAATCAGGTGTTTGATACGTTGGAAGAGTTGGATGAAGCCGTTCAGAAATTTGCAAAAAACCTTTGTAATTACAATCCCGAAGCTATGGCCGAAATGAAGAAAATATTTTGGAAAGGTACCGAGGATTGGGATATGCTACTCGCTGAAAGAGCTGCTATTTCTGGAAGATTAGTGCTTTCAGAATTTACAAAAAACACATTAAAAAAGTATAAATAAGAACCAATTCCCCCTTTGAAGGGGGGTAGGGGGATGTTAATAATGATCTATTCTTTCAAAGGACATATTCCTGTAATTCACGAATCCAGTTTTGTGCATCCGCTAGCTGCTGTTACGGGTAATGTAATTATTGGGAAAAACTGTTATATAGGTCCTGGTGCCGCGATCCGAGGGGATTGGGGAGAGATTATTTTGGAAGACGGGGTCAATGTCCAGGAAAGTTGTACCATACATATGTTTCCGGGGAAAAGCATTGTCTTAAAAGAAAGTGCTCATGTGGGGCACGGTGCTGTTATTCACGGTGCTAATTTGGGCCGAAATTGTTTAATTGGGATGAACAGTGTTATTATGGATGATGCCGTCATAGGCGATGAATGTATTGTGGGTGCTATGAGTTTTGTAAAAGCCGAAACTGTATTTGAAGCCAGGCAATTGATTGTGGGAAATCCTGCAAAAGCCATTAAAGAGGTTACTGAAGAAATGATCGCTTGGAAAACGGCAGGAACAAAATTATACCAGCAATTGCCCAAAGACTGCTTTGAAACCTTAAAGGAAGTGGAGCCCTTACGTGAAATTCCGAAGGAAAGGCCCAAACAAGAGGATTTTTATAAAACATTGCAAGAAATTAAAAGAAACTAATGCCGAAAGTAGAATTCAAAATGCCGCGCTTAGGCGAAAGTATCACCGAAGCTGCCATTATTAAATGGTGGAAAAGTGAAGGTGACACCATTGAAATAGATGAAATTTTGCTGGAAGTAGCGACCGATAAAGTAGATAGTGAAGTGCCTAGTAACATTTCCGGTACAGTCGTGGAACTTTTGTACCAAGCCAATGATGTTATACAAATTGGGGCGCCCATTGCCATTATTGATAGTAATGGTAAACCTTTAGAAAAGAAAAAAGCTGTCCCGTCGAGCGCAGTCGAGACGTCTCAAAAAGCTTTAAAAACAACTAAAACCTCTCCCCTCCCTCTGGGAGGGGCTGGGGGTGGGATATTTATTTCACCCTTAGTGGAAAGTATTGCGAAGCAACATCATATAAGCTATGAAGAACTAGCCCGAATCCCGGCATCCGGAAATGACGGAAGACTTCGGAAGAGCGATGTAATGCAGTATATTGCAGAAGGACGACCCTTCAAATTTGCACAACCTATTCCTGATAACAGCGGATTTAAAGTTCCCAATTTACAATTTGATAAAGGCAAAGGGAAATTGGTGGAAATGGACCGTATGCGCCAAATGATTGCAGATCATATGGTGTTCAGTAAACATACCTCGCCTCATGTAACTGCTTATGTGGAAGCTGACCTTACAGAAATGGTTAGCTGGAGAAATAAGGTAAAGTCTAATTTTCAGAAAAAATACAACGAAAAATTGACATTTACCCCACTGTTTATTGAATGCATTGCTAAAGCAATAAAAGAATATCCTATGATTAATTCTTCGTTAGATGGTAAAAACATCATTGTAAAAGATGATATCAACATAGGGATGGCAACAGCATTGCCTTCGGGAAACTTAATTGTTCCTGTGGTTCGGAATGCCGATAAAAAAACGCTGCAGGAATTAGCCGCCATTACCAATGAACTTGCTACTAAGGCCCGAGAAGGGAAATTAACCGCCGATGAAACCAAAGGCTCTACTTTTACCATAAGTAATGTGGGGACTTTTGGTAGCTTGATGGGAACCCCCATAATTAATCAGCCGGAAGCGGCCATTTTAGCTACGGGAATTATAAAAAAGCGTGCAGAAGTGATGGAGAGAGAAAGTGGAGATTCCATTGAAATTAGAAGTATGATGTACCTATCCCTTTCCTTCGATCACCGAATTGTAGATGGGTATTTAGCCGGTTCTTTTTTACGAAGAATAGCCGATGAAATGGAACAGTTTGATGTGAATAGAGAACTATGATAAAGGAGAATAAATCAAGTTTGAAAGCTACAAGATTAGATAGAGAGATATTGGTAAAAGCCTTCGCCAATCTATGCACTGCTAAGGCGATGACCTTTTTATACGAAGAGAATTTTAAAGTGGTTTCCAAATATGTGCATGCCACTTCCAGGGGTCATGAGGTTATTCAAACCGCAGTGGGACTGCAATTGAAGCCTCAGGATTATGCTTTTCCTTATTATCGTGACGATTCCATGCTTTTGGCTATTGGGATGCAACCGTATGATTTGATGCTTCAAGTGTTGGCCAAGCGAGACGATCCTTTTTCGGGTGGGAGAACCTATTATTCGCACCCCAGTTTAAAAGATGAAGACAAGCCTAAAATTCCGCATCAAAGCTCGGCCACCGGAATGCAAGCTATCCCTGCTACCGGAGTCGCTATGGGGTTTTGGTACAAAGAAGCAGAAGGTATTGATGATGTCACCCTGAGCGCAGTCGAAGGGTCATTAGAAAGGCCAATAGTAGTTTGTAGTTTAGGGGACGCTTCCGTTACCGAAGGCGAAATAGCCGAAGCCTTTCAAATGGCTGCTTTAAAACAGCTTCCTGTTTTATATCTGGTGCAAGATAACGGTTGGGATATTTCAGCGAATGCTGAAGAAACCCGCGCCCAAAATGCTTTTGAATACGCCAAAGGATTCCATGGGTTGGAAGCCGTTACTATCGATGGAACCAATTTTGAAGAAAGTTATCAAACTATTCAGAATATCATTGAAATTATTCGAAAAGAGCGCCGTCCTTTTTTGGTACATGCGAAAGTTCCTTTGTTAAACCACCATACCTCAGGAGTGCGCATGGAATGGTATCGAGATGATTTGGAAGAAGCTCGTATGCGAGATCCGTACCCAAAAATGCAAAAATTGTTGGAAGACTACGGATTTACCAAAAAGGAAATTCAGCAAATAGAAAACGATTGTATTGACAAGGTGCGAGCCGATTTAGAAAAAGCCTTACAAGCCGAAGATCCCAAACCGGAGGATTTGTTTACTCATGATTTTGCGCCCACACCTGTTTTAGAAGAAGTAGGGGAGCGTTCCCCAAAAGATGCCGAGAGGGTTGTGATGGTCGATTGTGCCCTTTTTGCCATAGAGGAACTTATGGCAAAACACAAAGAATGTTTGCTGTACGGACAGGATGTAGGAGGAAGGCTGGGAGGTGTTTTTCGGGAGGCTGCTACATTGGCGCAGAAATTTGGCGATAATCGAGTGTTTAATACTCCCATTCAGGAAGCCTTTATTGTGGGTTCTACCGTGGGGATGAGTGCCGTGGGGTTAAAACCCATTGTTGAGGTGCAATTTGCCGATTATATTTGGCCGGGTCTTAATCAATTATTTACCGAAGTTTCCCGAAGCTGTTACCTTTCAAACGGAAAATGGCCTGTTTCTATGATTTTACGAGTACCAATTGGGGCGTATGGGAGTGGAGGGCCCTATCATTCTTCTTCCGTAGAAAGTATTGTCACCAATATCCGTGGTTTAAAAATTGCCTATCCCAGTAATGGAGCCGATTTAAAAGGATTGCTAAAAGCTGCCTATTATGATCCCAATCCTGTAGTAATATTTGAACATAAAGGGCTATACTGGAGTAAAGTGCCAGGGACCAAAGGAGCTACCAGTTTAGAACCTGCCGAGGATTATATACTTCCTTTTGGGAAAGCTTGGGTGCTACAGGAAATTTGGAAGCAGGAAGAGGAAGAGACCCTCTCTATTATTACCTACGGAATGGGTGTGCATTGGGCGATGAATGCTTCTGAAGAACTTGAAATGCAAGATCGTATTGAAATTGTAGATTTACGAACCTTACATCCCATAGATTGGGAAACGATTTATACCAGTGCAAAAAAATGTGGGAAGTGTTTAATTGTTACCGAAGAACCTTCCGATAATGGTTTTGCCAGAAGTATTCAAGCAAAAATACAAGAAGCGTGTTTTGAGCAGTTAGATGCCCCGGTAATGCTTATTGGTTCCGAAAATATGCCAGCCATTCCGTTAAATAGTGTTTTAGAGCAAACCATGATTCCTTCCGTGGAAAAAGTAAAAGTAAAAATTCTTGAGATATTGAATTATTAAGTACATTTCAAGTCTTAACATAAATTTGTTTTTACTATGAAAGCTCTTTTTACTAGTTTCCTCTTTTTCTTTGCCTTTTTTGTGAACGCTCAATGGACAACCGATACGGATTTAAATACTTTAGTAGCCGATAGTGAAGGTGGCGACATGAAAGCTTTGGGAGGCTCTAATGGCAATACGTATGTGGTTTTTTGGAAATCGGTGGCAGCACCTACCAATTATGAATTGCGATTGCAAATACTGGATGCTAACGGCAACCAATTGCTGGGAAATGATGGTTCTTTGGTAAGTAACCTTATTCCCATGAGTACTTTCACGGTTATATGGAATGTAGTATTAGACGCCAATAATAATCTTTATATTGGAGCAACAGGTACCGGCGGGGGAGATCCTGCCTATGTGTTTAAGTTGGATGCCAACGGAAACAATTTATGGGGTCCTTCGGGGGAAAATATAGGTAGCGGTAATTTAGTAACAGTACTTCCTCTTTTGGACGGTAGCATTATAGCAAGTTGGTACTCGGGTTCGGGCGGTTTGATGCAAAAAATAGATAGTAATGGCAACAGTCTTTGGCCATCAAATCAACCCATAGAAATAGGTGCTACAGATACTGCGCCAGCCAATTTGTTTGAACTATCCGGAAATGAGTTTGCCTTAGTATATCATAAATTAATTGGTGGGATTAATTCTCATCTATATACGCAAAAGTACGATACCAATGGGGATCCGGTTTGGGGAGCTGCCGTACAAATTTGTAATCAGGCAACGGCTTTTAATAGAAGTTATACAGGACTACAGGACGGAGATGTAATGTATATGGGTTATTTTGGATCTTCCGGAGTACGGTTCGACTCCTTTTTACAACGCATTAATCCGGACGGAACATTGCCATGGGGAGTTAACGGTTCCGATTTTGATACCAACCAAACCAATTACGAAACCTACACCGAAATTGCTTTTGAAGCCGGTTCTCAAAATATCTGGGCCGTTTGTAACTATACAAATACTTCGCAAAGCGATCATGGTGAATATGTCCAAAAATTTGATAAAGATACCGGAGCAAGACTTTTGGGAAACAATGCCAAAGAAGTATATTCCATTGGAAGCGATAATGTTCATGCAGGAGCGTTGCAATTGAAAAATGATAGTCCGTTGTTTCTCTTAAAAAAAGGATTTGATAATGGTGCTACGCCCACAACGTTAGATGTGGTGCATTTAGATGAAAACGGCGATTTTGCTTGGCCCGAAGAATCCCGACCTGTTGCAACTTTTAGTGCTAGTAAAAGTAGAATTCATTACACAAAACCGGTAAATCATCAAAGTGTTGCAGTTTTTATTGAAAATAAAGGAGGTGGTGAAAGAATGTATGCGCAAAATTTTTTGGATGAAGAGTTAAGCGTTGGCGATAAGCCAACTTCCATAATGATACGGTATCACAACCCAGTTGAAAACCTCCTTTTCTTGGAAGCAGAGATTCCAATAAAGAAGATGGTAGTTTATTCTACTAAAGGAGAGAAGTTAATCGATAAAAGTAAAATTCATAAAAATGAAATTACCATAAATTGTGCATCGTGGACTTCGGGTATTTATTTTGTAAAAATAGTTGCTGAAAATGATGTAACTAAGACTCTTCGTATTATTAAAAAATAATTTTGTTTTGAAATATTAATTTTTAAAAAGGGATACGGTTTTAAATTTAGGGCAAAACCCCCTTTCACAGGAGTTTACTGTATCTTAATTTTAGAAAAACTAAAATTATGTACCAATACAAAGCAAAAATTATTGATGTGTATGATGGGGATACCGTTACCGCTGTAGTGGACTTGGGGTTTCTTCATTTTCAAGAAATGAAATTACGACTTTACGGAATTAATACTCCGGAATTAAAAGGAGAAGATAGGGATCGCGGTCTTGTGGTAAGAGATATTTTACGAAATCTTATTTTAGACAAGGAAGTAATGATTCATTCCTATAAAGATAAACAAGGTAAATACGGGCGTTACTTAGCCACTATTTTCCTCGATGGACTTAATATTAACAACTGGTTAGTAGATGAAGGCCATGCGGTTGTTTATATGCCATAAAAAAGGCGCCTGATGGCGCCTTTTCAAGAAAATTAATTGCTTATTAAACTTTAATTAATTTTATGGTTTTTGAGGCATTGCCCGAGCTAACTTTTGCCATGTAAGTTCCCGAATTTAAAGAAGAGATATCAACTGTCATGGTATTCGAATTCCCTTCAACTACTTTCACTGTTTGTCCTAAAATGTTGAAGATTTCTATTTGAGTAATCTGATTTTCAGTAGTAATGGTTATAAAATTTTCAGCAGGATTTGGAAACGCAGCTACCTGCTGTAGCGTAGTTTCTTGAGTTCCTAAACCGTCATCATAAATAATAAGATCATATTCTGAATTTACAGGAAATGCAGTGCCATCTTCGGTATAGATAGACCAGTTGGATCCAGTGTACCACGCTCCTAATATTTCATTTACAATAACATTGGAGGGTTGTCCACTCTCTCCCCAATTATGCGTAAATACAAATTTAGCGTCAGGTTTTCCGTTTAAAGCAGGATGATCGATGATGGTATAATTACCAAAAACAGTCCCTGCAGTAGCTGCGTGGCGGTAGGGTACAGCTACACCTCCATTAATGGCTACCATAAAAGCATCGCCAAATTGAATAGTAGAAGCATCCTCGGTATAAAGATTCCAGAAAGAACCATCATACCAAGTACCATAAGTAAAATCGTTTCTTGAGCTGTTAGGGTTATAGTAGGTTGTAATAACTACTTGAGCTTCCGGATTACCATTAATATCGGGATGATTTAAAACCGTGTAGGAAGGGTCGCTACCTTGGTTTCCGGCATCGGCAATATGAACAAACATGTTAGAGCCTTCCTCGATGTAAATAAAATAAGAAGAGTCCTCAACAATATTAGCACTATCTTCATTATAAACTCCCCATTTTGCTTGTACAGAGTCATAGTAGAGTCCGGTTCTATGTGGGTTGTAAATACCAGGAGATCCGGGTGGATTCCATGCATGAGATACTACTAATTGAGCAGAGGGATTCCCATTTAAATCGGGATGGTCTATATAACTTAAATCCGCAGAAATAGTTCCTGCAGTAGCGGTATGCACAAACATAACATCCTGTGCAAAAAGAGCAGAAAAAGAAATGGTTAATAAAAAAGTAAAGATTGTTTTCATAGTTATTGGTTTAGAATTTGTTATACACAAAAGTAACTCATTTTGAATTAGTTGTAATAGGTTAACGCCCTTTTTTTGCATGGGGGAATTACCCTATATATTTTTATTTAAGTAAAATTGGGTGTCAAATCCAAAGAAATTAGCTAATATGTAACAAAGAATAGAATATATGTAACAAAAGTGAATGGGTATATAAAATTGAATGAAAAGACGATTTTTAAAAGAGGTAAGAAATAAAAAACCTCCATAACAAAAGTCGTGGAGGTTTTGAAAAAGTATTTTTGTAATTACTTTTCGGGTGGATACTTTGCTAATATTTCTCTTACAATTTCTCTTATTCGTTCTTCTTTCTTCTCAATATTACCCAATGTTATAAGGCGGGCACTGCCCACGCCTTGCCAAACCAGCTCGTTGGTTTTGGCATCTATTAAATCAATATATAATTGTCCTTCGGTAGTCCTTGAAACCGTATTGCCCCAGTAACCGCCATACCACCAAGGATTCCATCCCCATCCCCATCCAAAATTGTTGTTGTACACATCGACACGTTCTTGTTCTTTGGTAAAAATACTGACCAGCATGGTCGGGCTTTCAGATTTTTGAATTCCTTTGGCAGAAAGTTCTGCGTCAATCGCTCTCAAGATTCTTTTTTTGTCCAAATCACTAATCTTTGCTTTGTCAATACCTGGTTTGTAAAAGGCAAAAGAAGTGTAATTGCCAAAATTGGCATTCTTGTCATAATCTGTCGCTACTCTTACGGTAGTACAGGAGGATGCTACTAAAACAAGTAGCAACAAGGGTAAAAATTTCATTTTTTTCATAGCAGAATATTTATTGAAACAATTTTTCATCAACCAAATTAGGAAGCGTCACTTTTAGTAATGGCTCTTGTTGCATTGCTCTTTTAATGGCAAAGATAGCTTCATCATTTCGAGCCCAACTTCGCCGTGCGATTCCGTTGTTTACATCCCAAAAAAGCATCGATTCCAGACGGGATTGCGCTTCTTTACTACCATCAAGAACCATACCGAATCCGCCATTCATCACTTCTCCCCAGCCAACACCACCGCCATTATGGATACTCACCCAGGTTGCCCCACGAAAACTGTCTCCTATTACATTATGAATCGCCATGTCTGCTGTAAAACGGCTACCATCGTAAATATTTGAAGTTTCCCTGTAAGGAGAATCTGTTCCAGAAACATCGTGGTGATCTCTTCCTAAAATAACCAAACCTATTTTACCTTCAGAAATAGCTTTATTGAATGCTGAAGCTATTTCTACTCTCCCGTTACTGTCTGCATATAAAATACGAGCTTGTGACCCCACGACCAATTTATTTTCCTGTGCCCCTTTTATCCACTGAATATTATCCTGCATTTGTTGCTGAATTTCAGTAGGGGATTCCTTCATTAACCGTTCTAAAACTTGTGTTGCTATTTCATCGGTTTTTGCTAAATCTTCTGGTTTTCCTGAAGCGCATACCCATCGGAAAGGGCCAAACCCATAATCGAAACACATGGGGCCCATAATGTCTTGTACATAGCTTGGGTATTTAAATTCTCGTTGAGGTTTCGACTGCGCTCGACCAGACAAGTCTTTTTCAGCTAAAATATCAGCACCCGCCCGAGACGCTTCCAGTAAAAATGCATTTCCATAATCGAAAAAATAGGTGCCTTTTGCCGTATGTTTATTGATAGCAGTAGCATGGCGGCGTAAGCTTTCCTGGACTTTTTCCTTAAAGAGGGTAGGATTATTGGCCATTAGTTTGTTGGCTTCTTCATAACTCATTCCTGCAGGATAATAGCCCCCTGCCCAAGGGTTGTGAAGTGAAGTTTGGTCGCTCCCTAAATCTATTTGGATGTTTTCTTTGTCGAAATACTCCCAAACTTCAACTACATTGCCATCATATGCAATAGAAACAGTTTCTTTATTTGCAACAGCTTTTTTTACACGGGATGCTAATTCAGGTAATTCTGAAATTACCTCATCTACCCATCCTTGACTGTGGCGTGTGTGAGTTGCTTTTTGGTTTACTTCGGCACAAACAGTAACACAACCGGCAATATTTCCGGCTTTGGGTTGTGCCCCACTCATCCCGCCTAAACCGGACGTAACAAATAATCCGCCTTTAGGCTTCTTTTTTATTTTTCTGAAACCATTTAAAACGGTAATAGTAGTGCCATGAACAATGCCTTGAGGGCCAATGTACATATAACTACCGGCGGTCATTTGGCCGTACTGAGTAACTCCTAAAGCGTTAAATTTCTCCCAATCGTCGGGTTGTGAATAGTTAGGAATCATCATTCCATTGGTAACAACTACGCGCGGGGCATTTTTATGTGAAGGAAATAGCCCAAGGGGGTGGCCAGAATACATAACGAGTGTTTGCTCGTCGGTCATTTCAGAAAGGTATTTCATGACCAAACGGTATTGAGCCCAATTCTGAAATACGGCACCATTGCCACCATAGGTGATTAGTTCGTGCGGGTGTTGTGCCACGGCATGGTCCAAATTATTTTGAATCATTAGCATAATAGCCTTGGCTTGTTCAGATTTTCCAGGGTATTCCGAAATAGAACGCGCAAAAATTTTATGATCCGGCATGAAACGGTACATGTAAATCCTTCCGTAGGTTTCCAACTCTTCTTTAAATTCGGGTAGAAGCGTGGCGTGGTGTTTGGGTTCAAAGTATCGTAATGCATTTTGAAGGGCTAATTTTTTTTCCGCATCGTTTAAAATTTCTTTCCTTTTGGGTGCGTGATTTATGGATGGATCGTATGCTTTAGCAGTGGGTAAGGTATCTGGAATTCCTTGTAGTATTTCTTCTTGGAAGGTCATCGTTATTTTTCTTGTGAGTTTGTTTTTTTATTGAATCCAAAGGGGCAATGTTTGCAGTTGCTTTCACAACAATAGCCGCGTTTTAAATGGTACTGTTCGGTAAAGCATTTGTATCCTTCAGGGGTAAGGTAGTAATCTCCTTCTTCGAGCTCTATTTTTTTCTTTGGGAACAGCATTTCACAAAAATACCAAATTCTTACCTTGCAGGGATGATAGTTTGGGTGAATCGTTTTTTACTTCGGAAGAAATTTTTAGGAATCGCATTATGGCCTTTTATTATTATTCGGAAAAAGGAACTGCTTAATGATGCTGAATTTCTAAATCACGAAAAGATTCATTTACGACAACAAGCAGAAATGCTTGTGGTGTTTTTTTATGTGTGGTATGTATTAGAATTTTTAGTGCGTTGGTTGCAATATAAAAATCGTTATGAAGCTTATAAAAATATATCGTTTGAAAGAGAGGCATATACCCATGAAAAAGACCTCAACTATTTAAAGAAGAGGTCCTTTTTTGGGTTTACTAATTTTTTATAATTATTCTTTAATAATCTTTTTTGTGACAGTGCCTTTTTCAGTATCAATCTTAATAAAATAAACTCCTGTTTTTAAATTTGAAAGATCTAATGAGAACGTATTGCTTTCATCTTCTATTCTCTGAGAAATTTTTCTTCCCATTAAATCATATACTTCTAAGTTTACAAGATAGGTGTCTGGTGAAAAGATATTGATATGATTTTTAGCTGGATTTGGGAAAAGTGCAATACTATCTAAAGAAGTTTCTTCAGGACCTAAAATTCTTTCAGACTTAAATAGTAGTGTAAATCGGTCATTGAAAAATCCTTTGCCGCTTTTAAATGTATAGGACTTGTTTTCCAAGCTAATAATTTTATTGTCTTGTCTATCGTACAAGTACACTTTTGTATTTTCAAGATTGACTCCTTCTAAACTAGTAAGTGAAATTTCATATTCTAATAATTCGTCAATTTGAGTAGCAAATCCAAGCGGGATTTTTTCGTCATTAGTGAAACTTCCTAGGGTCTGAATTCCAAATTCACCTGTTCCGTCATTTAGTTCTGAAAATATTGAAACTACGGTAGCTAATCTGTTAGTGTCATATCCATCGTCATAACCGGAAGTGGCATTTTCGTTAAAGGCAATTCCTGTAAAACTACCAAATCCGTAAGCTTTTTCTCGAATTTCAATAATTAATTTTTCAGTTTGTGCAACATCTGAAGAAGGTGTAGCTGTTCTTAATGTATTGTTTCCCGAGGTAAGTCTCATGGTATTATTGAAGGTAATGGTTCCTGAAGTTCCGGCAGTACCTGAGGTTCTGATTCCGAATCCTTGAGCAGTAGCAATAATTCCGTTGGGTGCTGTTCCTTGTGCATTGCCGGGATCGTTTGCGGCAGGGATACCCATAACACCATTGTAAATGGAGAGGTCATCCATATCGAAACGTAAATTACTTCCCGATAGAGGGGCTCCGGGAGGAGTTAAGTGTTCCCAAAAATAGAGCGCTCCAATACCGTTTGTTGCCATAAATATATCTCCATCAATGGCAGAAGCGTAAGGGTTGGCAACCATATTAGGAGTGCCATTTGGGTTTGCAGCAGGGCCATTATTGTAATTAGTATAAGTAATGTCTCCATTATTAAGTGTCCCTAATTCGTAGGTAAATAAAAATGGTCTCCCTGTTGGCGGAACAGTAGGGTCGTTGTAGCCACTTTGCGGTCTTACCACATACCCTTCACCGGGATTAATCGCACCGCTGTAAATGCTGTAAAAATCGCCATTATCATCGGCAAAATTGGTTCCTCCGGCAGGAACATCGGGATGAGGAAGGAAATTTTGAGAATTAAAATTTAGAACCAAAAATGCGGTATTCCACACCCCAATACGACTTTCAGTAGTCATAGGGCTTCCCATGAGCATGAAATCTCTTTTTTTCAAGTCTGGAGAAGTAACATTTACATTGATTGTTCCGTTTTTAATTACGCTGGCCGCGGGGTCTGTTTGTACTACATTTCCTTGGTGTTCAACCACTAAGGTTCCGTTTACTGTAATATCTTGTTCAGTTTTAAGGTAATCATCAGCATTAATGGTAAGAGTTCTCGTAGCATCAACTTCACAAGTACAAGCATCTATACTCCCAAAGCTTGAAGTGTTATAATCTGAACTAATCTTAGCGTTTGAACCTACATCTGGTGCCCCGTTGCTCCAAGTGCCCCCTCCAAGATGAGTAGTAGTCTCTGCAGCAACAGTTACGGTAGCTACGCATGAAGCAGTGTTTCCATAATCATCTTTTATGGTTAATGTAACATTAAAGGTGTTGCCAACATCGGCACAGGTAAAAGTGGTTTGTCCAGAGATTGTTCTTTCGGTTATGCCAATATTGTCTGTAGAACCGCCGTCAACATCTAGGGCGTCAATAGTTACTGTTCCTGTAATTTTATTAAGTGTTGCCGTAATATTTTGGCAAACAACAACAGGGTCTATATTATCATAATTAGGATCCCTTAAAACAAACAGTCCTCCATCACCAAGAATATTTTCATTTCCAAAACCAGTGGCAATTAGATTTCCGCTCTCGAAAAAGGGATATACATTCCAAGTGGCATTAAAGCTAGCACTATTTGATGCTGGGTAAGTATCGAAGAAATTTACTTCGGTCATACTGGGTATAGCGTCATATAATCCATCGATTTTTAAAATTCTCATTCCTGCGGCATAATTTGCCAAATAGAAACGATTTCCTCTTACATATCCATTGTGATCGATAGCTGAAGTAGGCCCAAAATATGTATAATGTAGTACTGGGTTATCCAAATCTTGTAAATCAAAAACAAGGGTTCTTGTATTAAATCCTACATTTTCTTCATCAACTTCATCTCCTACAATGAAGAAACGCTTGTCTTCAGTAAACCAACCTTGATGGGTGTAATATTTATTTGAATAATCAATAGAACTAATTTGCGAAATACTAGTCTTATTGGTTACATCGAGTATTCTTAGAAAATCTGAACCACTAAAACTACCAATAAGTATTTCTCTTCCTTGATAATCTGGATCTGGACCATCATAAATTACCACTTGGGCATCATGGCAATACCCTCCAGTAGAATATGTGGCAACAATTGATGGGTTTTCAGGGTCGATATTAAGGTTAAAAATAACCAAACCTCCACTAATGTATGGTGAAACACCAGACACATATGCATATCCGGTATCTTCATTAATGATTATATTATGAGCCCTTCCTCGATTGGACCCTGAAGTACCCCATGTCTCCCAGCCATCTTCAGTAAATGTTGTGGGTGGACTTGCAACACTTCTTAGTCTTGTAAGGTCAAAAATCTGCATTCCATGGTTACCATTACTATCACTAACAATATATGCATAATTATTAAAAACCTTTACATCTCTCCACAAACTTGTGCCAGTGTGTGAATTTAATCTTCCTAAATAAATTGGAGAAACAGGGTTTGTTATATTCACAAAAGCAGTACCGTTATCCAAACCTACAATGGCATACTCTTTTCCGTCCAATGGGTCGGTCCAGCCCCAGGAATCTTGACCTTCACCACCTCCCATAGTAGAAGCAGAGATGTATGATTGTAAAGTTATGCCGTTACATGGATAACTTCCTGCCATGCCTCCAGAACAAGGAGTTTGAGCAATTGAAATTTGAGATAATAAAATTAATGCAAAAAGGAGGTTTTTGTTCATGTTATGAGTTTTTATTTTGATAGTTTATTTAATCGCCTACGTAAGTAAATTCTATAGAACAAGGAATATAATGACCTATATGTCCTTGCCCATCCCCAGAATCTCCATTGTTAATAAAGTAATTATGTCCTGTAGTTATGCAATTGCTTAGCGTAAAAGTATAGGTGCTTCCAGACAAAAGGTAGAGTCTATAAACTAATGTTGCATAATGACCTACATTATAACTTTCTACAGCAGGACTTTCATTATCATTTTCTGCAGAATAGGAGTGGGTATACGACCAACCTTCGGTATAGTCATAGCTTGAGCTAGTTGGGTCTATATCAACCCCAGAGCCAGACATAGTGAAGAAAAAGGCGCCTTCAGAAGTAGCCAAAGAGATTTCACTTTCTGTTCCTGAGGTAAAATCCTGAATTCTTCCAGCTCCAAAATTGGTGCGAACTTCTATTTTGTAATAGCCAGAGTAGGTAGGTGTAAAGGTTTGATTGGTAAGCCCTGCAATATTATCGGCATCTGTAGGCTCTGGGGAAGAATTGTATTCCTTTATGGTAGTTCTTTGACACCCTCCTGTTTGTTCATATTTTGCATATTCTTTTTTGAAGAATTGAGGTTCCCATGAGCTTCCGGTCCAACTATATATTCCAGGGGAAACATCATTTGCCCCATTCGTAGAATTATTTGTATTATATACCGTAGTACCCGGCTCTAGACCACCACCATTTGGGTTAATAACAGGACTTGAAACAATGGTAGAAGTTAGGCTTACTTTAGGTAAAATTATTCCGTAAGGGCTTTCCATAATGGTGCCTGTTGCATCATAAATTTCAACATCCAGTGTCCCTTCCGGAGTAGATGTTCCTATTCCTATTTGAGCGAATGATGATACACTAGCAAATAGCAATAAAACTAAATATGTATAGTATCTATTTTTCATGCCTTTATAAGTTTAATTGCCTAAATATTTAAATTCTACTGTAGATTTTACCAATCCGTTTGAAATTATATAGCCTCTACCATCTCCAGAAGGTACAACACTTATATCTCCATCGCCTTCAAAACCATCAGAGGTTGTTTGGTTAAAACTAAGTGTAAAAGAGTATAAAGTATTCCGAACAAGAGTTATCGGGATTGTATAAGTAGTTTGATTATATCGATTTGTATGGTTGTTTGCGCTTCCTCCATCAAATAGTTTGTCATCATTGTAACCAGAGTATGACTTTAAGGTAAAGGTATGAGAAGTTGAATTAAAAGTAAAATCAAATTCACCTTCTTGAGCATTATAATTAACCCACTGGTCAGCTGGATTAGTGTTATCTGGAACGTCTAATTTTCCTGCTCCAAAATGAACAGTTACAGTCACCAAATAACTTCCATTAAATTTAGGGGTAAAAGTATTGCTGTTAAATGAAATAAACTGGTCTCCCAAAATAGGATTTAAGATGTCACTTGAACCAGTTCTCAAATCTGAAGTTTGATAACATAATTTATAATCATCTTTGTGGTATTGAGGAATCCATAAGGAACCATCCCATACATATAGACCCGGATAAACGGTATTATTGCCAGTTCCAGCAATAACGGTGTTGTAAACTGTGGTTCCTGTAACTAGCCCTCCCCCATTTGGATTTGAAATGGTTTCTGTTAGAGTATTTGTTAAAGCTACTTGAGGATATACAATTCCCATGGTTGTGGAAGTTACATCAAGCGCCCCTTTTGGACTCGTCGTACCAATTCCAACTTGAGCACATATAGGTAAGCTCAAGAGGAAAATAGCTATAGAAAACAGATAATTTTTTTTCATAATAATAGATTTTATTCTCCTAAGAAAGAAATTTCTACATAACAAGGAATATCATAAGCTACATAACCTCTTCTGCCAGATGATGAGGTTGAAAATTCTTCAGCGGTATCTTGAACAAATGTTAATGTAAAAGAAACATTTTGATTCGCTGTTAAACTCACATATTCTGTGGCGGTAAATTCTTGCCAGATGGCAAAATAATTAGTCGCTCCAATTGAAGCTTGATAAGCTGTTGAATAAGAATTTACAGGAATAGTATAATTAGTCGCTCCAAAATTTAACGTGTAGGTACCGGTTGCATTGGCAATATTCAAATCACCATCAGACCTAGTACTTGAAGTACCTTCATTGGGGACTCTTGCGTCACCTCCTCCAAAATCAACACGTATTTTTACTTTGTATTGGCCTGTGTACTTTGCGGTAAAAGTGTTTGAGTTATTTCCATTTAATTGTATAGTGTATGTAGTGCCGGGAGTGGTTCTTATACTTCCGGTTGTACTTTCATAAAGGCCGTATTGCCTTTTAGGAAATTGTGGGCGCCACTGTGTGCCGTCCCAAGAATACATGCCTGGAACTACATCATTAGTCCCGGTCGTGGTTGTACTAGTATTAAATACAACTGTCCCAATAGGAATGTTTCCACCTTGCGGGTTTGTAGCAGGAGCCATAACTATAGTAGAAGTAAGAGCCAACCTTGGAAGTACAACACCCATATTAGTGGAATTGATGTCCAAAATACCATTGGGAGTAGTGGTATTAATGCCTACTTGGGCATTTAATTGATTTGAAATGCTCAAGATTGTGCATATGAGGGCAACAAAAACTAGAGAATTCCTAGTAGATTGAAATTTCATAAGTGGTAAGCATTAAGATTTGGTGATACAAGATTAATTTATTTTTTCTATAAAAACCAAAAATATTCGATAAAAAACACTTAAAAATTTTATTTAAAGATTTTTCTTACAATTATTTACATAAATATTTCAATGTGTATTTAAAAATGAGTTTCATTAATTATCTGTTTTTTTAATTCAATAAAAAAGTCCCAGATGGGACTTCCTTATAGATGGTATTTGTTTTACTTTTTAACAATCCTCCGTGTTACCAATCCGTGTTGGGTTTTAATTTGGATAAAATATACCGAAGGCTTGTATTGGGAAAGATTAAGCGTAAGACTGTTATAATTTGGATTACTCTTCTCAATGATTCTTCCTTGTACATCGAAGATGATTATTTCTTCAATTTGCTATAATGCTTCCATCGAAAGTAATCCAGTTGTCGTAATTGTCATCGGCGAAGTTTTCAGAACCAGGGAATACATTTGCTGCGTCAATCTTGGATAAAAAAGCAATTTGCTATGATTTAAGACTAAGAAGGCTGAATTCCAAACCTCTGTTCACGTATCATTAGACATCTGGCGTTCCAGAATATCATAAAATCTCTGGGAGATAGATTGGCCGTAGTATATTTTACAGTAACATTATTTCATAGGCTTGCCTTCGTTGAATAATTTGTCTTTTCCTTCATCAATAATAGTCGCCTTGCTATCACTACCAAAGATGGCATTGGGTGCATCCGGAAAGCGTAAGTTTGCATATTCTGAATTTTCAGAAGGAGTTCTTCCTGTTTCATCTTTTCTATTGGCTACAATATGCCAAGAAAAGGAAACATTTGAATTTCCGTTTTGTAATTCTTTTACTAAAAATCCTTCCGAAGTTTTTTGTGTTACGTAAACACCGTTACAATCTCCCTCTAATTGAATAAATACTTTTAAAGGGTGTTTTTCATCTACAATAATATTGTTTGAAAAATTGGGATCAATTTTTATGAATGTACTTCCTTGAGATAACGTTCCTATTCCATAATCTTCAAAAAGTACTTCGGGGGCTTCTGGCGCAAACATGATTTTCTTATTGCCGTCCACGCCCTCTACAGTGGTGGATACGGTACCGTTTCCAATAATTTTGTAGTTGGTATTTCCATATCTAGCTCCTGCATAGGCGTAAGAATTATTAAATGAGCTTCCCCCGCTATAAAAATATCCTCCATAGTACATAGTATTTCCTCCCACAGGGCTAGCATTCGTAAATCCTGCTAATTGTGCTCGTGGGTCTCTCGCATCTGAATCTATAGCACTCCCGGTATAATTGGTTTGAAAACGAGCCGCTTCCATAATTCCAAGGCTTGTAATGGGACCTTCTGATAATGCGTAAAGGGCTAAATCTGTAGCATTTGTATTAACCCCCACATTCATTATTTGTGTAGAAGAAATAGAAGTAGTACTTCCGGAGACAGCTCTTATACCCATATTAGAGTCGGTTCCTGCTTGTTGGTCTGATACGGCAAGGACTCCATTAGCTCTAGAATTTCCGGTCCCCCAGCCAATGATTCCGCCAATCAAAAAAGCGCCTCCAGTATAAGCAGTTGTGCCGTAAATACCATGATTGTTACTAGAAATACCTAATACTCCTAATCCTGTACCGGTATCACTACCATAAACTGCTACTCCGTTTGAAGAAGTCTGTGAAATAATTCCGTAAGGTACCGATGAATTGTTTACTCGCAATGCAGTGTCTAAATAGGGAGTATTGCCTATTCCAATTGTTCCTGCGGCATCTATTTGCATCCTTTCTGCATCATTTGTCCTAAATGCCAACGAGTTATTGTCTGTGGTACCCAAAAAGTTATTTGCTATAGTAGTACCTGCATTCCCTTCTAAAGACCAGTCTTTACCACCTGTACCTCCCATGGCAATCCATCGAGTACCGTCCCAATAATAAAAACCTGGTAAAACTTCGGTAGCGCCACTGCTTGAGTTAGCAGTATTATAGACTAATAAGCCAGTTGCAGGTGCTGTAACAGGAGAATTAGATGTTGTTGAAGATAAGGCAACTCTATTAATTAATATTCCCCTATTGTTATCTGTTAATTCTAGCTGTGAACTAGTATCTGGATTATTTGTTCCTAGTCCAACATTGTCATTAGTACCATCAACAAAAAACGCATTGGTTTTATTATTTGTAGCAATACGAGTATTGAGTGCTAACTCATTATTATTTACGATGAATTCGTCGGTTCCTCCTTCAGAAAGTGCTAGAAATTCAATTCCTCCTGCGGTTAAATTCAATTCATCATCCACACCTCTAAAAATACCCGTATCACTATCGACATCCCACGATAAAAGGGGTTGAGTAGCAGTTCCTGGATTAAATGCTCTAAGTAAGCCTGAATTGGTAATCTCAAGGCGCTCCGTATTATTGGTTCTAAATCGAAGCGGAATGTTATCTGTAGTTCCAATAAAATCTGTAACAGGATTTGTTCCGGAATTCCCTGAAAGTTTCCAGTCTTTACTTTCTATGGGAATCCAAACACTGCCATTCCAGTAATGAAACCCTTTTCCGGTAGTAGTATTGGTATTGTATACTAAAAGACTCTCGGTTGCTCCTCCGGTAATTGGAGCAATGTTAGTAAGATTAGTAATATCGACTCTGGGTATTAGAATCCCTTTGTCTGAACTTGTAACATCCAACATACTCCCGGCTTGAGGTGTAATGGTGTTAATTCCTACTTGGGCGATTAGAACACTTTGAAAAAAGACACATAGTATTAGTGTAAGTTTTAAATTGTGTAAAGTTGTTTCCATATAATATCATTTTAGTAAGATTACTCTTACAATATTATAATAAAATATCGATAAAATACATATTAAATCGATTAAAGACACAATAATTTAACATTTAAGCAAATTTTATGTTAAATATTTCTTTAGTAGCATTATTAAAAAATTTGAGGATATTTTAATTTCGAAGTGTTATCCAGAAAAAAATTGAATTATTTTTTGAGTTTTAACATATAAACCTTCAATTTTACAATAATGAAAAAGATTTACTTTTTATAATTTTCTGAAAATCAAAATGTTCAATTTTCCAGATTTTAAAGTCCCAATTCAAAAAATAGAAGGTTTTCCTACCCTTTTTGGGATGCATGAATTATATATCTTAAGAGAAGATCAAATGCATCTTGAAGTTTCCGGGAATAAATACCGAAAGTTGAAATATAATTTTTTAGAGGCTCAATCTCTAAATAGTAAAGGCTTATTAAGTTTTGGAGGGGCTTATTCAAATCATATTGCAGCGTTGGCGGCTTTAGGAAAACAAAACGAAATACCTACCGTTGGAATTATTCGTGGCGAAGAATTATTTTCAAAAATAAAAGAAAACCCAACCTTGTCTTTTGCAGTAGCTTGCGGAATGCAACTCGATTTTATCTCTCGCCAAGCTTATAAAAAAAAGGAGGAAACGTCTTTTATAAATACTATTAAAGAAAAATTCGAAAATTACTATATCATTCCCGAAGGGGGCACCAATAACTTGGCAGTTAAAGGCTGCGAAGAAATTCTTTCAGATCATACACATAATTTTGATTATCTCTGCGTGCCAGTTGGAACAGGAGGTACCATGTCTGGCATAGTAAAAGCTTCTTTACCACACCAAACCGTTCTTGGATTTTCAGCATTGAAAGGAACTTTTCAGGAAGAAATTATTAAAAAATATACACACAAAACAAATTTTGAACTATTGGACGATTATTGTTTTGGTGGGTATGGCAAAATAGATGAAACATTAATTCGTTTTATTAACGAGTTTAAAATTAAAACTACCATAGCATTAGATCCTATCTATACCGGGAAGATGATGTATGGCATTTTTGAATTGGTTAGACAACAAAAACTGAAAAAAAATAGTCGTATTTTAGCCATTCATACGGGAGGACTTCAGGGCATTACCGGAATGAATCAAAAACTAAAAAAGAAACAATTACCTCAAATTGAATAATTACATGGGAGCAAGAATTTTTACTTTTTTAATCATCGGATTATTGCTGGTTGGGTGTAAATCTAAAAAAGCAGCAGTATCTAAAAAATCCAGAACAAAGACCGAGAAGGTAGTTGTTATTTCCCCAAAAGATCCTATTGAAGTAATTCTCCCAAATAAAACGGATGAGTCAAAAATTGATGAGCTTCCCAAGAATGCTTCCTATGAAGAAATTTTAAATGCTTACGTTGATACTTACAGTGAGATTGCCAAAGAAGAAATGCTTCAGTACGGTATTCCTGCCAGTATTACCTTAGCTCAGGGAATTTTAGAGAGTGGAGCAGGACGAGGGGAACTTACACAAAAGGCTAATAATCACTTCGGAATTAAATGTCACACTAATTGGACGGGAGAAAAAGTATACCATGACGATGATGAAAAAGGAGAATGTTTCCGAAAGTATAAAGACGCCAAGTATTCTTTTAGAGATCACTCTTTATTTCTTACCCAGAGAAGCCGTTATCAAGAGTTGTTTAAACTGAAAAAAGACGATTATAAAGCTTGGGCAAAAGGACTAAAAAAAGCAGGATATGCTACCGACCCAAAATACCCGGATAAGCTCATTGGCATTATTGAAAAAAATAAATTATATCGGTATGATGATGAGGTTTTGGGTGGAAAAGCAAGAATTATAAATAACGATGATTCAAAAATTAATACCTATACAGTAGAAAAAGGAGATACTTTATATAGTATTGCTCGTCGTTTTAGTATGACTGTTGAAACGTTAATGGAGTATAATGGATTACTTTCAAGCGATATTGCCGTAGGCCAAGTCTTATATTTGCATTCGGTAAAAGATTAAGAAAGCATTCGATTTTTTGGCATAACACTAATAAAAAAAGCTCCCGAGAGGGAGCTTTTTTAAAGAAATTTATTGTTAATTTTCAAGTGTTTTCCACTTTTTATACTGTTCTTCCGTAAGGGCTTTTTTCATAGAAGTATCAAAAACTTCATCGTGTTTTTTCTTGTTAGTCATAACATCTGCACTCTTTGTGTCTTTTCCATTAACATCTTTTGCATAATTGTTTTCTTTTACAACCAACGCACGAAAAACCGCTCTTTGCTGGTCTCCATTTAAACCAAGAGTTGTACTCAGTTTTTCAGTTTGTTTTTTGGCAACAACTTCGGGAGTGTTTTGATCCTGCTTTAACGATTGAGCATTCATAGTACCCATTCCTAAGAGCAATACAAAAGAAAAAGCAACAATTTTAATTAAATTCTTCATGGTTTTTAAGTTTTAAAGTTACTAATGTAACTATTTTCAACATAACTAACCAAAAACTAAGCCAAAAAAGAAATTACTCTTCCTTCTGTTTCCCGGGATGTTTTTTCATTCGACCTTTATGGTGTTGCGCTTTTTCAAATTTTGCATATTGTTCTTCATTTAAAATATTTTTCATTTCCTTTTTGAACGCAATTTGCTCATCCAGCATTTTTGATTTTAAAGCAAACTTTTCTTCTTTTGTAAGTTCTTCCCCTTCTTTTCTTTTTTCACGAAGGGCCTCTCTTTTTTCTTCTTGCTGTAATAAAAGTATTTCCACTTGCTTTTGTTGTTTTTCATTTAGATCAAGATGCAAGGTCATTTCCTTCGCCTTCAATGTAGCGCGTTCTTGAGGGGTAAGGTTGTCCATTTTTTCTTTCATCTCTTTTCGGTATTTCATTTTTGCATCAGGACCCGGCTGTGCTTGAAGTGCTAAGCCCATAAATACGAAACAGATAAACAATAATTTTTTCATACTATAAAATTTTAAGATTAATGTGGTTATGACTTCAAAATGGATGCTTAGTTTAACAAAGCCTGTATTAAAATTTTGTTAAACGGTTATTTTCCCTCATTCAAGATCGGTATTCACTCATTTGGGGTTTTACAATACATTTTTGAAAACTACTTTCGGAAAGAATTTTTAAAACACGTAAAGATGAAAACTAAATTAATTTTTTTAGCACTTCCCATTTTTGTAATGGGTTTTTGGCTTTCTGTAAACAACTCAAATTCTAAGTACGCTGAAACAAAAAGAATGTTAAAGCATACCGATGGCTGTGTATTTATGACTGTTATGGGAGAACAATCTTCCAAAGACTTTGATGTATTTATGACGAATGAAAACCTTTCATTAAGTGTTCGGGATGGCTTGGCTTGGCTAAGTGATGCGCAACTGTCTTCAGGAGGCTATGGAGCGGGGAGTCATAGTGCACAAAACATTATGGATCCCCATGCAGTAAAAGCAGACCCGGCCACTACAGCCATGGTAGCACAAGCTTTTTTGCGAAGCGGGGTAACCCTGCAAGGGGATAAATATTCTCAAAACTTAAAAAAAGCGATTAATTTTTTACTAGAAACGGTTGAAAATACCCCAAAAACAGCCGAATACATTACAGAGGTACGAGGAACTCAAATTCAGACCAAATTAGGGCAGAATATTGACGCTGTTCTTACAGCGCAATTACTGTCTAATCTTTTAGATAGAGATTTACAAGGAATTGACAAAAAGCGAGTAGCACGATGTTTGGATATTTGTGTTGCCAAAATTGAAGCGGGTACCGATGCCTCCGGAAGACAAACCGGTGCCGGTTGGGCGGGTGTCTTACAGAGTGGTTTGGCCTATAGTGCCTTGGAATCTGCAGAGGCTGTTGGTGCAACCGTAGATAAAAAAGTATTGGAGCGTTCCAAAAACTACCAAAAGGGGAATTATGATTCGGAGAGTGGGAACATTAAAACCGAAGATGGTGCAGGTGTCATGCTGTATGCTGTAAGTAATAGTGTGCGTGCCAGCGCTAAAGAAGCCAGAGAAGTTGAGGAGGCTGTCAACAAAGCTAAAAAAGAAGGGAAATTAGAAAAAAATGCGTCAGTTTCTGTAGAAAACTTACGTAAAATTGGCTATGCCGAAAATGAAGCAATGGAGTATACCACCTCATACAATGTGTATCAATCCGGAAAGGATGCCGCTCAACGTGATGATGTTTTAAATGGTTTTGGTAATAATGGCGGAGAGGAGTTTTTGAGCTTTTTACAAACCGGAGAATCGTTGGCGGTAAACCAAGATAAGGATTGGAAAAAGTGGTATAACGACATGAGCGGGCGCATTTTAAAAATACAAAATGAAGATGGTAGTTGGAATGGCCATCATTGTATTACCAGCCCTGTGTTTTGTACTGCGACTAGTTTGTTGTTGTTAACGGTAGAAAATGATATTGCCTTTTTAAGTAAAGTGGGCAAGTAACCCCGTTTTTATAAACTGCGATACACATCGTTTTGCAGGGTGGTACCTTCCCTGTATCTTTAAGGTGCAAATAGTTTAGGTTGGTTTAAGCACCACCCAGAATGCTGGTAGGGATACCGGCCCCCCATTGCCAATACGGGAGGATTTCTGGGTGGTGTTTTTTATTTACAATAAATTATACCTTGGGACTTTTCGAGTTAGGGTTAAATTTATTAGTTTTTTTCTCATTAGTACGTTATCATCAAAAATTCTGGAGATGTTATAAATATTATTAAAATAGTTTTGTTCTCCACCGTGATATCTATATTCAATCTTTTTGATATTTGGGTGTTGAAAAATAGTTTTTAATAAAGTCTTATCTGTAAGTCCACAAGAGTGTCCTATAATTTCAATATTTATGTTTTTTTCAACTTCAAGAAGTGATAAAAGTCTATGATAATTACTTGTTTGTAAGTATTGAAAGGTTTTAAAATTCTTCAAAAGGTAATCTTTTTCTAAATTTTGAATTTTATTGTATTCTTCGGAATTATCATCACCATAGCCAAATATTATGGGATTTAAGCTATTATTCAAATCGCCGTGAATATTAATAAGTTGAAAATTTTCATGGTAAAAATTAGATTTATATTTTGCGAATTGTAAATGATAAGCAACAGTTTTTTTTGTATAGTTAAAATTTATGATACCTAAAATTTTTTCATCAATTTCAGTATTTTCGAAAATACAATCTCTAAAATCTCTATTAAAATCGGGTAGCGGGTTCTCTACTTTTTCTTTTAAGTACTTTTGAAGTAAATTCTTTAAATGATCAAACTCTCTATTTAAAATATCTATATTTTCGGGCAGACTTAGATTTTTTCTTAATAATCTATAATATAAAGACTCAAGGTCAATCCATTTTTCATATTTATTGTAATGATTAAAAAGTTCTTTAAAAAATATTGAGGAATGTTTAGGACAACTGGTAAACTCATATTCAGTATTTCCTAATTGTCTTGGCTTTTGCTTAAAAGCAATAAAATTTGAATTTGGATAATGCTTAACTCCGCAGTTCCCTTCTTTAATTCCAATAGGATTAGCATCTTCTATTATAAATTCCATCAAATCTTTATATGATGTTTTTAGCCCGTGGGCAAGGTCAAAACCATTGCCAATTATTATAATTTTATTCATTGATTTTTTAAAATTTATGAGGAGAAAATGTCTTTTAAAGATATAAAAAAAGACCCAAAAGGGTCTTTATAATATTATGAGATTTCTCACTTTGTTCGAAATGACTTTAAACAATCTCCACAAACAAGCCTTCCTCCGTTTTTTCTACTTTGGCCAATTTATTTGCCGTAAGGTGCTTAATGGTTTTGTCCCACTTTTTATTGCTTAAGCCACTTTGGGCTTTTAACTCTTCCAGTGGTAATTTTTCTGCTTTTTGAAGCAATTTCAGCACCGCTTTTTCCTCTTCATTCAATTCTACTTGTATTGCTTTTCGCTCCGGCTTCATTTGCGGGAAAAACAATACTTCTTGTATAGAGGCATTGTTGGTCAAAAACATAATTAAACGGTCCATACCAATACCCATTCCGGAGGTGGGTGGCATTCCGTACTCCAGTGCGCGTATAAAATCGTTGTCGATAAACATGGCCTCGTCATCTCCTTTTTCAGCAAGTTTTAATTGTGCTTCAAAACGCTCCCGTTGGTCAATGGGGTCGTTTAACTCGCTATAGGCATTGGCGATTTCCTTTCCGCAGACCATCAATTCAAAACGTTCGGTCAGTTCCGGATTGTCGCGATGCTCTTTACACAGCGGGCTCATTTCCTTCGGATAATCGGTAATAAAGGTGGGCTGAATAAAATTTCCTTCACACTTTTCACCAAAAATCTCATCAATCAGTTTTCCTTTGCCCATCGTCTCATCTATCGGAACACCCATATTTTGGGCAGCTTTTCTAATTTCAGCTTCCGTTTTTCCAATAATATCGAAGCCGGTAAATTTCTTTATGGCCTCTGCCATGGTTACTCTTGGATAGGGCGCTTTAAAGTCTATGCTGTGTTCGCCAAAGGTTGCTTGAGTTGTACCGTTAACTTGTATAGCACAATATTCTAACAATTCTTCGCAAAAATCCATCATCCAATGGTAGTCCTTGTAGGCCACATAGATTTCCATAGCGGTAAACTCCGGATTGTGGGTACGATCCATTCCTTCATTACGGAAGTTTTTTGAAAATTCATATACGCCATCAAATCCCCCAACGATTAATCTTTTTAGATATAATTCGTTGGCAATTCGCATATACAACGGAATGTCCAAACTATTGTGATGGGTAATGAAAGGGCGCGCAGCTGCTCCTCCCGGAATGGGTTGAAGAATAGGTGTTTCCACTTCAAAATAGCCGCGTTCGTTAAAAAAGTTACGCATGGCATTAAAAAGCCGGGTACGCTTTACAAACACTTCTTTTACATGCGGGTTCACAACCAAATCGGCATACCGTTGGCGATAACGTTGTTCGGGATCGGTAAAAGCATCGTGGATAACACCGTCGGCATCTTCTCTGGGTTGAGGTAGCGGTTTTAGGGCTTTTGAAAGAAGCGTAAAATTTTTAACCATCACGGTTTTCTCTCCCACTTTAGTAGTAAAAAGTTCGCCTTCAATCCCAACAAAATCACCAATGTCAAGTAATTTTTTATATACTTCGTTGTAATGCGTTTTATCTTCATCGGGACAAATTTCGTCACGGTTAAAATACACTTGAATTCTTCCTTCAGCATCCTGAAGTTCGGCAAAAGAAGCAGAGCCCTGAATACGACGAGACATTAATCTTCCGGCAAGGGTTACCTTTTTTCCTTCTTCAAAATGTTGCTTTAATTGCTTGGAAGTATGGGTTACGGGGTATAAAGCCGCTGGATAGGGGTTAATGCCCAGTTCACGTAATTGATTCAGTTTTTCTCTTCGAACGAGTTCTACTTCGGAAAGTTGCATGCCTATTGATTTTAAGCTGCAAAATTACCTTATTTTGAATAGGTAGGAAGGAAAATACACTAATTTTTTGATTTCAGTTCATCACTAAATAGTTTTATAAGTGATTTTAAATCTTCATTATTAGGGTTAATTTCGAGTGCCTTTTTATAATTTTTGATGGCATCTTCCTTTTTGTTAATAAGCCCTTGAATATTTGCCAGTGTTTCGTAAACACTTGTTTCCTTTGGGTACAAATAGGTGTTTATAGTTGCCACGGCCTCGGCGTCTTCTTTTTTATTCTGTGCCAATAAAACTTTGCAGAAGGTGTTTAAATCGTATTTAGAATGAATGTAAGGGGCTATTTCTTTGCTTATTTTTTTTGACGAGGCAATAAGTTTCTGGGGTTTATATTTTTCTAAATAGAAATTCGCAAGGCTTACTCCATAGTAGTAATTTTGATAGCTTCCTGTTAAAATTTGAAGCAAATCCTCTTCAAGGCTTACCACAGGATGTTCTACAATTCTATTAATTTCTTTTCCGTCTTTGTAAATAATAAATGTAGGGACTCTATGTATATGTAATCCTTCATGTTCGCCGCCGGGACTTTGTTTATAAGCATTGTTCTTACGTCCAAGGGCTATGGAAGTTATACGATCCATAGGATAGTTTGCTGTTTCCATAATTTTGAAAAGTCTAGGTGTTTCGCGTTTGCTGTCGCCACACCAAGTTCCCATAAAAAGAGTAATGGTATATTGTGGAAGGAGCGTTTTTAATTGATTTATGACACTTTCTTTAGGTTGGTATTCGTTAAAATTTTTCTGAAACCAAGCTTCATATGGCTCTTTCAGTAAAGCCTCCTTATTAAATTTCCCAATAAGATTTGGGATGCTATCCTCAATCTGTTCTTTATTAAAAGATTGTGAATAGGAGATTGAAATAGATAAAAAAAGTAAAATAAATAGTTGATTTTTCATAATGTGTTCGTTTAATGATTGAAGCACGAAAATGAAAAAGGAAATTTTAAAAAGGGTAAAATGTACGGTTGAAAAAAGGACTAGACCCGTGTTTAATTTTTTGCAATTAACTAATATACAAGTTTTTAAGTTCTTCTCTTGAAGAAATATTTAGCTTCTTGTAAATGTTATTAATGTGTGTTTTTACGGTACTAACACTTATAAAAAGTGCATCGGCAATTTCTTTGTTGCTTTTATCTTCCAAGATTAATTCCATGACTTTTTGCTCTTGTTTGGATAAGGTTTCCACATTTTTTGAAGTTTTCTGCAACTGTTTCCACTTTCCGATAAAATAGAAATTACCCAGTACCGAAAAGAGGGCAAAACCTCCTAAAAAATAAATCCACCAAGGGATTCCTTTGTTTCGGTTCACCAAAAACTCATCGGCTTCCAGTTCTGCCTCGTATTGTTTTGTATAGGAAGATTCGGGATATTTTTCTTGTAACCGAACTCGCAGATTTTCGTAATACGGATTTACTTTTACATCTTCCAGATAGTATTCGTGCAGGTCGTTGGTACGATCGCTCAAAAAAGAATATATATACAACTCTGCCAGAGGCTCCTGGAGCGTTTTACCATATTCCTGAAGGATGGTAAACCACTTTTTGGTATTCAAAGACCGGTTGGCTTCACTTCGGTAAGTGCCAAAAGCAAAACGCATTTCATGTTTTAGCGAATCAATTTTCAGAAAGAGTTCTGCCTTGTCATTATTTGAGAGAATTCGGCAAAACATTTCATTGTCAAACGAAAAAGGAAAAGATAGCGTGTCTGTATTATTTGCAATGAAAACTACTTCTTTACTGTTAGCACAATGCCCTGTAAAATGATTAATGGATTGTTCTTCATCGCTGCAAGTGTCCAGATGGATTCGATACATTTTATTTTCTTGCGGGAGGTTATCTCCGGTAAAGCTGAAGTTCCCTAAACTATCGGGAAGCGTCATATTCAAAATCTGTTCACTGTAAACGCCCGATATTTTTCGGTAATCTTCAATAGTAGAAAGATATACTTTTCCTTCTTTTAATTGGGCATTTACCTTTCCGGAAAATTGGTATTGCCCAAAAGAATAACTAGCAATAGATATGAATACAAATAAGAGAAGTGTTTTCATGAAAAACGAAGATAGCCAAATAGGCCCTTGTAACAAAATCTATTGTAAACGACCCATAGCTTGATTATAAATCTTAATTTTGCACTATGAGTATTTGGAGAGTATTGCTTTCTATAGTATTTCCCCCATTAGCTGTTATTGATAAAGGTTGTGGGTCTATTTTAATTGTTTTAATTTTAACTGTTTGCGGCTGGATACCCGGTGTTATTGCTGCCTTAATTATTTTAAATAATCCAAAAAGATGAAAGTATTAAAAAAATATATCGCTTTAATGGCTATAGGAATTAGCATGGTAAGTTGCCAATTTACCGAAACCATGGTGTTAGAGGAAGACGGTAGCGGTAGCATGAATCTTAGTGTCGATTTAAGTGAAATGATGGCTTTTGGTGGAGAAATGGCGAAGGATTCTTCTTTTGTAAAAATGGATACTATTTATTCTTTTAAAGATTTAATGGCAGCCAAAAAAGACAGTATCGCAACACTTCCTGCGGAAGAACAAAAGCGATTGAAAGCGATGGAAAATTATCAAATTCGCATGAACACCGATCCGGAAACCAATACCATGGTGGTAGATGTTTTTACCAACTTTAAAAATGTTGCCGAAGCCAATGAATTAATGAAAGGGTTTGAACAATCTCAAGGCATTATGCCGGGAAGTACTTCTTCAGATTCCAAAAAGGAATCGGAACCGGAGGTAATAGGTGTTTCCTATTCTTATTCTAAAGGAAAATTTAAACGGGATGCCTTTATTAAAGACAAAGCCGAACATCAAAAACAAATAGATAGCCTTAAAAATGCCGAAGCCTTTATGTCCGGAATATCGTATAAAATAAAATATACGTTCCCGAAGAAAATTAAGAAAACCTCGGTGGAAGATGCTACGTTCTCTCTCGATGGAAAAACGCTGGAATTGGAAAGAGGCTTTGTGGAATATTTAAAAAATCCCGATGTGCTGGACATTGAGGTAGAATTGGAGAAATAGTTTTTTTGAATACAACTATTGAAATACAAGACTTAGGTTATAAAGACTACAAAGAAACCTGGGATTATCAAGAACAATTATTTCAACAAATTCTTGATATAAAAATTAAAAACAGGAGAGAACAACAATCTCTTAAAACCCCCAATTACTTTTTATTTGTAGAGCACCCGCATGTATATACCTTAGGAAAAAGCGGCGATTTTACGAACCTTCTTATTGATGAAAAAAAGCTGAAGGAGATAGATGCTACTTTCTACAAAATAAATCGTGGGGGCGACATCACCTATCACGGCCCCGGACAAATAGTAGGCTATCCTATTTTGGATTTGGAAAATTTTTTTCCGGACATTCACAAATACTTGCGATTTTTGGAAGAAATGGTCATTCTCACTTTAGCCGAATATGGACTAAAGGCTGAACGTAGTAAAGGAGAAACAGGGGTTTGGCTGGATGTGGGAACCCCTTTTGCCCGAAAAATATGTGCCATGGGGGTGCGTGCCAGCCGTTGGGTGACCATGCACGGATTTGCCTTGAATGTAAATGCCAATTTGGGCTATTTTGACCATATGATTCCTTGTGGAATTCGTGGAAAAGCGGTTACTTCTCTCAACGTGGAAATGGGGCAAGCCGAAATTTCGATGGAGGAAGTAAAGGCAAAACTTTTGAAACACTTTGCGCAATTATTTGAAGCAAATTTGCTTCAAAAGAGTACCATTTATTAAGATTTTTGGCGCTCTTCTGCCTCTATTAATTGGCAACAATTAAGAAGCAATGCCAATGCAAATACATACAAAACTCTGCTTCCGTAAATAAACAAATTTATTCTGGTTTCACTATAATAGGAAGCAGCTCGAACTATTTCAGAAAGTATAAATACAAAAGCAAAACCCAAAAATACCATGGCAATTTTAGTGGGGTTTTGATGTACCAGCAATAATGCACTAGCCAGCATAAATATTAGCGCTAGGTTTGCAATATTAAAAAGAATAAACTGGAGAAAGCCGGTATATTGGTCTTTACTTATTTGCACCAATTCAAACAAGAAATACCCCAAAACCAATAATGTAATGATGAAATAAATCCCTAAAAACCAATTTGCTTTAATTTTGCTGAGTTGTTTTATAGCTGAAAATCCGACTACCAAATACGCTGTACCTGAAAAAACTAGCGTTAAAACCCCAAAAATAAATTGTTCAAACTTTAATGCAAGAGAAGACGATACCAATAGTAACCACAAAAACAATAAAGGAAACCTGTGAATTTTTGGAGTAAATAAAAAATAAATAATACCAATAGCAGCTGCATTAGGAAGAATCCATAAAATCCTATTTGCCAAAGTCCCCAAATCCAAAAAAATAATCACCGAAGCGAATATTAAAAAAAGGAGCGTAATTGAAAGTGGGGATACCTTTTTAAACAGCACTTGTTATTATTTTTTACAATAATACCAAAAAAATAGTATACAAAGTAAAACCCCTTGATAATGAATATGCAAGGGGTTTCAAATAAAAAAGATTAGAGTTTATTTGCTAAATGAAGTTAGTATTCCAGAACCATCTAATTTCCCCTTTTTGTCATAATCCTCTGTTTTAACTACCCCTACACCTTCAGCAAACCATTGCTTGGAGCTTCTTTTCATAGAACCTGCCATACCTTCTGAAACCGTATTTTGGAAAATTACATAACACTCAAAAGTACCAGCAGGCGTAGTTATAGTCTCTTTCGCTACTACTTCGCGGTCTGTAATAAAGGTGTTCATATTAAAATTCATCCCAGACATAGACATCTTCATTTTCATCTCTGCATCTTTTAACTTTTGCCCTACGCTTAAATTATTTGGAACATCTATATCTACTCCAGTTATTTCAGATTTTATATCTCCCCCTCCAAAAGCCCTAGTCATTTCGGGGCGTAACATAGAATTAAAATCGATAGAAACGGTTCCATTTTTGCAGTAGGCGTCATAATTTGTAGTGGTAATTTCTTTTCCTTTTTCGTCTTTAAAACTAGAGGTAACACTGGCTTTTTCACCATCAGTTGTACTGGAAACGCTTAATACTTGATAGGTAATAGTCCCTTGTGTTTTTCCTTTTTCATTATATAAAGTAAGGGTAGAAGTGGCTCCTTTTGAAAATGGATAAAATTTGCTGCACTGAGCCAAGGAAAAAGTTGTAAAAAGAACCAGGGTGCAAAGAGATAAGAGGATATTTTTCATAGTTTTTAAATTTAACGGTTATTTATTTTGAAGGGACTACCAATATTTCTACGCGTCTATTTTTTTGTTTATTTTTGGGTGTATCATTAGGTGCTATAGGCTGATTTTCACCAAAGCCTTTTACTTCAAAGTTGTAGGAATTTGAAAGTTGACTCTTCAAAAAGTTGGAAACCTCTTTCGCTCTATTTTCTGATAGCGTTTTATTGCTTAAAGGATTTCCCACATTATCTGTATGACCTTCAATAATGATGTGTCCTTTGGGAAACTCTTCTATGGCGGCCACTAATTTTTTTAATTCGTTGGATGCACTTTCTTTTAGTTGAAACTTACCGGTATCAAACAGCACCGAACTATCCAAATTTAAGCGTATCGCTCCACCTATGGCAGCAACAGCATCTACATCGGCTCCCGGTAATTGGCTTGGCGTATCTAGATCGGTTAGTCTTACATAGGTGAAAGTTTCTCCTTTTTTGGTGAATTCGGCAATGTCCACCATCGCCGTTCCACCTTTAATTTGGCCCACATTAATCCATACTTTACCGTCTTTGGATATTTCCAGATTAGTAGGTTCTATGGCTCCCATTTCAAAAATGTAAAGGTCTGGACCATTTACATCGGCAATAGCATTGTTGGTAAACTCCAAAGTTACTTGCCCGTTAATACCAATGTTACAAATTTTAGGGTCACCATCGGGAAAGTCTTTTTCATCCATATCCGGAATACCTAAAGCGCCATTAGAATTTGACCCCGCAGGATCACCTAAATCATGTTTCACCAACCTGTCTGCAAAAGATAAATCGCCAAGGGGCAAATAAATAAATTTATCTCTGGAATCACGGTAGGTATTTCCTGTGGCAGCACCCTCACCAAACCATCCCGGATTTTTTTTGTAAAAATCTTTTCTGGCAGCTTCCGAAGCTTTAATGACATCTCCCGAAAAAATAAGCATATCGTTTCTACGACTGGTCATCATTGCCTTAAATTTTGAAGAAGCTTGACCGCTTTTCAAATAATTTTCAATGGGTTGAGGCAGTAATTGTTTTGTAATAGTTCTCGCTTCAGTTTCGGTTTTTATTTTTTGTTTTGCCGGAAGTGGTCTAAGGAGGTCGAGTTCTTTTTGTGATATTTCGAAGTAATTAGCGATGATGGTATTGGCTTCCTCTTTCGTGGCATCGTATATCTGTTGTAAAGTTTCTTTCTTTTCTCTATTTCCCCAAATGGAATAGCGAGTGATGTTTTCTTCAATAAAGGAATTATCGGTAGTGCCTAATAATTTTCTTAGTTTGGCCGTTTTTTCTTCAGCTTCAAGCTGTGCTTCACTCTTTTGGGAGTTTTTTTCTTGTATTTTTTGGGTGTATTTATTTAGCTGATTTTTTCTGAAATCACTATCTGATTCTCCCGAACCATTTTTCATTTTTTGAATGTTCTCCATATACCTCTCAAACTGCTCTGCATCAATAGCCCCGGTTTTGAGTAATTCTTCATAGGTTTTTTGAAGGTCTTCTACATCATCAGTAGCTTCCATATTTTCAGGAATTTCAATGGTGTCTGGAACAAGTGGATTTTTATTTTTTTCGTTTTTACAAGAAAGTAATACAAAAAAGAAACCAAAAAATGCTAATACTGAAAAGGACTTTGTATTCATAATAAACCACCCAATACATTAAAAGTGAGTGGTATAAATGTAGGATTAAAATGAAAGCAAAATGAAGTTTTAAAAAAAATTAATTGGCTTGATACAAAATAATTTCTTTCCCTTGGCCTTTTACTAAAAGGTTTACTTTGTTGTTTTTATTAGCATCTGCTAGATCTACTTCCGAAGTTCCATACACCGGAAAACTAGGCATGGGTTTTCCCGAAGAATCATAAAGATAAACTTGATTTTCTTTAAGCTCGGTTACCGAGATGTAGATTTTTTTATTGACGGTAAATATTTTAGGAGTACCATATTTTCCTAAGGGTAACTCTACTAACTGTCCATTAATACGTAGTAAATGATCGTCTAAGGTTACTTTTACGGTTCCTGAAATAGTAAAGTGATAATTGCTGGAAACCTGCAAAGATTGTGTATTTATTTTTCCGTCTTGTGTAATGGTTTCCTTCTTATTGTCTTTGGTAATCACGACAAAGTCACTTCCTTCCTTTTCAATTGGAATATTTGAAAATGCAAAGGTTTTATTCAATGTAATTCGCTCTTTACCTACTCTACTCAATATGTTGAGTTTCCCATTTTCTTCGGCAAAAAACAAGTAGTCATTATTTCCAATTCGTATATGTTGTGGTGGCAGAATAATTTTTGAAGCCGCTTTCTTAAAGGTAAATCCGGAGACCTCTTTCCCTTGAGGGTCATACATTAACACCTGCTTATCTTGACAAATGACAAAGCGGTATTTTCGATTGTTGTCGTAATCAAAAACAGCAAGGGGTTGAGTGATGTTGTCTTTAAATTTCTTAGGAAAAGGAGCTACGGCATTTCCATTTCTATCTAAAATATAGAAGGTTTTTGACGTTGTAAAAGCCAATTGTTTTTTTCCGTTTCGCAAGATGTCAACTTCGTTTACAGCTCCTAAAATAGCTCCGTCCAATTGTTTTTTCCAAAGAATCTTTCCGTTAGTAGAAATAAAATACAATACGTTAGAGACATCCTGTACCACAATGTCTTTTCCAAGGGTATTATGATTAGTAAAAAATTTAGGCACTCCCAACACCTCCCTGTCCAGTGCAATGGTAGTTACTTCAGAAACCATGTGGGTAGATTGTGTTTGCTTTGTGGTTTCTTTGCAGATAAAGTTTAGGTGTGCAAAATCGCGATCGTGAATAAGTTGAACTATCGCTAAGGGGAAGTCTTTAGTAGTGGAAGGCTTAGCACTCAAAAGAGCTGAAAAAAGCCCACTCCTTTTTCCTTGTAACGAGTACTGTGTTAATGAAGAAGCTTGTGCCAATTGCAATTGGGCACTTTCAAAGTGGGGGGTGTTGTGGAGTACCAAATTACTTTGATAGGCCGAAATAAGTGTCTGGGCAGTAGCCTCACTTTGGGTAAACACGATAAAATCTTCCCACTGAAAAACAGTAGTAAAGGAACCCTTTTTTAATAATGGGTAAAACGGTGTAAACAATAAGTTTTCATCTGTAAAACTAAAAAGGGGTACTTCGCGAAACGATTCTTTTTCTGAAATGTACTTTGCCAAATCCTCCCAGGTAATTTCAGCGTCGAGACTTTTTAATGCAACGACATTTTCGGAAGCTATTTGTATTTCGGTGATTTCATTAATAGATTGAAAAAGCGGATTAATTTTTAGCGAATCTACAGTAAATTTTTGGAGGTTTTTCTGAAACAAATCAAGATTGTTAAAAGTAAAAGTTTGTGCCCTATTGGAAGTTATTGGAATAATGGCTGGGGCATCGTTTTGTTGCGGAATTTGCCCTTTAAATACCGAAAGTAATTGTGGAATGGTATCTTCCAAAACCACTCCGTTGCCCACAATCCCATCGGGCAGTAACTGTAAATTGAAGGAAGCCACAGGAGCCAAGGTAAGGCTTGTAGAATCATTCTGTACAATAGCGCCTAGCTGTTGGATGTAGGCTAATTCTTCATCATTTTTAAGTTTGAAGGCTTTTGAAAACAGTGTTGAATTTTTAGCTTTTCCTTCCAGAGTATTTTTTAAAAGAGCTTCGGAAGTACACATGATAAATATGCTGTCTATAATAACACTATACACTTCGGAAGCGTCTTTACTTATTTTTTTTATGGTGTTTCCCTCAAAAGGAATATTGGTGTGTATTGCATTAGCAATAGAGTCGGGGAGAAAAAGGGTAGGTGAAATTTTGGTAATTAAAGTGAAATTACTGGAAGAATCTTTCAAGGTTTCTTTGCATAATAATACATTCCCGATAGGCTTTACAAATTGAAAAATAGAATTTTTATCGGTAAAGAAATTTGAAAAAGGTTCATCCTTCAATTGCTTCATTAAAGGGTTATTTTTATAATCGCGTTTGGTTGTTTCCCAGTTTTTAATCTTTAAAACCGTTTGGGTATTTTGGGGTATATAACCGGAAAGATCATGAGTGTCTCGAGAGGTAGTTTCGCATCCTATAAAGGACAAAAATACCATAGCGATAAAGGTGAGATTCCAAAATTTCTGCATACACAAAAGTAGTAAGGTTTCAAGGAAAAAAGAGAGCCTCTCCCAAGAGTTTATCGACGGGTTTTTAACAACTTTTGGTTTTTGGTACTTCTCTTCTAAAAAGAGAAAAAGGCTAAAAATCCAACCAAATTTTAAAATCTTTGGTTTTTGCCCTGCTCACAATTTCTTTTTGGTGGTTGAGCAAGGTAATGTCTATACGATTTTGTGAAAGTACCTCCATTTTTTTGATACTCTCCATATGTATAATTGTTTTTCTGTTGATTCTGAAGAATTTTTTTGGATCCAATTGCTTTTCAAGATTTTCCAGACTATAATTTATTACATAAGATTTGCCTTCCTTACTTCGAAGTACAGTTGCTTGGTCTTCAAACTGAAAGAAGAGAATATCGTCGGCAGCAATTGAGTACACAGTATGGTTTAATTTAACAAAAAATCTCGATTTATAGTTTGGAAAAAAACTCTTTTTTAATGCTTCTATTACTTCTTTTTCAATGCTGAAATTTTTAACGGGATATATTTTTCGATACTTATCGAGAGCCTTTTCAATATCAGCTTGTAAATAGGGTTTCAAAATATAATCAATACTGTTTAATTTGAATGCTTCAATGGCATAATGGTTAAAAGCAGTCACAAAAATGATAGGAGAAAGTAGTGTAGTTTTTTCAAAAATTTCAAAAGAAATGCCGTCAGATAGTTGGATGTCCAAGAAGAGTAAATCTGGGGGGTCATTTGCCTCTAGCCAAGAAAGAGTTTCCTTTACCGATGTGCAAACATCAAGGATACAAACATTTTCTACTTTTTTAAGCATGCCTAATAGCCGTTTAGCAGCATGTAACTCGTCTTCAACGATAAGTATGTTCATAGTCTATAATGGGTATTTTTACAACAAACTCTTTATCGGTTTCTTCAATGATTACCTCTTTTTGTGAAAGTATTTTGTAACGGTTTATAATATTGTCTAACCCAATTCCGGAAGAGTAGATATAGTTTGCCTTTTGTAGCACATTGTTTTTTACAATTAAATAAGGATGTTCTACAAAAATTGAAATAAACAACTTGTTTTCTGGTGAGATAATATTGTGTTTTACTGCATTTTCAATTAACAATTGAAGTGTAAAAGTGGCAATTTTAAAATTTTTAAAATCTTCGGTCTTATAGATAAACTCAACAGCATCTCCATGCTTAATTTTCAGAAGATACATAAACGAATGAATCATTTTAAACTCTTTTTCAATAGCTACCAAATCGGCTTTTTTTTCCTCCAATAGGTAACGATAAATGGTGGAAAATTGAATGATATACGCTTCTGCTTCTTGGCTTTTTTCACT
The DNA here is from genome assembly GCA_020435805.1 of Flavobacteriaceae bacterium. Classification (GTDB taxonomy): domain Bacteria; phylum Bacteroidota; class Bacteroidia; order Flavobacteriales; family Flavobacteriaceae; genus Halomarinibacterium. Next base: position 46,296 of record JAGQZA010000001.1, read on the forward strand.
CACTAAGTGCGAAAGGGTGTTTAAATTATTAAATAAAAAATGTGGATTGATTTGGTTTTTTAGTGCCAGTAATTCTTGTTTAATACGCTGTTTGCTAATTTCTTGGTTTTTAATAAGCGATTTTTCCCATGAAGAAAAGAAGTAAGTACTATTTATATACAACAAAACGATAATAATTGTAAAAAGGTTATTGAGGTTTAAAAAATAAATTTGTGCTTCGCTGTATTGTTCTGGATAGAGACCAAAAATAATTTCAATAGCGATATAATTAAGTGGGATAAAAACCAAAACAATAAAAACGGCATTTGCCCAAAGTATTTTGTAAAGTTGAGTAATCCAATTGTATTTTTTGTAGAAATATTTTGCAGACATTTCGGCCAGTTCATAGACTACAAAAAAAGTAAGGATGTAGTAAAGGAGTACCCGGGCATTTTCTTCTTGGGGATCTGAAAAACAATAGGGGCAAAAAATAAAAGAGCTAAACCCTCCTATGAGTATAGCCCTTATTATCTTTTTAAACCATTTATTTTTAAGCATAAATTAAAAGTAAATGATTTGGTGTAAAAATGCTATTTCTTAAATAATTTTATGGTTTTTGACTTTTTAAAACCTTCAGAAATTACGAGCAAGCAGTGAGTTTTGATGGTTATAGGAATGTTGTTTTTCCCGATAAGAATAGGGTATTCTTTTTCAGGCAAAATTTGCTTACCGTCATACCCATATATCGTTACATAGAGTTTCGTGTCTCGGTTTGAGATAAGTTGTATGCCTTCATTATTATAGGGATTGGTGTAGCGAAACGTTATTCCATTTAGGTCATTTTCTTTTGGGGCAGCTAAAATTTCTACAGTTCCCATTCCACCATAAACTCCCATATCGTTTCGGGTGGTTCCTCTGGAAGGGAACAATGCATTTCCAGGTAAAAGAGGGTCTTCTATATCATTATACAGTGGATCTGGATTTCCGGCATCAACACAAGGAGAAGAAGTACTTAGTAAGAAACTTCCCATATCTTCAAAAAGAGGGTTTTCGTCAATCATCCCTTCTTCATTCCCTGCACCGTCAAACCCTCCTTCTATATTAGTATAGGTTAGGTTTGCATTCCCTGAGAAACGCTTATAAATTTGTGGGAAAGAATTTGTGGCAGTATTTCCATAGATGATACAGTTGGTAATGATGGTAGTGGTTCCTGTAGTAATAAGGGCACCTCCCTTATCTCCAGAGTGATTATTTACAATAGTGTTATTTTCTAAAGTTACAGGTTCCCAATCTACATATATACCTCCCCCACCATTGAAAGATCCCGTGGCAAGATTATAAGAAATTAAATTATTGGAAATAGTAGCCCCTCCACAATAGGCAATCATGATTCCACCTGCATATCCTCCAGAGTTACCGGTAATAATATTATTTGTAATAATAGGTTGTCCAAAACCCATTCGTATTCCGCCACCACCAGCTCCGGCAACACCTGCTTCGGCAATACAATGATTGTTTTTGATGATATTATTTTTTATGGTTGGTGATGTTTGATTAATTAAAATTCCGCCTCCAGTTCTAAAATAGGCATCATCTGCGGGATTGTAGGTTTTTGTTCCAGAACCTCCCATAATTGTGAATCCTTGTAAAACAGAATCATTTCCTTCTCCATTTTTAAAACTTACACAGCTCCCAATATCGGGATTGGTGGGTTGACTTCCATCAATGATGGTATTGATAATATCATTTACATCTCCACTAAAAATAAAGTTGCTGGTTATTGTAATGGCCTTTCCCAAAAAGTCTATATTTTCAATATAAAGACCATTTTCCACGATAATCACATCTCCAGGGTTTGCCACAATAATGGCCTCCTGAATAGTAGAATAGTCTGTGGGAACATGAATATCAGCTGCTATTATCGTACCGGTGGTAATAGCTAATAAAAGAAAAAATAATTTTGTTTTCATGGTATTTTTTTATGGTTTCGATCTAAATGTAGCCCAAACCATCTTGAAGATAAAAACCTATATGTTGAATGGTAATTATTGGTTTTGAACGGAATGAAAAGACATTTGAATGGTTTTTCTATTTTAAAAAAAGGAAAGTTGTTCGGGAAGTAATTTGAAGCTTTTTCGGTGATAGAGCGTTGGACCATATTTTTTTATGGCTAACCTATGCTCAACGGTAGGGTATCCTTTGTTTTTGTTCCAGTGATAGTGTGGAAATTCTTCATGTAATTTTTCCATAAAATCATCTCGATAGGTTTTTGCTAAAATGGAAGCTGCCGCTATGTGCAAATATTTTCCATCACCTTTAACCACACACTCATAGGGCGTTTTTCCGAAGGGCTTAAATTTATTACCATCAATAGCAATAAACTCCGGTTGCTGCTCCAATTGTTCAATAGCGCGATGCATGGCTAAAATGGAAGCATTTAAGATGTTGATTTGGTCAATGTCATCCATCATGACGTGAGAAACGGCAAAACAAATGGCTTCGGCTTCAATAATGGGGCGAAGTTCCTCTCTTTTTTTTTCTGAAAGTTGTTTTGAATCATTTAACCATGGATGCGAAAAATCATTCGGTAAAATAACGGCGGCAGCAGTTACAGGGCCTGCCAAACAACCACGCCCCGCTTCGTCGGTGCCGCATTCTACTAAATGAGGATGAATTTTGAGGGATAGCATAGCAATTAAAAATACGCATTTCCGTTTAAAAAATTTACCTTTGCTTTTTAAGTTTTCAACGAATGAAAAAAACACTGTTGCTCCTTTTTCTACTAAGCTGCTTCGCACCGGTGTTTTCTCAAAGTTATCCCAGCGGGGGAACCCTTCCTAATGGCAAAAAAGAAAAACCCCCTATCGATTTGTATAAAATTATTTCGTTTGAAAGGGATACAACGTATTTGGATACTACGCTTTCCATTCAAAAAAATTACAAGTTCAATTATTTACGGCGAGACAATTTTGAATTGCTCCCTTTTTCCAACGTAGGGCATACCTATAATTCGCTGGCATATACGTTTAACAAAGAAAACCTCATGCCGTTGTTTGTAGCCCAATCGCACCATTTTAATTACGCCGAAGCAGAGGATATAAACTATTACAGCGTCCCCACACCATTAACCGAATTGTATTTTAAAACAGCCTTTTCGCAAGGGCAACAAATGGATGGTTTTTTTACGGTAAATACCAGTGAACGCTTTAATTTTTCCATTGCCTACAAGGGAGTTCGATCCTTAGGGCAGTATCAAAATAGTTTAACGAGTACCGGAAATTTCAGGTTTACCACAAATTATCATACTAAAAACAACCGCTACCATATACGGGCACATTTGGTGGCGCAGGATATGTTTAATGAAGAAAACGGAGGGCTAACAGCGGGTTCAAAAGTTTTGTTTGAAACTAACGACCCCGAATTTCAGGATCGTGGAAGACTGGATGTGAATTTTGAAAATGCCGATAATAAACTGGAAGGGCTTCGTTTTTTTGGAATTCAGGAATATAATCTCATTGCAAAAAAAGACAGTACAAGCTATTCTGTAGTGACATTGGGAGCTATTACAAGCTATGAAACCAAAGATTTTAAATTTGGACAAAAAGCCCCTTTTGAAGGATTTGGAGCTTCCTACGAAAGGGAAAAACTGTTTACTAAAACCGTATTCGATAAATTCGAAGCCAAGGGGACTGTTACCTTTCAAAATTCAATAGTAGGAAACCTTTCCGCATATATTGGCTATACCGATTATGATTATGGCTACGATTCAGCATTAGTGTTGGATGAAGGAACTATTACTAATAGATTCCAAGGAAATTTAATTAGCGCAGGTGCGTCGTATCAAAAAGAATATAAGGGTTTTCAGCTCTTCGGAAAAGGGGGTATTAACATTTCGGGTGATTTTGATGCTAATTACTTGTTAGGCGGTGCCTCTTATCAATTTGATGAAGATAATGCTGTAAAAGGACAGATAAAAATTCATAGTGTAGCCCCAAACTTCAATTTTTTACTGTACCAAAGTGATTATGTAAATTACAATTGGCAAACTAATTTCAATAATGTAAAAACCCAGGAATTGTATTTTGAAGTGGATTCCAAAAAATGGTTAAAAGCTTCGGTAAGTTATACGGGTATTGAAGATTATGCCTATTTTGCTATTACTGAAGGAGAAACTACTCCCACTCCTCATCAATTTAAGGAAAGGGTAGATTACTTGAAAGTTAAAGGAGAAAGAGAATTTAAATATGGCAAAT
>JAGQZA010000200.1 GCA_020435805.1 Flavobacteriaceae bacterium
CCTCCTGCATTTAAAATATTTTTAGCTAATTCTTCAGAAACTGTTGTAGATTTTTTTATTAAAAACTCTAATAAAGAAATAGATAAATTATAATCACTTTCATACTCCCAAGCTTCAAAAAAATAAGTGTTAAAACCTCCTTTTAACTCCTTTTCTAAATATTTCATTAAGGTGCTTTTACCGCTTCCCCACTCTCCATAAAGTGTAAACATTTTTATGTCCTTAAATTCATCGGTATTACTTTCAAGAAACATTTTAATTAAATCTCCTTTTTCAATGATTCCTAGATAATCATTTTCAGTTGTTAAATCCTCAACAGGTAAATTGTTTAAAAGCTTAGACATAAAAAAAGTGTTTCTCTAAATTTAAGAAAAACACTTTTAAAAAGATTTTAATATTTGGGTTTTAAATCAAAACTCCATCAACTACAAAACAAATCGATACGTAGCCTTAATCAAAAACGTGTTTTGTGGTCGCTGACTTAGTAATTGATTATCGATAATGGTACTAAAGTCATTATTGGGGTCTCCAATTCCTGTAATACCTTGCGACCAAACTAAAAATATTTCAGATCCCGGAATATATTCCCAACGTACCACCAAGTTTGATCGAAACTGTACAAAGGAAAAGTTAGGGTCGCCAAAGCTATAATCGGTAGTGCCGTCTTTGTCTTCATCTACCAAATAGGCTCCTTCTTCAAAAGAGATTTGATTTCCATCAAACCAAGTAACACGCTCATTTAAGTCTTCGGCTATAGGGTTGTTTACATAATTAAAGTTGGAATACTTCGCATTAAAAATAAAGGGCTGCCCATAATACTGAATCGTTAAGTTAGGATTAATATTGTAGTTAACCCGCAAGGTAGTGCTTAACGATTCGTTATCAATTTCCCCAAGAATATACCGAGGTGTTCCATTGAATGCACTTTCAGTAACATATTGTGTTTTGTTCGGATTCTGTTCGTACTCAGTAATTAGAGATAAATTTAAGGTATTAAGAGGCTGGTAAAAAAATCGAATAACATACCGTTGCAATCCAAAGTTTTGCTGCTTGGCCCACGAATTCACATAGCCTAAATGCATGTTGAATTTTTTACGGCTATCGGTTCCTGAAAAAAGATAGAAATAATTTTCATCACTCCAACGCCAACGGGGTCCTCCACGTAAAACCGTATTCGTGAAAATACGTGGTTTATGAGCTGCCCCTCCTTCGGTCCACCAGTTATTTTTCCAGTTTACATAGCCATTTAATTCATACTGAATGCGATTGTAATTTCCTTCAAAATCATACGAAGAAAATTGATTCAATCCAATATTTGCCTGCCTAAACCAACTGGTAGGATTGTTCCAAAATCTTCGCACATTGGCATACTGTCGAATATCATCGGCTTGACGCAAAAAGCCTAAATCATTCAGCTCTAACTCCGGCGAACGCCAATTGCCTCCAAAATTATAACGCCAATTTCCGCCGCTTCCTTTTCCTATTTCAAAGCGACCTCCTGTTCCTGTTAGTGAAGTTTTTGTTGGGTCTATTTCAACATGACTCGCATCGACTCTTTGAAAAAGATGTGTTAAGGAATACTGTGTATTGGTTATAGCTTCAGCAGAACCTCTTACATTACTCATCACGGCACTTCCTTCAACATAGTATTTTCTATCTTTCCAGTTATGCTGAAAATCTAACCCTCCCGAATAGGCATGACTATGCAAAAACTGAAGGTTATCTGCCATATTTCGAACCGTTGCAGTAAAAATTCCACCTATATAACTATTTCTGTCATTAAAATCTTTTTGAACTCTTCCCACAAAGTAATTGGTAAGCGGTTCTACCAAAACTTCCTCTTCCTCACCATTTACATCGGTAGTAGTAGCATATTCTTTAGCCGTAACACTTTCCAAAATACCCAGTGTCCAACCATCTTTCGTTTTTCCACTTAGTTTGGCTGCCCCTAAGATGGTGGTATTTATAGGATCATCTACATAAGCTGTGGTAGGGCCATAACCCGAACCTTGTGGTGTTCTGCCTATTCGTCTTGAGAAGAAAAGATTGTCATCGTTTCCTGCAAAATTGTAATCGAAAATATTCTTGTTTTCTACAAAAAATGGTCGTCTTTCCTGAAAGAAAATTTCGAATCCATCCAGCGCAATAGCTCCGGGATCTGCATCTACCTGACCAAAGTCGGGGTTAATGGTTAAATCGACTGTTAAATCATTAGTCACCCCAATTTTAGCATCCAAACCTCCTGTTAATTTGGTATCGCTTCCGTCTCTGTAAGGATTTCCTTGTTCTTTTTCATAGGTATCCAATTGTGCTACGGTGTAAGGTTGTATTTCCAATTGTTTTTGGGGCTTCAAACCAATTAACCCTCTTAATTCACCAAACTCACTCACCCAACCAGGCGGGTTAGCAGGTAGCGGTTGCCAAGTAGAACGCTCTTCATTTTTAAAATAGCGTCGGGTAGATTGTAAGCCCCAAACTTGTTCATCATTATTGCCAAAACGAAGTTGGCTTAATGGAATTCTTGCTTCAGCGGTCCATCCTTCACTAGTAATTTCGGTATCCATGTACCAAATAGGATTCCAGCTATCGTCAAAATTACCATTGTTTGAAATAAATTCATCCCCTTTTACCCCGGATGCTGAAATAGTGAACGAAAATCCGGTACGGTCATCATTATAACTGTCTATATTAATTTCCACCCAATCGCCCGGAAAATCATCCCTACGCCCCATTCGCTTTTCGATGGTGGAAGGGTCTGCCTGAAAACAGATAAAAGCAACGTATAAGTTTTTATCGTCGTAAGCAATTTTCATTTTAGTCTGTTCGGTGGGAGGAGTCCCTACATCGGGCTCAAACTCTAGGTAATCTGTTGTCCATTCCACAACATTCCAGGCATCTTCTTCTATTTTTCCATCAATAGTAATATCCCCTTTTCCAACTATGGAAGCGGTGGTATAGACACGTTTTTCATATTTATTGGGTTTGTTTTCTGAAGTTTCTTCTTGCGAAAATAGGAGCCCTCCGCAAAGAAAAGAAATAGCAAAGGCAAGTTGTTTTTGAAACGCCATGGTTAGTTAGTTGTGGTTTGATTGATGTTGTAATAGACTACAATAACGGTGTGATGTGACAGTTTTATTGAGCTATTAAGAGAATTTTAACTTTTTTAACATCCACTAAAAAAGTTTTATGCCTATTTGTTTTTCAAATAAATAGCATTACATTTGCACCCCTCTTAACGAGGATTTCAATGATTTATTAACTATTGACAAAAAACTAAATGGATACATTA
>JAGQZA010000201.1 GCA_020435805.1 Flavobacteriaceae bacterium
CTATGGAGAAATCTTTAAAGTTTTGGAAGTTCAGAAAAAATGGAGCAGAATTCGTTTAGATTTTGATTCTTATGAAGGATGGATTGACAATAAACAATACCAATATATTACTCAAGAAGAATTTGAATCACTTAAAACACTTTCGCCAAAATATGCTTCAGACTTGGTCGATTTTGTTGCTACGGAACAAAACCAGTTACTTGCTATTCCTATAGGTAGCGCAGTGCATCATTCAAATTTTTTGCAACATACTTTTGAAGGCCGATGTATTTCAAAAAAACAACCTAAGGAAAAACTTGCGGAAACAGCCCTTACTTATTTAAACAGTCCGTATTTATGGGGAGGAAAGACTCCTTTTGGAATAGATTGTAGTGGATTCACACAGATGGTTTATAAAATTAACGGTTATGCGCTGCTTCGTGATGCAAGCCAGCAAGCCACTCAGGGGGAAGTACTTAGTTTTATTGAGGAAAGTGAGCCCGGTGATTTAGCTTTTTTTGATAATAATGAAGGGACAATTGTACATGTGGGTATTATTTTAGCCGATAATTATATCATTCATTCCCATGGGAAAGTGCGCATCGATAGGATTGATCATACGGGAATTTTTAATGTTGATATGAATGTCTATTCGCATAAACTTCGGGTTATTAAAAAAATCCTATAAAAAAAGGCTTCAAAATGAGTTTTGAAGCCTTTTTTATAATTCAATGTATAGTTAGTTTCCTTCTTTTTCGGCAAGTTTTGCTTTTGCTGCTTTGTACTTGTCATCCATAGCAAGTTGGCTATACAAGTTCATTAAGGTTCTCAATACTTCAACATTTTCGGGAGATGAGCTTACTGCACCCTCCAAATAAGGAAGTGCTTCTTGGTACATCATATTTCGCTTTTCTTTAAGCTCATCGTATTTTAGATTATCTGCACGGGAATTCCCAAGCCCATTCATTTCTTCTACCAATTTTCCTTCATCCTGTAGTATTAATGCTGCCATATTAATTTGGGCAAAAGAGTAATCGGGCTTAATTTCTAAGGCTTTTAAATAATATTCTTTTGCTTTATCTTTTTGACCAATAGATGCCGAACTTACACCAAGGTTATAATACAATTCTGGGTTATTGGGATCTGTTTTAATCACATCAGCCATAATCTTATTATATTTTTCCATATCTCCCATTTTATAGGCAAGATCGGCTTCAGACCGCATTAAATTCACATCATCTGGATTTGCAGCGCGGGCTTTGTTCATAACAGCTAAAGCTTTTTCATTTTGCCCTTTGTTCATGTAAATTAGGGTAACTTTTTGGAGCAAATCTCCTTCTACAGAGCTAATTTTTTCGTCTTTGGGATTTGTATAACTGGCAAATTTTACCATATTGTCTCGCTCCTCTTTACTTGCAAATGCTGTCGGTTGACCCGTTTCGGGGTTGGTTGCGGAATATTCCATATGTACATTGGTAAAACCTAGGTCAATAAGTTGTTCATAATAACCTAGGGCAGTGTCGTAATCTTTTCCGTTTACAGAATTTCCTGCTGCGTAATACAAATAAGAGGTATCTTTAGGGCTCACCATATACGCTTGATATAATTTTTGAGAAGCCGTTAAATAACTTTGCTTGTTTTGATCCTCAATAGCACTATTTACCAAAGCCACCCGTAACTTATCTACAGCAAGAGTAAGTCGCTCGTCTTTTTTTCCACTTAACTCTTCAGCCTTTAAAAAAGCAGCACCAGCATCCTTCATTTTGGCAAAATTTGAAGTTCCAGCGGTCCCTAAAGCAGTTTCTCCCAATAAAGTGTAATACTGTGCTTTTAGTAAGTTATCTGCAGCACCAAGTAAAGATTCTGCCTCTTTTAAATAGGCCATTGCCTCGTCAAACTTTTGACTATCTACTGCTTTTTCAGCTTTTTTAATTTCTTTTTTTTGCGCAAAAGTCACCGCAGAAATCAGTGCTAGTCCTACAATAAATATTTGTTTTTTCATTTCTAAGAATTTTATTTATTCGTTATTTTCGGTTTGTGTGTCGGCTGTATCAATAGCTGTGCCACTTTCAGAATTATCTCCCGTTTCAACATCACTTTCATCTTCATCTTTCATCACTTTTGCAACAGCGGCAATGGAGTCGTCCTCTCTTACTTTAATAAGTCGTACCCCTTGGGTTGCACGGCCCATAACACGTAAATCTGCAGCCTCCATTCTAATAGCAATTCCGGATTTATTGATAATCATTAAATCATCATTATCGGTCACGCTTTTTATAGCTACTAAATTACCTGTTTTTTCGGTAATAGAAATGGTTTTTACTCCTTTTCCTCCTCTATTGGTAATTCGATATACGGCTTCACCGTCTTCAGGATCATCAATATAGGTGCGTTTTCCATACCCGTTTTCAGAAACTACAAGTACGGTTTCTTCTAAAGGATTTTCAATAGTAACCATTCCAATTACTTCGTCTTTTTTGTGGGCTAAGGTTATTCCTCGAACACCGGATGCATTTCGGCCCATGGGGCGGGTTTTTGCTTCTTCAAAACGAATGGCCTTTCCAGAGCGCAACGCTAGCATTACTTGACTTTCTCCTGTAGTTAAGCGGGCTTCCAATAATTCGTCATCATCTTTAATGGTAATAGCATTAATACCATTGGTTCGTGGGCGGGAATATTGTTCCAAAGAGGTTTTCTTTACTTGTCCCTGTTTGGTAGCCATAATTACATAGTGGCTATTAATGTAATCCTCGTCTTTTAAATCTTGTGTACAAATAAAGGCTTTTACTTTATCGTCTTGCTCAATATTAATTAAATTTTGTATGGCTCTACCTTTTGAAGTTTTACTTCCTTCTGGTATTTCGAATACCCTCATCCAGAAGCATTTACCTTTTTGAGTAAAGAAAAGCATGTATTGATGGTTAGTACCCACAAAAAGATGTTCAAGAAAATCTTCATTTCTCGTAGCCGAAGCTTTTTGACCAACTCCTCCTCTATTTTGAGTTTTATATTCGGTTAAAGAGGTTCTTTTAATATAGCCCGCGTGAGAAATAGTAATTACTACTTGTTCGTCGGCAATCAAATCGGTAATGCTTACATCACCCCCTGCATATTCAATTTCGGAGCGGCGTTTATCACCAAACTTTTCCTTGATTTCGGAAAGTTCGGTTTTAATGATTTCCATTCGACGTTCCTTTTTGGCTAAGATATCTTTGTAGTCTTCTAT
>JAGQZA010000202.1 GCA_020435805.1 Flavobacteriaceae bacterium
TAATGGAAAGACTTTTTTTACTACATTTGAAATTCAAATTGAAAACAATGAAAAATACATGCATCATCCTTATGGTCACTCAAGTTTATTTACACTTGAAGCGGGAAGGTATGTATTGATACTCATATAGCAAAAATCAATCATAGAAACGTCCCGCACTATTGCGGGACGTTTCATTTTTATAGAAATCCATTATGAGAAAATTGTACCATTCTTATATCGAAAATTTTCGAGGGCTCTCAAAAGAAATCTGGCTGCTCTCGTTAGTTACTTTTATTAACCGGGCAGGAGCCATGGTAATTCCTTTCCTATCCTTGTATTTGGTCAACGAAAAAGGGTTTACCCTACCACAGGTGGGTATTATTATGACCTGCTTTGGGGTAGGCTCTTTTATAGGTGCATGGGTGGGCGGTAAATTAACCGATGCCATCGGTTTTTACAAAGTAATTGTGCTAAGCCTCTTTTTTGGCGGATTAGGTTTTATTAGCTTGCAATGGTTAGACTCTTTCTATGGTATTTGTATTGGGGTTTTTGGGTTAATTTTAATCGCCGATTCTTATCGGCCTGCTATTTTTGTTGCCTGCGATGCCTATTGTAAACCGGGAAACCTTACACGGGGGATTGCACTTATCCGGTTGTCCATTAATCTAGGGTTTTCTATTGGGCCGCTCATAGGCGGAATGATTATAGCCCGAATTAATTATGAAGCACTTTTTTGGATTGACGGAATTACCTGTATTACAGCTTCCGTTTTACTCTTTAATGTTTTAAAACCAAAAAAACGAAAAACCGACGAAACTAAGGAAGTTGTTACTAAAGAAGGGGTTTCCCCTTTTAAAAACAGTTTGTACTTACTACTAATAAGCATCATGGTCTTTAACGGAATGCTGTTTGTACTCTATTTTTCAGTAATGCCCTTGTATTATGAAAAGGCGCATTTTCTTTCGGCAGATCTTATCGGACTATTACTTTTTATCAATGGAATTATTATTGTAATCTTCGAAATGCCGCTGGTGGGCTGGCTGGAGCGCATCAACATCTCCAAAACCATGGCCACATTTTGGGGGGTGGTATTTCTGGCATTAAGCTTTATTGTATTAAATCTTACGTCTTGGAGTGGTATTTTGGTCATCGGGATGATTTTGATGACCTTAGGCGAAATGATAGGTTCTCCTTTTTCTAACGCATTGGCCATTTCCATGGCTCCCAAAGGACGCAAAGGAAGTTATATGGGCTTATACAGTATGAGCTGGTCTTTTGCACACATTATTGGGCACAATATGGGGATGAACTTTGTAGATTCCTTGGGCTTCGATATTACCTGGTACGTCTTTTTTGGGATACTTACCATAGTAGCTTTGATGACACTATGGTTACTGAAGTTATTAAAAAGATCGAAAACGGTGACTACCTATTAAACGGGCTTTACCTCATTGTTTTCCACCACGTGCGAAAGCACAATCTGGGTTTTGGTCTCCCCATAGGTAATGAGTTGGTCGATAAAACTCTCAAGGTGTTTTTGGTTTTTCAATACCACTTCCATCACAATATTTTCATTGCCTGTAATACGGTAGCAGTTAATTACCTCATCGTAGGTTTTTACGTGTGACAGGAAAGGCTTTAATTTCCCCATAAACGCGCGTAAAGTAATAATGGCCTGTAACTGATACCCACACTCAAACGGGGAAATGTTGGCATAATACCCTTTAATAATGCCAGCATCCTCCATCTTTTTAATACGCTCGTTCACCGCAGGAGAGGTAATCCCTACTTGGCGGCCTATCTCTGCATTAGACTGGCGGGCGTTGGTTTGTAAACACTTGAGTATTTTGCGGTTAAGGGGGTCATGTTTCATTTCATAGAAATTTTAACGCTAAATATACTAATTTTAAAGTAAAATATGATTTAAACTTTAAAACCGAAAGATGGAATCCTTAATTTGTTGGTAAATTTGGGTGACTTTGAAAAAAAATTGTACGGTATTATGTACCACTTAGGGCCCCATCCTTACTCCTACTCACCGCTGTATCAAAAGGCGTTAGAAATCTTTCGTATTTCGCGAAGCATCTCTCATTATTTTGTAGAGGATTTGTCCCATTTACAAGCCAACGGAAAAGAAGACCCCAATATCTATTTTTCCGGCGATATTGTGCAACAATCTATTTCTTTAGCACCCGAAATTTTAAAAGCCGAAAGCCAAACCTTTTCAGAAGAAAAACATAAATACGCTGCTTCTGTAAATCGTTTAACCAATCTTCTGTATAAAAACTGTGAGCGTCTGGAAAACACCCACAGCAATGGCAAAGATTATATGCCTATTTTACGTAGAGAGTTAAAACTCTTTCGCAAGTTGCAACGCACCTGGATGTTAACGTTGTAGGATTCCCTTATTTTTTAGGTGAAGGTTTTGCAGGGGTGACAATCACCGCCTCGCTTACATAATAATGCTCACTTTTTACGGTGTATAACAACCAGTCCAAATAGCTTTTGGAACGTCGTTCAAATCGATAGTGTAAAGTAGCTCCCATAACAATAGTTTTAAAGGTTACTATTGTAGTAATCGCATAAAATATGCCAAAGTGGGAGTTAGTAGTGTTGACGGGGGTTGGGGAGGATTTCAGAAGTAATAAATAGCAGACTTTAATCTATAGCTGGGTGTTTGCGGTTCGTGTTTTTATTTTAGAAGCCATACTTGTCTTTTCGAAGCTTAAATGCTTTTTCTCCTCCTTCCATTACAGATGTGATTTCATTTCTAATTAGCTTTTTGTCAATTGCTCCTTCTTCTTTAATAACACCTCTAGTTTGACTAGTAGAATCTTTATAATCGCAACAAATCACAAGCTCAGCATCACCGTTTACAACAAGGTTTGCATTGTGGCTAGTAAATATTAATTGTCTTTTTTTCTTTGCATCCCAAATGTTTTTAATTATTTGATCGATTGCTCTGTTATCTATATCATCTTCGGGTTGGTCTATTAGGAGAGGAATTCCGGGTTGATTTAGAAGAACTGTAAGTAGTGCAGTTGCTTGCTGTCCTGCGGAGGCTTCTCTAAATGGAATGACATCTCCTAGTTGATTATTGGTTGTGTAAAAGAATTCAGGATTAAATTCTAATTCACTAGCTGAAAGTCTTAG
>JAGQZA010000203.1 GCA_020435805.1 Flavobacteriaceae bacterium
TCTGAGCCATTACCTGAGGATAATTGGAAAGTAAAAGCATCTATCGATGCTCCCGGTGATGGATTTGTAGGTTTTATTCACAATTGTGTGATTGAAAATTACTTAAATCATCACGACACCCCGGAGGATATTGAATTATACTTCTGCGGACCACCATTAATGAACAAAGCCGTTCAAAAAATGGGTGAAGATTTCGGAATCCCCGATGAAAATATTCGCTTTGACGATTTTGGAGGATAAATTTTTAAAGGGCTTATTGTTTAAGCCCTTTTTCTTTTATGAGTAGAGAATTAACCGAACAGGAACTTCACAATCTCGCTATGAATATTGTAGGTGAGGATTTACAATCGAAAGGATTTGAATTTTTGGGAGTAAATTCAAAACTGAAAAAAAATCCACAGTTTGTTGCTTTAAAAGATAAAGTATTACATTTTATAATTGTTAGAGCCGTTTCTTATCCGCAGGATGCCCATAGCTACGACCCTGTTTTTATGCAAACCATTAAAGAACATGCGTTAAAATTTGAAGCAAAAGCCTATTATGCAGGAGTGGGTTTAGGGTACGGCGAAGATTACGGGATGCCGGTAATAAAAGACGAACCCTATACTGTAATGTATAAAGGAATTCAAGAAATACCATGAGAAAACTACTTTTTATATTAGGATTAGGATTGCTATTAGGTTGTGAAGAGAAGGCCGAACAGCTTCTTTTACTGCAAGGCAATGCCTTTGGTACTACCTATTCCATTCAGTATTATTCTCAAAAAGAATTTGATGCGCAAAAAGGAATCGATTCTGTATTTGCTGCGGTCAATAAATCGGTGAGTACGTATATTCCGGACAGCGATATTTCTAAAATTAATCAAGGGGATTCAACCGTAGTGATTGATGCGATTTTTAAAGAAGTGTTCCTACTTTCTGAAAAAATTCATCAGCAATCGCAAGGGTATTTTGACCCTACTGTTGGAGTTTTGAGAAATGCTTACGGTTTCGGAGACACTAAGCCACTCCAAAAATTGGATAGTCTTACCTTAGATTCGCTGAGGCAGTATGTAGGATTTTCAAAAGTAAAATTGACTGCGGAAGGCACTATTCAGAAACAGTTTTCAGAAATTTATTTCGACTTTAATGCGGTGGCCAAAGGCTATGGAATAGATTGTTTGGGGCGTTATTTGGAATCTCAAGGCGTTGCTAATTACTTGATTGAATTGGGAGGCGAATTACGCTCCAAAGGGCAGCACTTGGAAAAACAAAAATCATGGGTGGTAGGCATTGAAACTATTGATTCTAAACTGGAAAACAGAAGCTATTCACATACCGTAACGATTGAAAATGAAGGCATGGCATCTTCCGGAAATTATCGAAAGTTTCGGATTGATTCCCTAACCGGAAAAAAATATGTGCATACTATAAATCCGTTAACCGGGGAAGCCGAAGAAAGCAATGTTACCAGCGCCACGGTACTTGCTAAAACCTGCGCCGAAGCCGATGCCTATGCTACTGCTTTTATGGCGATGGGTTTAGAAAAATCGCAACAATTACTTTCAGTATTGGAGGGCGTGGAAGCCTACCTAACGTATATCGATGCCAATCATCAATCACAGGTTTTTGTTACGGAAGGCTTTCAGAAAAAATTATTGGACTAATTTTTTACAAACAGGAAGCAACTCGCCCTTGGCTAAACGATATTTTTCAATCAATTCTTCTGAAAGAGTTGCCGTATAATCTAATGCTTCAACCGTAAATCCTACGGAAGCCAGTTTTTTAAAATAATCCATTCCATACACACGCACATGGTCGTATTGTCCAAAAATTTTAGCACGCTCTTTTGGGTCAGTAATAGAATTATCTTCAAAGGTTGTATCTCGATGGGCTTCGTAAGGAACTTGAAGGATTGCGATTCCGTTTGGGGCTAAAACTCTGTAGAGTTCTTGCATCGCTTTGGTATCATCGGGAATGTGCTCTAATACGTGATTGCAAATAATAAAATCGAAGGAATTGTCCTTAAAAGGAAGGTTGCAAATATCGGCTTTTACATCGGCAATGGGCGAGTGGAGATCTGTGGTAGTATAGCTTATGTTTTTTAATCTTCTGAACCGTTTCAAAAAGGCTTGTTCCGGGGCAAAGTGAAGTACTTTTAATTTCTCGGAAAAGAATTGGGTTTCGTTTGTAAGATACAACCAAAATAAACGATGTCGTTCCAAGGAAAGTGTTCCCGGGGCTAGTACATTTTCACGCACTTTTTCGTATCCATACGGAAGAAATTTCCGATAGGATTTGCCATCAATAGGGTCTGTGTATTTTTTTCCTCGTAATGTAAAAGCAACAAAGGGACGTACCCAATAGCTGGCTCTAATTAAAAATGTTCGAGGAAATAAATTCAGAAAAAATTGGAAGAGTTTATTCATTTTAGATAATTACACAAAGATACACTAAGATTCCCCAGAGAGCCACAGAGAACTACTTGGAGTTTATAAAACGCCTTAGTCCATTTTTGAGTAATTTGGTGTGAAAATTAATTAATAATCCAATAGGGTAATTTCCGAGTTTGAGATAGGTTAGTATTTGTGCTTCGTGAATGTCATTTAAAAAATCAACTGTTTTTATCTCAATAACTATTTTGTTTTCAACCAAAATATCAATTCTATAGCCGTGATCAATTTTAATTTCTTTATAGATAATTGGTAATGCTTTTTCATTTTCAACTTGAAGACCTAATTTTTTTAATTCAAAAAGTAAACATTGTTGATATGCTGATTCCAGAAGCCCTGGCCCTAATTCTCGATGCACTTCTATAGCAGCTCCAATTATTTTTTCAGTTAATTCATTAACCTCAGCGAGTCTTTGCGAATCTCTGTTCATCTCTGTGGAATAACTCCTTACAATACCAACTCGTTTTGCCGGAATTCCTTCTCTTCATTGCTTTTAATACCTAATGCTTCGTACACATAGGCAAAGGTTGAAAGTAATTCGGGTTTGCCATTTACCAATGCAACATTGTGTTCAAAATGTGCACTGGGTTTGCCGTCTTGGGTTACGATGGTCCAACCGTCTTTTAGCTGCTTTACTTT
>JAGQZA010000204.1 GCA_020435805.1 Flavobacteriaceae bacterium
AGCCTTTTAAACCAAAACCTGCCGAAAACACACCTATTATAATAAAAATATATTCTTTTATGCCATGCGAAACTTCTACTTGAAACCTCCTAACCAAAGGCACTATTTGTTTTTTGCTTACAGGATTGTTGGCTTGTTTATTTTGAAGCCGTTTGCGGGCAATAGCAACTAATAATTTTGATAAAAATGGATTCATTGAATAGTTTTAGGGTCGTGTTAGGTTTGTTGTTGAGTTGTTGAGTTGTTGAGTTGTTGAGTTGTTGGGTTATTTGTTGTTAAGTTGTTAGTTGTTAAGTTGTTAAGGTATTGAGGTATAACGTTGCGACCGAATAACTTAATAACCCAATAACCATTTTTTTTAAGGATATTTAACGTTGCAACTGAATAACTTAATAACTATTTCTTCATCACCTTGGTTAAAATACCAAAAACACTGCGAATAAAAGTAGCACTTGTAAGCACTTTTATTACGGGGTTCATGGCGGTACTTGTTCGTCTGGAACTGGACGTGGTACTTTGTTTTTCGGTGGCTTTTTTAAGTGCTTCCTGTTCTTTTCTTGCTTTTTCCTTGGCTTCTTCGGCTTCTGCTTTGTCTATTTTTTCGTTAAGCATTTCATAAGCACTTTCCCTGTCTATGGTTTCGTTGTATTTTTTTACCAGTTTCGATTTTGAGAGCAAGCTGCTCAATTCGGTATCGGTCAATACATCCATTCTACTCATGGGCGCACGCATCATGGTGGCGGCGAGCGGGGTTGGGCGCCCTTTCTCGTCGAGTGCCGAAACCAGGGCCTCACCAATGCCAAGTGAGGTTAAAACCTCTTCGGTATTGTAATAATCGGAATCGGGGTAATTTTGTGCCGTTAGCTTAATGGCTTTTCGGTCGTTGGCTGTAAAGGCCCTTAACGCGTGCTGGATTTTTAGACCTAACTGACTTAAAACAGCCTCGGGCACATCGGTTGGGTTTTGGGTTACAAAATACAGGCCAACACCTTTACTGCGAATTAGTTTTACGATACTTTCTATTTGGTTTAAAAGTGCTTTCGATGCTTCATTAAAAATTAAATGCGCTTCATCAATAAACAAGAAGGGTTCCGGCCTGTCGCTATCGCCTTGTTCAGGAAAGGTTGAATAAATTTCGGCCAACAAACTTAGCATAAAGGTTGAAAACAGTTTTGGCCTATCTTGTATATCCGTTAAGCGGAGGATGTTGATGTAGCCCTTGCCATTTTCGTCAATGCGCAATAAATCCTGAACGTCAAAGGAGGTTTCCCCAAAAAACAAATCGGCACCTTGTTGTTCCAGCTCTACCACTTTTCGTAAAATGGAACCGGTTGAAGCTGTTGAAATATGGCCATACGCATCGCCAAATTCGGCTTTTCCCTCTTGGGTGGCGTATTGCAGCATTTTCTTAAAGTCCTTCAAGTCCAGTAGCGGCAACTTTTGGTCGTCGCAATATTTAAAGATAACGGCCACCACCCCCGATTGGGCTTCGGAGAGATCCAGAATGCGCGATAATAGCACAGGGCCAAATTCGCTTACCGTGGCGCGAAGACGTACCCCGTTTTGTTCCGATAGGGTCAATATTTCCACAGGAAATCCTTTGGCTTCAAATGGTATGCCTATTTTTGCATGGCGTTCATCAATTTTCGGATGACCAGCACTTGGTACTGCGATTCCGGACAGGTCACCTTTTACGTCCATCATCAAAACCGGCACACCACAGCCTGACAATTGTTCAGCGATGATCTGAAGAGTCTTTGTCTTTCCACTACCGGTTGCTCCGGCTATCAATCCGTGTCGGTTCATCGTTTTGAGCGGAACTCTAACAAATGTATTGGTGATACATTCCTGGTTGAGCATGGCACCACCCAACACAAAGCTTTTTCCCTTGAAGGTGTACCCGGTATTAATGGTGTCGACAAATTTTTCGGTATTGGACATAGTTTATTGATTGTGCTTACAATTTGAATTTAGAGGCTGAAATATAGGGAAAAGGTAAAAAACATAGTAAAAATAATAGCAAAATAGCTGCAAAATTGAATATAACAGAAACGCAAAAAGGGTTTCTCCTTGACGAAGAAACCCTTTCGGTATATTTATAAGAAACCTTACTTCTGGTTATTCATAAACTCCTGCACCTTATCTTTGTGAATCATCACTTCTTTGTAGGAGTATTTACCAGTTTTAGGATCTTTAATGCTCTGAACGATTTTCACGAAGTCACGACCTGAACCTGCATTTGCAGCACGTTGTGCAACCCTCGCGTTCTTTGATACTTTTGCCATGGCGGAAAGAATTTAAATTTGTTATTACTTGATTTCCCGGTGTACGGTTACTTTCTTAAGGATTGGATTATATTTTTTCAATTCCAATCTTTCAGGGGTATTCTTACGGTTCTTCTCGGTTACGTAACGAGAAGTTCCAGGCATACCGCTTGTTTTGTGCTCGGTACATTCAAGAATTACCTGAATTCTATTGCCTTTGCTCTTCTTGGCCATTTTATAATACGTTTAAAGTAGATTAAAATTTAATTCCAGTTTCTTGTCCTTTCTTTTCAAGCTTTCTAACGTAAGCATACAAGCCATGCTTGTTGATATTACGGATAGCTTTTGCAGAAACCTTAAGTGTTACCCACTCACCGGTTTCAGGTACAAAGAATTTCTTCTTTTGAAGATTTGGAATGAATCTGCGCTTCGTTTTTCTGTTTGAGTGTGAAACACTGTTTCCAGAAATCGGACGCTTTCCCGTCAACTGACAAACTCTAGACATCGTAAGTTAATTTTAATTGTAGTGATCCGGGGAGGAGTCGAACCCCCAACCTTCTGATCCGTAGTCAGACGCTCTATCCAATTGAGCTACCGGACCTGTTTTATATAACACATAGTATACAGGGCTTTTTCAAAAAGCGGTGCAAAGATACACCTTCATTGGATATATCAAAAGTTTTTTCAAAATAATATTTGGTAATTTTTAATAAACTATTTTTTGAATACGGGGACCGTAGTAGCCTCCTCTCCCTGAATCAATGTAACATAGTATGTACCACTTGCCCAA
>JAGQZA010000205.1 GCA_020435805.1 Flavobacteriaceae bacterium
TTTACTATGGTCATAGCAATGGAATGGAAGGATTGTTTTTGTAATACTCAATTTTTGAATGAAACATTTCTGCCATTCGTTGCCCTTGCCATTTCATTCGTTCTGCTTTTTCTCCGGCAAAGTTTTCATTCACCGTTTCATAAAACAGTTTTAACCATTGGTTAAAATGCTCAATGTCCACAGGGAGTTTGGCGTGGGGCACAAACGGACTGCCGTGATAGGTGTGTTCATCCAACAAAACAGTTTGCCAAAAACGGTACATTTTTTCTAAATGTGCTGGCCAACGGTCTTGAATTACGTTATTGAAAACATCTTTCAATTGTTCGTCATTACGAACTTTTTCATAGAAACAATCGACTACCAATTTTACATCATCAAGATTTATTATGTCATTCATTTTTAAATTTATTTTTCAGTTTTCCAATAATTATTAGCTGCTGCTATGGTTTGAAACTCTATGGCAATTACATTGGCAGAAGCAATAAGCTGTGCAGTATCATTGGCATAATCGTTTCGTAGTTTCTTTCTTGTTTCGGCATCTGTCTGAATGGCTGCAATAGATTTTCTCGCCATTTTTATAGCCAGTTCTCTACCTTCTTGAGGCGAGTTTGTGATTAAAGTTTCTAACCAAATTTCCTTGTTTTCCATTTCTAATTGTTCTTTGTTGAATTACAAACTAAAATTTGTGATGGTATAAAAAGCTGCCCAACCCAAAAAAGCAACAAGCAAAATCCAAAGCCAACTAGGGATGCTTTGAGGAGTTTCACTACCTTCAATGAGGAATTTCTTTTGATTTCCTTTGTCATAAGCATTAATCATAAGCGGAATAACACCATCGACCACGCCATTGTCACTCAAACCTTCAACCGAAATCGCAGGGCCATTTTTGACAATAAATTTTATTTTCCGAATACCTTCTCTGCCTGTTGGCGATTTGCTGACAAGTTTTAGAATGTGTTCTCCATCGGTTAATTTACTGGTGTCCAAATCAAATTGCACGGGTGGAATTAATTCAGCTATAGGATGTAGTTCGTCATCCACAAAAAGTTTTATTTTGCTTTTATATTCTTCCATCTTATTTAATTGCTTAAGATTGATTGTTTGATATGGTTTTCATTTTTCTCACCGGGTTTTAGCAGGTATTTTATTGAGTAAATCAGCGTTAAAACCGTTATAAGCATAATAATGGCAATGATTATCCAATCCCAATTACTTTGCGGACCCGCCCCGTGGGTTAGGCCTTGCGTTATTTTTGGCTGTTGTTTTTCACAAACTGGACAAGCAGTTGCTATTTGAGCTGTTAAAACGACAAGAATTGATAAGAGATATTTTAATTTCATCGTGTTATTTGTTTGATGTTAATTTTATAAAGTCCATAATTTTTTTCACTTCTTCTGGAGTTACCGTTTTGGCATTGTTGCCCCAACTGGTTTTTTCGTGATTGATGATGGCAGTTACTTCTTCGGGAGTGAGATTATTATCCGTACCTACTGCATTCATTACGGCATATTCTGGTCTTGCATCATAACCAAGCATTATAATATTGACGAATAATTCAAGGTCATCACCCAATACTATCGGGCTACCCTTTAATGAAGGAAATGCTCCTTTAAGTCCTTCTCCATTGGCTTGGTGACAACTCATACAGTTATTATTGTACAATAATTTTCCGTCAGGTAGGTTGGCATTATTTCCATTTACCACCACAGGAATTTCTTTTTTCTTGTATAAAAATTCCATCGGTACTTTTCCGTCAGGCAAAGGCACTTGCTTTAGACTTTGCAAATAGGCTACTAAATTGAGGGCTTCTTGTGTAGCTACAATTCTACCTGTTATGCCTTTTCTATTTGCGTCTGGCACAACCACTTCTACATCTTTTTCGCCCAATTCACTTTTTATTTCAAATAGCCAAGGGTAAGCAGGCATTATTGATTTCTCTACTACGGCTCTGGGTTGATAGAGGTGTAATAAATTCCAAGCCAAACTGGGTTGTCGAGTTCCTATATTCGTCAAATCGGGACCAGTTCTTTCTGTTCCCATTAAGGTAGCCGTGTTTGTCCAAAAATCTGTTCTCGAAATTCCTGCATAATCGGCAGGTATTCCGGGTCTGCCGCCCCAAACATTGTCCATATCTACATTTCTAACTTGTTGTGTATGGCACGCCACACAGCCGTTGGCGATAAAACTTTTTTTACCGAGATAAGCTTCTTGACTTAATGGCTCATAGCCGGGCAATGGTTCATTATTATCTTGATTGTTGATGGCAGGTATTATGGCAACAACTATTGTAAGACCAACAAATAGTCCCAGTGCTGTTCTGAATAGTTTTTTATGATTGTCGAAAAATTCCATTTCGTATATATTAATTTGTTACTTCTTGATTGTCTATTGCCACCTTTGCATTTAGAATGTCTTTTGGCGAAGAGGGTATTTCTATCTCTTCTTTCTTTTTTACCATTACATAAAAGTTGTAGGCAAACAAAATATGAGAAAGCCACATCAATGAACCACCAATGGCACGCCAAAGCCAATACGGAGCCATCAATTCTACACTTTCAATAAATGATTTGGTGCCTTCCATCCACATCAATCCCCTGAGCGTAGAACCGTACATAAGTGGGAATGTATAGAAAAGCAATCCAATGAGTGCCAACCAAAAATGAGCACCAACGGTAATTTGAGGTGGTTCTTTTCCTGTCAATCTTGGTACAACGGTATAAATGAAACCCCAAAGCATAAAGCAGATGATACCATACATTGTGAGATGCGAATGAGCTACAGTAAAATCGGTAAAATGCCACACCAAATTGGTAAACTTGAAGGCTTCGGCAGTTCCCTGTAATGAACCTGTGAAGTAGAATATGATACCAATCAAATAAAACGGAAGGGTATAACTGCCCGACAGTTTGTGCCAAGATCCTTTGAAAGTCATCAAGAAATTTGTGGTCCCTGCAACAACGGGTATTATCATACCCGCACTTCCCACAATGGCAACAGTTTGCAACCACCA
>JAGQZA010000206.1 GCA_020435805.1 Flavobacteriaceae bacterium
GTTTTTGAAGGTTCTGCTAAAAGTGTCGAGTTTAACAAAGTCCAGTTTGAAGAAATTGTTGGGAACCGCGACGCCAAACACTTTGCCCGAAGGTTAACAGAACGGATGCTGAGCTACGATTTTACCGCCAAAAAGAATCCCTTTCAGGAGTTGGGCGGTTTTATGCCGGTGTTTATGGGCTACGGAATTCCGGGGACAGGAAAAAGTATGTTGATTGCTGCTATTGCCACCCGGCTGAAAGAACATTGCGATAATCTCGAGATTCCGTTTTTATTTCACCCCATGCCGGATACGTTGATTTCTACCTTTCAGGGAGGTTCCGCCGAAAAAATGGTGCAATGGATGAAACCGTTACAAGACCCTTCTAAAATTATTTTTGCACCTATAGACGACGCTGAAAACAATTTACAGGAACGCACTGCGCAAGGTGTTTCTGCAGGGGTAAAAGAAGTGATTGGTGTGTTTCTTCGCTATACCGAAGGTGCTTATGCGGTAAACTATGGAAATAGTTCCATAGGATTGTTTACTAACCTTCCCGAAATGCTGGACAAAGCAGTCATCTCACGTGTACAGGGGCGTTTCAAAATTGATGGGGCTCGTACCCTTCCCGATTTTGTAGATCAAGATTATCTGTGGTGGCGTAAAATTGAAAAAACCATGCCGGGTTTTGTGAATATGCAAAATCCTAAAGATTATACCTATTTAAGTGAACAAGGTTTGGCAAAAAACCTTGGGGAAATTTTAAAAGCTACAGAAAAACCTACCGAGGAACGGGTGCTGGAAATTTATGAGAAAACAGCCGAAAAACACAAACTCGATGAGCATCTGTTTTATGCCGAATTGTATAAAAACATTCAAAAGGCGTTTCCGTTTTTCTCCTCACGAGACATCCGAAACATTCAAAGTGCGGTATCCCTTCGGTTAACCGATTTTGACCTTCCGAAGGAATGGTTTGAAAAAGCTGATATCTATTTCAAAAAGGATTACGAAACCAAATTTTGGATGCTACAAGAATTAATGAAAGCCAATATGAAAGGCTTGAGTTTTTCAGACATCCGCAGACAGGAAGTCATTCGCTATCTTGATAATGTGGCGACGATTGCCGACACCGACTTCAAACGTAAAGTAGATCAGCGGGTTCATGAGATGGAAGTACAATTAGAGGCTAGAAAACAATTTGAAGAAAACGAAGATTGATCGATAAACTAAAAGCAGCGGGGTTATATGGCGGGGCTTTGGTTCCCGTTTCCGGATCGTTGGCACAACGCTATAACGATTGCTTGGCATTGTTGGGCATGCAACCTACTCAGCTTGCTTCATTTTCCATCGATGCTATGGGGTGGAGCCCTGAAATTGCTGAAGAAACAGGCGAACCCTTTTACCTCAACTTAGGCGAAGCCAACAGTAATGCCATTATTGTTTCTCCCGCTCAGGAAGGGAAACCGGTACATAATCCGTTTCATAGTTTTGACCGAGATATTATGGAAGCCATTTTTGCTGCCTATCCGCAAGAAATAAGGGATATCACTAAAGATGCAGCCATTTGTGTTCAGCTAGATCAAAATATAGATGCGTATTATGCTCCCTTCGATTTGCTTCAGTACGATAAAATTACACTAAGTTTTACGGTTACACACGAGCTTCAAAAAAAGCAGGAGGAGCAAAAAGAGTTAGTGCAGCTGTTTCAGGAAGGAAACAATTTTATCGATTTGCAATTGCATGAGAAATTGTTAGATTCAGCAAAAAAATACGGCGATTTACGTCACCGAAAATTACAGTTAGAACCTATTGTTTTAAACATTGGTTCCTTTTATACCAAAGCTTTCGGTGGAATTTTTGTGCTCCGGGATTTTATTACCGATATTATTGTTTTTGAAGACCTGGAGGTTTTCCAGAAAGCCATAAAAGATACAGTGCATGAAGTTACGCTATTTCATGTAAGTCATAATGAATTGACCGCTACCTTGGTTAATCACCTCATTGCCGAGTTTGATATCAAAAAAGCAGCTAAAACAGAGCGTTACGCACGAATTAAAAAGCAGTTCTTTATTGAAAATTGCAGAACATTGCAACACCCTATCAAAGAAATTTTGGATAGCCCATTTTTATTCAAAAAATATATCAATGAACTGGACGAAGCTACTCAAAAGAAGTTGTTAAGTGTAGAAATTTATAATCAACGAAAGATTGTAGAACGGGATTTGAATATTAATGATGTGGTGGCGTTGGAATACACCAAAGCATTGTTAGAGCCACACTCCTCTTTGGAAGAAGAACAAAAAGAACTTGTTTGGCGGTTGCTTACCGAGATGATTCCTAAAGACCCACTGCATTTGTATTGGTATAACAAAGAGGAATTTTACAAAGCTTTTAAAACTTGGCCTGAATCCTATCAAGATTGGGTAATAGATTGTATCTTAGAGCATAACAAAAATAACCAGCCATGATTACCATAGAAGTTATTGTATTTATTGTCACTATTTTATTTGGAATTGTTATTTACGTACGCGAGTCTAAAAACAACAGGTTGTATCGGTTTTTTAATAAGTTGATGCACTCCAAAGAATTGCAAATGAAAAATGACAACCCAAAGGGATTTGTCTATCAACAACCTTTTTTATTACGGTTGGTTTGGCTCACTCTTGTATTTCTTTTGGCAGCCATTATATTGAATTTTATTATCCCTTTTAACATTTTTCAAATTCAATATGTAGTTACTGCTGTAGTGGGAACTTTAATAGGAACCTATGTTGCCGGGGCATTTTTTGGCGCTTCAAAAGGTTTGAAAAAAGAAAGTATTCAAGAAGCTATTGAAAAAGGAAAAGACTTTGTGGAAGAACTCGCCGAAGGTAAAAAAGACACTATTGAAGTGGAAGCAAAAGAAACACCTGAAAAACTAGAAAATAAACCAGAAGAAGCTCCCCAAAAAAGTGCCCGTGACCGATTTAAAGATAAGGGGATGATTAAATA